>CAYZVX010000092.1:0-8971 GCA_964482055.1 uncultured Acidiferrobacteraceae bacterium
CGCTGCGCTCCACGCACCCTACGGGTGACTCCACGCACCCTACGGGCTACGGGTGACCCACCGTAGGGTGCGCTTCAGCGCACCATGCTGAGCGAGCCATGTCACTCGTGCGTGGCGCGCTGCAGACCCGGTGCGTTCCGCTGCGCTCCACGCACCCTACGGGCTATGGGCTAACACGTTGTTCCGTTGCCAATTTCTGAAAGAACACAGTCATAAACGGTCCGGCGGATGCTGGACCCAGCCGGTACAAGCCATAGTTGTAAGTTCGCAACAGCATCGATTTTGTGTTGCGATAGAGCAAAAACATGTTGCTCGTCCGCAAATCACCGTGCTATATATTTGACAGCGGCGTACCCTAAGCGCCGCATTCGGGTTAACCCAACAACCTTCCTTCCAGGAGGAACTAATGAACAAGAAGCTTCTCGTTGCTGCAATTGGCGCCGCACTCGTTGCCGGTCCGATCGCGGCCCAGGCGGCGGCCACCGTCTACGGCCACGCCCACCTGTCGTTCGACGTACTGTCGATCGACACCACGACTCCCAGCGTCGAGGACAGCAGCAATCAAGTCGTTAACAACTCCTCGCGCTTTGGCATTCGGGCGAGCGAAGACCTGGGCGGCGGTCTGAAGGGCGAAGCGCAATACGAGCTGCTGTTCACCAATCTTGAAACAACTTCGGGCACGCTTTCGACCAACCGTGACAACTGGCTCGGCCTGTCGGGCGGCTTCGGCGCCGTGCGCTTGGGTGTCATCGACACCGCGACCAAGGACGTGGGCGGCATCGCGGATCTCTTCTACCGCGAGCAGCTCGGTGAATCGCGCGCCATTATCAACTATGCCAGCATGGATGCGCGCATCCAGAACGGCGTGCACTACATCTCGCCGAACTTCGGTGGCATGACGATCAAGGCGCAGTATGGCTACGCTACGGAGCAGACCCTAAACGCAGCCAAGAACGAGAGCTCGCAGATGTCCCTCAACATCCGCGGCACGCACGGCATGTTCACCTGGGGCCTTGGCTACCTGTCGACCGACAACCCGAGCGCGACGGGCGCGTCCTCGACGGACGGTATCCGCGCCGCGGTCAAGGTCAACCTGGGTGCGCTCGACGTCGCGGCCCTCTGGCAGACCGTGAGCGACATTGGGTTCGTGAGCGGTGCCGACCGCGACGCCTTTGGTCTGGGTGTCGGCTTCAAGATGGGCAACAACTACCTCAAGGCCCAGTACTACGTCGCCGACGATCTCGGCAATAACGTGGACACCGGCGCCGCTCAGCTGTCGCTGGGCTGGGACTACAACTTCAGCAAGACCACCCGGATCTACGCCGTCTACGCCTCGACGGAGAACGACGACAATGTTACGTCGTTTGGCATCGGCGGCAACGGGCATGGCGCGACCGCTACTCCGAGCCAGAACGGTGGCAAGGCCAGCGGCTTCTCGCTTGGCATGATCATGGACTTCTAAGCCCGGCCGACGCGAATCGAGACTACCAATAACAAATGCAGTACCCATGACGGGGCCCGCCAGGGCCCCGTTTTTTTTGCCGCAACCTGCAAACCCGGGGGCCGCGCTGCCGATGGTTTTCCGTGCCACGATGAACGGCTGGCCGAAATGGCGGCGTTGATTGGGTTCAAGGCGGCTGCCCGGTGATCAAGCGCGCATCGCCGAAAACAGCCGGATGTCATCCACCGCCGGGAATGCCCCGGCGACCATCGCAAAGAACGGCGCCAGTCCTGCGCGGCCGAACCAGGCGGTGGTTTGCGGCCGCGCACGAACCCGCGCCCTGCGCGCTGCAGGAATGCAGTCTCGATGGACGCACGCCTGATGCAGGCGCGCTGGCTTGCCGGGTGTACATGTATTATGTACATTTATGCCTATCCGGGGTGAACGCGGTAACAACTGCAGATGAAGATTACAGCCAAGGAAGCAAGAGAACGGTTCAGCGAGCTCTTGGACCGCGCCGCGCGCGGCGAGGAAGTCATCATCTTGCGTCGCGGCAAGCCCGTGGTTCGACTGGCACCGGTGCGGACCACGAAGACAGCACGCCTGCCCGACTTGAGCGAGTTCCGGGCCTCCATCAGCGCGCGCGGCCGTTCCCTGACCGAGCATCTGCTCGAGGAGCGCAGGGAGGCACGCTATTAGCCTGTACGTGGACACCAGCGTGCTCACGGCCTACTACTGCCCAGAGCCCGCTTCGCAGACCGCGCAGTCGGTCCTCACCTCGCACTCCGACCCGGCGATCAGCTGGCTGACCGGCGTGGAGCTTTTGTCTGCATTGTCACGGAAAGTGCGGGAACGCTCTCTGGAACAGGATGACGCGGGCCGCATCGCCAGATTATTCCGCAACCACGTGGCCGACGGTTACTACACGGTCTTGCCATTGGAGCATGCCGACTATGAGGCCGCGCAGGAGCGGATCGGTCGCTTCGACACTGCACTGCGGACGCTCGATGCGCTGCATCTGGCTGTGGCGATGCGCGGCACAGACAGACTCGCCACCGCCGACCGGACCATGGCGTCCGTGGCGCAGATGCTGGGCATGAAAGTCCTTCTCCTGGGAGCGTCGTGATCAAAATAGGTATCCTCGGTGGTACGGGCTACACGGGTGTGGAGCTGCTGCGCCTGCTCGCGCAGCACCCGCAGGCCGCGCTCAAGGTCATTACCTCGCGCGGTGAGGCCGGCAGGAAGGTCGCCGATCTTTTCCCGAACCTCCGTGGCCATGTCGACCTCGTCTTCAGCGAGCCGGACGACAAGCTGCTTTCGGCCTGCGACGTGGTGTTTTCGGCCACGCCCAACGGGGTCGCCATGCAGCATGCCCGCACGCTGCTCAAGGCGGGCGTCAAGCTCATCGATCTGGCAGCGGATTTCCGCATCAAGGACGTGGCGCTGTGGGAGAAGTGGTATGGCATGACCCACGCCTGTCCGGACCTGGTGGCCGAGGCGGTCTATGGGCTGCCCGAGGTCAACCGCGAGCGCATCAGGCAGGCGCGGCTTATCGCGAATCCCGGGTGCTATCCGACCGCGGTGCAGCTCGGATTCCTGCCGCTCATCGAGCAAGGCCTGGTCGATCCCTCCTGCCTCATCGCCGACTGCAAGTCCGGGGTGAGCGGGGCGGGGCGCAAGGCCGAGGTGCACACGCTCTTTTCCGAGGCCGCCGACAACTTCAAGGCCTACGCGGTGGCCGGCCATCGCCATTGGCCGGAGATCAAGCAGGGCCTGGAGCAGGTCCACGGAGCGGCGCTTGGGCTGACATTCGTACCGCATCTGACCCCCATGATCCGCGGCATCCATGCCACGCTCTACGCGCGCCTCACGCGCACGGAGGTCGACGTGCAGCAGGTATTCGAAGCACGCTATGCCCAGGAGCCGTTCGTCGACGTGCTGCCGCCCAAGAGCCACCCGGACACCCGCGCGGTACGTGGCGCCAACACCTGCCGGATCGCCGTTCATCGGCCGCCCCACGATTCAAGGGGCATGGGTGATGTCGTCGTGGTGCTGGCGGTGATCGACAACCTGGTCAAGGGCGCGGCCGGTCAGGCCGTGCAGAACATGAATATCGCGTTCGGCCTGGACGAACGCGCGGGCCTGGCGGCGCCCGGCCTCCTGCCTTAGCCGCATCGACCGATTCACTCCCGCCGCGCCGCTATAATCAGCCGAGAACATGTTGAAGTTATGGATGTTCAATCGCAAGAAGACCGGCGATCTCGTGATCAAGCCGCGCCTGTCGCCGCGCGCCAAACTGCTCGTGGCCGGCGGCGGGGCGGCAGCCGTCGTGGCAGCGGCCCTGTGGATCTACAACTATGGTCTCAGCATGGCCGGTTTCGAGAGCTCTGCGGCTGCCCAGACCCAGGACGCGCTCAAACAGGAGATCGCGCGCCTCAACGGGGAGAATCAGGAGTTGCGCGAGGCGCTGGCCCGCGCGCAGCGTACGCTGCAGATGGATCAGACGGCGTACCAGGACCTGGAGCGGTCGCTCAAGAATTCGGCGCAGGAGATCGTAAAGCTTCGGGAGGAGCTAAACTTCTATCGCAACATCATCTCTCCAGCCGACAAGAAGGCCGGATTGCGGATTCAGAGCCTGTATATCGAACCGGCCGGTCAGAGCAACCTGTTTCGTTACAAGCTCGTGCTGGTACAGGCGCTCAAGCACGAGCGCACCATCTACGGTTCGGCCAACTTTGAGATTACCGGCATACAGGCCGGCGCGGAAACGGTGCTCAAGTATCCGCGGCCACAGGAGAAAGCGATCAGCGTAAACCTGAAATACTTTCAGGACATCGAGGGCAGGATCGAGCTGCCGAAGAACTTCAAGCCGCGCCAGATCCGGGTCAACGTTACTACCGCCGGGGGGAGTGAGGCGGTGGCCGAGACCTATGCCTGGCCACAGGCCTGAAAAAGGCCGCAAACACTGACCTATTGAGACGGAGGGAAACCACCATGTTGGCTGCGCTCAGCAAGAACCCGAACGAGAAGCCGTGCAATACGATCGATACGCTCATCGGCGCCAAGTCCGAAATCAAGGGCGACATTGTATTTACCGGCGGGCTGCGCATCGACGGCAAGATTAAGGGAAATGTTACAGCCGTCGGCGAAGGCAACAGCACGCTGGTCTTGAGCGAGCACGCCGTTATTCAGGGCAATGTCACGGTTCCGCATATCATCAGTAACGGACTGATCAAGGGCAACGTGCGCGCCTCGGAGCGCATCGAGCTGCAGTCGCGTGCCGAGATCGCGGGCGATGTGTTTTACAAGTTGATCGAGATGGCGCAGGGTGCGATAGTCAACGGCAGCCTCACCCGCGAGGCTGGCGAAGCCGGGCGTGAAAAGGCGAATGTCACGCGACTCAAGGCGGCGAGCACCGCCGAGCAAGCCCCCGACGCCTGAGGGTATTTGTTGACGGGTTGACTCAGAATTGCCGGCATCTGGTAGAATAGTTATCGACATTCGGAATATTTGGAGGGTAGCCATGACTGCTGCAGTTACCGCTGAGATGCCGGCACCGCTTGTCTTCACCTCGAGCGCCGCGTCCAAGGTCAAGGAGCTGATCGCCGAGGAGGGCAACGCGGCGCTGATGCTGCGCGTGTTCGTGACCGGCGGCGGTTGCTCGGGATTTCAGTACGGCTTTACCTTCGAGGAACAGGCCAACGAGGACGATACGCGAATCGAGAAGGACGGTGTGTCGTTGCTGATCGACCCCCTGAGCTTCCAGTACCTGATGGGCGCCGAGATCGATTACCAGGAAGGCCTGCACGGAGCGCAGTTCGTGATCAAGAATCCGAACGCCAAGACCAGCTGCGGCTGCGGGTCGTCTTTTGGCGTCTGACCGCGGCGCGACACGTTGACGCGAAAGGGCCCGATCCGGGCCCTTTCTGTTTGATGTGCCCATGCCCAACCATGCCAACACACGCATTTTGGCGGGCCGGGAAATTCATGCCCGGTAGATAGCGCCCAGAACCGCCGCATGCCGAGCCCCGGTGACGCTCGGGAGATTACCGGGCCTTCCTTCCATCGTCTGATGTGCCAGCCAGGCGAAAGCGCTCGCCTCCACCCAATCAGGCGAAACCCCGAGCGCTTCCGTGGTATCCATGCGCCGCCCAGCCAGCAGTGCCGCGAGCGTCCCCATCAGCAAGCGATTGTGACTACCGCCGCCGCATACGAAGACCTCCGCGGCGCGCGGCGCGCACTCGTCAATCGCCTGGGCGATGGTGCGCGCGGTGAGATGTGTCAGCGTCGCTTGGACGTCGACGGCCGAAAATTGCGGGAAACGAGTCACGAACCGATTGAGCCAGTCAAGGTTGAAGTGCTCGCGTCCGGTACTTTTCGGAGGGCGTTGCTGGAAGTACGGATCGGCCAGGAGCGCAACGAGGAGCTCCTCGCGCACCATGCCCCTGGCTGCCCACGCACCGCTTTCGTCATATAGCTTGCCATGATGCCGTTGCATCCACTGGTCGAGGAGCGTGTTGCCAGGACCGGTGTCAAAACCCACCACTGGCGCAGTCGGGTCAGAAGGGAGGACCGTGATGTTGGCGATACCGCCGACATTGACAATGACCCGGGTGCGGTTGGGCGAACGAAACGCCCAGGCGTGGAATGCCGGGGCGAGCGGCGCACCCTGGCCGCCGGCGGCAATATCGCGGGCACGAAAGTGAGCCACCGTTGTGATGCCGGTGCGTTCAGCGATCACCGCCGGGTTGCCGATTTGCAGCGAAAAGGGGTGGTGCGCCTGCGGCCGGTGGCGAATGGTCTGGCCGTGACTCCCAATCGCACGTATCTGTCGGGCGCCGAGTTGCGTATGCGCAATCAGTGCCATGGCTGCGTCTGCAAACAGGTGGCCGACTGCCACGTCGAGCTCACCGGCGCGGTCCAGCTCGTTGTCGGCGCGGCTCATCAACGCCTCGATCGCAATTCGAAGCTCGCGGGGCAAGGGATGGGAGTGAACGGCGAGTACCCGCAGCGGCGCTTCGGATGGGATCGCAACCAGGACGGCATCGACGGAGTCTGCGCTCGTGCCCGACATGAGCCCGATGTAGTGGTGCATGACTGAAGTTTCAGCTGTCCAAGGGATGGAAACAAGTGGCGGGGGTAAACACGATCGGTGCAGTACGCATGCCGCGCCTCGCCGCGTTTCGAGGCGAGGCGCGCAATCTCTCTTTCGTGCATCGAGTGGGCCCGGTATGATCCCGCCTCCAGTTGGCGGGCGTTCCGATGCCCATGAATGACACTGAAGAAGCCCTGGCAATCATTCGGCGCGGCACTGACGAGATCCTGCTCGAATCCGAGCTTGTCGAACGGCTCGCGTCGGGACGACGCCTTCGTATCAAGGCGGGGTTTGACCCGACGGCCCCGGACCTGCACCTTGGCCATACGGTACTGCTGAACAAGCTTCGCCAGTTCCAGGACCTCGGGCACGAGGTGCTGTTCCTGATCGGCGACTTTACGGGAATGATCGGCGATCCCACCGGAAAGAATGCCACGCGGCCCCCCCTCACGCGCGATCAGGTCATCGAAAACGCGCGGACCTACGAGCAGCAGATTTTCAAGATTCTCGATCCGGAGAAGACGCTCGTTATGTTCAACTCGAGCTGGCTCGCCGAGATGACCGCGGCCGATCTGGTCATGCTGGCCGCCAAGTACACTGTCGCGCGGATGCTCGAGCGGGACGACTTCAGAAAGCGCTATGAGAACGAGCAGCCCATTGCGATACACGAGTTCCTGTACCCACTGCTCCAGGGGTACGACTCCGTCGCAATGCGGGCGGATGTGGAGCTGGGCGGCACCGACCAGAAATTCAACCTACTGGTCGGGCGTGAGCTGCAGAAGCACTATGGCCAGGTCCCGCAGGTGATTATCACGTTGCCATTGCTGGAGGGCACGGACGGTGCGAACAAGATGTCGAAATCGCTTGGCAACTACATCGGCATCAACGAGGAGCCAGCGCAAATCTTCGGCAAGGTGATGTCCATCTCGGACGAGCTGATGTGGCGGTACTTTGAACTGCTTTCGCTCGACCGGTCGGGCGCGGAGATCGCCGCGATGCGCGCGCGTGCGGCGCGGGGCGAGGTGAATCCGCGCGACTTCAAGCTCGAATTGGCGCAGGAGCTGGTGGCGCGCTTCCACGGGCGGCAGGCCGCGGCCGAGGCACTAGAGGATTTCCGGCGCCGTTTTCAGCAGGGTCAGGCGCCCGAAAACATGCCCGAGCTGTCGCTATCCGGGGCTGGCCGACCCATGCCGATCCCGCGGTTGTTGAAGGAAGCCGGGCTCGTGAGCAGCACCTCGGAGGCCATCCGGCTCGTCAAGCAGGGCGGGGTAAGGATCGACGGGGAGCAGGTCAGAGACCCCGCGCTTGAGGTTCGGCCCGGTCAGACGCATATTTATCAAGTAGGAAAGCGCAAGTTTGCCCGGGTAACCGTCCAGTAACGGCGTAGACCTGGTCCTGGAACTTGACCAAAATCATGGTGTTTTTTGGCCAGTTCCCTAGTCTGCGAAACATACGATTCAGCTGTTGACGCATAAGGGTAACCGCGTATAATGCGCGACCCTATCGCCTGGCGGCCCAAGCGGCTGGCAGGCCTGCTCTTTTAAAATTTGTGATCAAGTAATTTGTGTGGGCGCTTAGTCGAGCCTTGGCTATCCAATGAAAGGTGACCAGGGGCTGCGCGAGCAGACCTCGGTCAACAGCAGTTTCGTCCCTTCGGGGACACCAAGTTTTTATTGGAGAGTTTGATCCTGGCTCAGATTGAACGCTGGCGGCATGCCTAACACATGCAAGTCGCACGCGAAAGGGGGCAACCCCAAGTAGAGTGGCGGACGGGTGCGTAATGCTTGGGAATCTACCTCGTAGTGGGGGACAACCCGGCGAAAGCCGGGCTAATACCGCATACGATCTACGGATGAAAGCGGGGGACCGCAAGGCCTCGCGCTATGAGATGAGCCCAAGTCCTATCAGCTAGTTGGTGAGGTAACGGCTCACCAAGGCAACGACGGGTAGCTGGTCTGAGAGGACGACCAGCCACACTGGGACTGAGACACGGCCCAGACTCCTACGGGAGGCAGCAGTGGGGAATATTGGACAATGGGGGCAACCCTGATCCAGCAATGCCGCGTGTGTGAAGAAGGCCTTCGGGTTGTAAAGCACTTTCGATGGGGACAAACAAGCTCGACCTAATACGTTGGGCTCTGATGGTACCCAGAGAAGAAGCACCGGCTAACTCTGTGCCAGCAGCCGCGGTAATACAGAGGGTGCAAGCGTTAATCGGAATTACTGGGCGTAAAGCGTGCGTAGGTGGTTTGTTAAGTCAGGTGTGAAATCCCCGGGCTCAACCTGGGAACTGCGCTTGATACTGGCAGACTAGAGTGTGGTAGAGGGTAGTGGAATTCCCGGTGTAGCGGTGAAATGCGTAGATATCGGGAAGAACACCAGTGGCGAAGGCGGCTACCTGGACCAACACTGACACTGAGGCACGAAAGCGTGGG
>CAYZVX010000093.1:0-191 GCA_964482055.1 uncultured Acidiferrobacteraceae bacterium
CCTTGGCGTACTCGGCACGCTTGTACATCTCTTCCGGGGTCGGGGCGGTCACGTTGAGATAGTGGCCCTTGCGCTCGCCAGTCTCACGCTCGGCCTTGTGGATCGCCTCCATCACGAAGTCGAAGCGCTGCTTCCAGCGCATGAACGGCTGGGAGTTGACGTTCTCGTCATCCTTGGTGAAGTCGAGACCG
>CAYZVX010000093.1:262-8880 GCA_964482055.1 uncultured Acidiferrobacteraceae bacterium
GCGGGCGGCCGTACTTGTTCATGATGTCGCGCTCGACCTGGATGCCGTGCGGGGGACCGCCACAGGTCTTCACATAAGCGATCGGGAAGCGCACGTCCTCGAGGCGCAGGGCGCGCACGGCCTTGAAGCCGAACACGTTGCCCACGAGCGAGGTGAACACGTTCACCACCGAGCCTTCCTCGAACAGGTCGATCGGGTAGGCGACGAAGGCGTAGAAGCAGGTGTCGTCGCCCGGCACGTCCTCGATGCGATAGGCGCGACCCTTGTAGTGGTAAAGATCGGTCAGCAGGTCGGTCCACACCGTGGTCCAGGTGCCGGTGGACGACTCGGCAGCCACGGCCGCCGCGGCCTCTTCGCGCGGCACGCCCGGCTGCGGGGTGATCTTGAAGCAGGCCAGGATGTCGGTGTCCTGGATTTTGTAGTCTGGTTCCCAATAGGTTTCGCGGTACTCCTTGACGCCTGCTTTGTACGTTTTGACGTTGCCTTTGGTGCTCATGTGGCCTCCTCGTTGAAATCGTACGGCACGATTGTCCTGGAAACGGCTCCGAAGCTCGCTACGAATGGGAGCAACCGGCCCGATAATGCCCGCAGATACTATGCTGACTTAACTATAAATTACAGTCACATTTAGTGATTATTATGATAACATTTTATTTATTGTTAGGTTGGTGCGTCACCATGCATCTGACACTTCGCCAGCTCAAGGTCTTCGAGGCGGTGGCCCGTCACCTGAACTACACCCGGGCCGCAGAGGAGCTGCACTTGACGCAACCTGCGGTCTCGATGCAGGTCAAGCAGCTCGAGGAAAGCCTGGGAGTAGCATTGTTCGAGCAGCTCGGTAAACGCATCCACCTGACCGAACCGGGTCAGGAGGTGCTGGCGTACGCGCGCCACATCACCCAGCAGGTGGACGAGCTCGAAACCGTTTTGAACCGCTTGAAGGGCGTGAGCGGCGGGCGGCTCAAGATCTCGGTGGCGACCACTGCCAACTACTTCATTCCCACCCTGATTGGAAGTTTTTCACGCCGCTTTCCGGACGTGACCGTCTCGCTCGACGTCACCAACCGTGAGACGCTGCTGCGCCAGCTCAACGAAAACACCGTCGATCTCGTGATCATGGGCCAGCCGCCGGCCGAGGCCGATGTCGAGGCCGAGCCGTTCCTGGAAAACCCGCTGGTCGTGGTCGCGCCTCCCGATCACCCGCTCGCGAGCAGGAAAAAGATTTCGCTCCAGCGGTTGCAGGAGGAAACCTTCCTGGTGCGCGAGCCCGGTTCCGGAACGCGCATCGCGATGGAACGCTTCTTCAGCGAGCACGGCATGAAGCTGCGGACCGGCATGGAGGTGGGCTCGAACGAAGCCATCAAGCAGTCCGTGCAGGCCGGGCTCGGCCTCGGCCTGCTCTCCCGCGCCACCATCGAGCAGGAGCTGGCGTTGAAGCGCCTCGCGGTGCTCGACATCGAGGACTTTCCCATCATGCGCCACTGGTATGTAGTGCATCGCAAGGGCAAGCGCCTCTCAGCCGCGGCCGACGCTTTCAAGAGCTTCGTGCTGAAAGAGGCGCCACGGCTCCTGCCGGCCGGCGTAAGCGGGCGGCGCATGGCGGCGCCGACCAGTCCACGGCGACGTGCGCCGATCGCCCGCTGAACGCCGACACTCAGCTGGCCGCCGATACCCGGGGTTGCGATCGCCCGCTGCGCGTGACGTAGGCAAACACATTGTCATTTTTGAGCGTCCAGTCCATCCACTGGGCGGCCCGGTAGCGTCCGCAGAACAGGAGCTCGTCGCCCGGCGCAAGCACGAAATCGTCTTCGGGCAGGAGCGGCTCCTGGTCGGCATGCCTGGCCAGCAGCGCAAAACAGCCGAGCCGCTCACCGGGGTCCCGAGGATCTCGAAAAAGCGCCCCGAGCGTGACGGTCTCCCCGTCCATCAGCGCCTGCCACACAGCCGGCGCGTCCTGTGCATTAAGACGCACCGCCCAGATATGCGGGCCCTTGTCCTGGGTGACGGCGCTGATGCGGCTCGCCACCTCGTTGGCCCACTCGTTCGACATGCCACGGGCCAGCTCCAGGAAATCGGCGAGTAGCGGCGTGCGGATGAGGGCAAAGATCTTGTGCGCAATGATGCTCGGGCGCTGCATCACGAGGTGCAGGCCAGCGGCGGCGAAGATCGGCTCATTGGGACGGCGGTTCTGGCGTGCGACCATGAACAAGTTGGGATTCAGCTCGCGTGCCGTCATGACGATCGACAGGTTGTTAGCATCGTTGTCGGTGCCCGCGACGATGCCGACCGCCGTCTCGATAGCGGCGTCGCGCAGCGTCTGGGCCTCGGTGCCACGGCCGACGATCGTGCCGCGCGGCGGCTGGGTCAGCGTTGGATCAGCTTCGATGATCGTGACCGGCACACCTTCGCCCTTGAGGCGTTCGTGCAGCGCCTTTCCGAACCGGCCGTAACCGCACAGGATCCAGCGGCCGTGCGGGGGGAAGATCGGCTCGCGTAGCGGCTCGTGCGGTATGGCCGTGACCCACTCGTGCACGAGGAACATGCCCGGGGCGTGCAGGGCGAGCGCCAGGCGCTCGGCGAAAATGTCGAACGGGTTGATCACGTGATCGGTGCCGAACGAAGCCATGTTGGCGCCGACATCGCGACTCTCGGCGCGGCAGATTACCCGCACGCTCGGGTTGAGGAGCTTGGCGGTGATGGCGATCTGCAGATTCACGGCGTCGCTGTTCGTCACGGCTACCACGCCGGCGCACCGCGGATTCTTCAGGCCGGCGTTGATCAAAGCCTCCGGCTCGGCGGCATCGGCGCACAGTCCCGGCACGTGCCGGCGCAGGTCCTCGAGCTCGAGCGCGCTCACGCGCATCGGGTCGATGTCGACGACCACCGCCTTCAAACCATAGTCCGTCAGCGCCCGCACCAGGGTGCTGCCGGTATCGCCGTAACCGCACACCAAGTAAAACGGCTCGCCGATCTGCCGCACGCCGCGGCGCAGCCGGCTTTCGGCGAGCAACGCGCGAAATGCCGGGTCCTGGAGAACCGCAAGCAGCGAGCCGAGCGCGTATACCCAGGCGATGACCGTCGCGTAAATACTGACGACGGTCCAAAGGCGCTGGGCCGGCGTGAACGGATAGGGTACCTCGCCGAATCCTATGGTCGTGGCCGTGTAGCTCACGACATAGAACGCGTGGAGAAAATCCAGGCGGTGCGGGTTTCCGTTGGCGTCGACCCCCGGGATCAGCACGAACCCGAGCACCGCAACGGTGTAGGCGCTGATCAGCACAATGAGCGGCGTGCGCAGCCGCCGCAGCAGAACGTAGATCACATCCTGCATGATCGCGCCGTCAACGGCGGATCGTGACCGTCTCGACCACGAGCAGCACCACGGACGTGACGTTGGCGAGTAATGCCCCGCCTGACAGCGACACGATCGCCGCCATCGCGTGCGGCGTCAGGCCCGTGCCGGACACCTGCTCCACCCAGCCCCACACGATCGCCGCGGCGATGAGCTGCAGGTCCGCCACCAGGCTGGTGGCGAGCAGCACCGAGCCGAGATGAGTGCGGTCGCCGAACTTCAGGACCGTGGCGATCAGGCTCACCACGATCGCCGCGAACAGCTCGTAGACGTTATGGTGATCCGGATTGTCGATGTCGCCAATGAAGAAACCAAAGTTGACCGTCAATGCCAGCACGATGAAAAAGGCGAAGATGACCTTTTCGCGATTCACACAGGCCCCCCCTGAGGTTTTGGTGGCAGCATCATGCTAGCTCGCCCCGGCGCTGGCAACCGGCGCCGGACCGCGCTTGGTCGGCACCCGCGAAGCCGTGGCAGCTTCAGCTTGCCAGCCTTCGCCAGTAGGTGTTGCGCCAGTAGTAGAGAACCGTGGTGTCGGCGAGCGGATAGGTATCGCCGTAGTCGTGACCGGGCTGTGGCTCTTCGATGTTGTCGCGCCTGGGGTCGAGTGGGCGCCAACCCGGTTCGCGCGTCTCCCCCGCAAGCGGCGCCCGGCCCGCGCCTCGGTGACGACGTTCCGCCGTGCCGAAATCGGCATAGTTGTGCTGGGCGTCCTCCAGCGACACGTGATTGGCGCTGCCCGGCATGCGCGGGAAACGAAGCTGGGCGAGATCGTCCTCCCACAGGCAGATCGGACATTTCTCGCTCGACCCCGGCTGCCGCGCAAACACAAGATAGCCGCAACAGGGGCAGGGAAACTCGTTGCGCTCGGGCTTCATGAAATTACTATCTGCCCGACGCTCGCAGAATGCAATTGTGGCGCACCAGACTGTAAAGCGGCGATCGGTCGCTCTCGGCAACTTCCTCGGCAACTGTCGCGATGCACATGGATTGCGAATTACGCGAAAGGGCACCGTGGCAGGGATATGTTGGAGGTGGAGCACCGCCGGGAACAATGGCCGAGGAGCTCGGAGCGGCCGGCATTGCCCCAGCGTCGTTCCACGACCACAGCCGTGTCGCGGGCGAATCCGGCACACAGCGGCAAGGCGCCTGCCCCTGCTCAAAGAAAAAGGGGCGGTGATCCGCCCCCTTCTGCTCGTTTCCAGCAAACAGCCCGATCAGTTCACCTTCGGCGCGAGCTCGCCCTTGGCGTAACGCATGGCCATGGCTTCGAGCGAGATCGGCTTGATCTTGGAGGCCTGACCGGCGCAGCCGAACGCCTCGTAGCGCGCCTTGCAGATCTCCTTCATGGCCTTGGTCGCGGCCGCAAGCCACTTGCGCGGGTCGAATTCCTTTTTGTTCTCGGCCAGGAACTTGCGCACCGCGCCGGTCGAGGCCATGCGCAGGTCGGTGTCGATGTTAACCTTGCGCACGCCGCTCTTGATGCCGGCGACGATCTCCTCCACCGGCACGCCGTAGGTCTGGCCCATATCGCCGCCGTAGGAGTTGATGATCTTGAGCCACTCCTGCGGCACCGAGCTTGACCCGTGCATGACGAGATGCACGTTCGGGATGCGCTTGTGGATGGCCTTGATGCGATCGATGGCGAGGATGTCGCCGGTCGGCGGGCGGGTGAACTTGTAGGCCCCGTGCGAGGTGCCAATGGCGATCGCGAGCGCGTCGACCTCGGTCTTCTTCACGAAGTCGGCGGCCTGGTCGGGATCGGTGAGGAGCATCGAATGATCGAGCTTGCCCTCGGCGCCGGAACCATCCTCCTCGCCGGCCATGCCGGTCTCGAGGCTGCCCAGACAGCCGAGCTCGCCTTCCACCGACACGCCGCAGGCGTGCGCCATGTCGACCACGCGCCGGGTGACGTCGACGTTGTACTCATAGCTCGCCGGGGTCTTCATGTCCTCCTTGAGCGAGCCGTCCATCATCACCGATGAAAAACCAAGCTGGATCGAGCGCTGGCACACCGCCGGCGAGGCGCCGTGGTCCTGGTGCATCACCACCGGGATGTGCGGCCACTCCTCGATCGCCGCGAGGATCAGGTGACGCAGGAACGGCGCGCCGGCGTACTTGCGGGCGCCGGCCGAGGCCTGCACGATCACCGGGCTGTCGGTCTCGGCCGCGGCCTCCATAATGGCGCGCATCTGTTCCATGTTGTTGACGTTGAACGCCGGAACGCCGTAACCGTGCTCGGCGGCGTGATCGAGCAGCTGGCGCAGGGTTATCAGAGCCATTATTTCCTCCTGAAGGTTTGACTAGCCATGATTCAGATTTGCAGTTCGTGGTGGCACGCGCCGCTTACTTCACCACGGCGATTTTCATTGCGTTGGTGCCGCCCATCACTCCGGTCAAGTCGCCCTTGGTGATGATGACCAGATCGCCGTCACGCACGGTGCCGCGGCGGCGCAACTCGTCGATCGCCGCGCGGTTGACGGTTGCATGATCGGAGGTCGTGATCTCGAAAGCGACCGGATACACGCCCCGGTAGAGCGTGACCTTTCTACGCGTCCGCAATTGGCCCGTCAAGGCGTAGATCGGAACGCCCGAGCTGATACGCGACATCCACAGCGGGGTAGACCCAGATTCCGTAAGGGCGGCGATGGCTTTCACCGCCAGATGGTTGGCCGTATACATCGCCGCCATGGCAATCGCCTCATCGACACGCTGGAAGGTCCGGTCCATGCGCTGGCGGGAGCGCAAGACCTCGAGCTCCTGCTCGGCCACCTTGCAGACCCGGTCCATCGCCGACACCGCCGCCACCGGGTGCTTGCCGGCGGCGGTTTCGGCCGACAGCATCACCGCGTCGGTGCCATCGATCACGGCGTTGGCCACGTCCGAGACCTCGGCACGAGTCGGGATCGCGTTCTCGATCATGGACTCCATCATCTGGGTCGCGGTAATGACGACCTTGTTGCGCTCACGTGCCATGCGGATGATGCGCTTCTGAATGGGCGGCACCGCGGCGTCGCCAATCTCCACACCGAGATCGCCGCGCGCGATCATCACGGCATCCGAAGCATCGATAATGGACTGGATGTTCTCGACCGCCTCGGCGCGCTCGATCTTGGCGATGACGCCGCCGTGTCCGCCGGCGGTGCGTAACAGCCCGCGTGCCTCATGCACATCCTCGGCGCTGCGCGGAAACGAGATGGCAATGTAGTCGGCCTCGATCTTGGCCGCGATCTTGATGTCCTGGCGGTCCTTGTCGGTCAGTGCCTTGGCCGACAGCCCCCCGCCCTGGCGGTTGATCCCCTTGTTGTTGCTGAGCTCGCCACCCACGACCACGCGACAACGCACGGCACTGCCCTCGACCTTGTCGACCCACAGCACAATGCGCCCGTCATCGAGCAACAAGGTGTTACCGCGGCTCACGTCCTCTGGCAGCTGCTTGTAGGTGACGCCGACGCGTTCCTGCGTTCCGGCATCGAGCGGGTAGTCGGCGTCGAGCACGAACGGGTCACCCTCGACCAACGTGATCGAGCCGGTCTTGAACCTGCCGATCCGGATCTTGGGGCCTTGCAGATCGACCAGCACACCGACCTCGCGCCCGAAGGCCTTGGCACGCTCGCGCACCGCCTCCGCGCGGCGCTGGTGCACCTCGTGCAGATCGTGCGAGAAGTTGAGACGGGCAACATCGATGCCGGCCTCGATCATCTTGTCGAGGACTTTCGGCTCGTCGGTCGCCGGACCGAGCGTGGCGACGATTTTTGTTCTACGCAGCAATTTAACTCCTTAGAAACTCAACGCACAGGCGCAAGGACGCAGAGATTATCAATTCCATGAAACTGGATTTCTCTGCGCCTTCGCGTCTCCGCGTTGGGCTGTTCTACTTCTTGGCCCGTTCTTCGAGTATCTCTACCGCCGGCAGCTTCTTGCCTTCGAGGAATTCCAGGAACGCGCCGCCGGCGGTCGAGATATACGACACCTTGTCGTAGATGTTGTACTTCTGGATGGCGGCGATGGTGTCGCCGCCGCCAGCGAGCGTGAAGGCCTTGGTCGCGGCAATCGCCTCGGCGATTCTCTTGGTGCCGGCACCGAACTGGTCGAACTCGAACACGCCGACCGGACCGTTCCACACCACCGTACCGGCCTGCATGATGATGTCGGCGAGCTGCTGCGCGCTCTTCGGGCCGATGTCGAAGATCATGTCGTCGTCGGCCACCGCCGAGGCGTCCTTGATCACCGCCGGCTCATTGGCGTCGAACTTCTTGCCTACCACGACGTCGACCGCTATGGGGATCGTTGCGCCGCGCTTCTGCATCTTCTCCATCAGGCTCTTCGCCACCGGAATCAAATCGGCTTCAGCGAGCGACTTGCCGATCTTCTTGCCCGCCGCCGCCAGGAAGGTGTTGGCGATGCCGCCGCCGACCACGAGCTGGTCGACCTTCTCCGAGAGCGACTCGAGCACGGTGAGCTTGGTCGAGACCTTGGAGCCGCCGACGATCGCGACCATCGGGCGCTTGGGGTTGGCGAGCGCCTTGTTGAGCGCGTCCAGCTCCTCCATGAGCAGGAGGCCGGCCGCCGCCACCGGCGCGAACTTGGCGACCCCGTGGGTCGAGGCCTCGGCGCGGTGCGCGGTGCCGAAGGCGTCCATCACGAACACGTCGCAGAGCTTGGCGTACTTCTGCGCGGTTTCGTCGAGGTTCTTCTTCTCGCCCTTGTTGAAGCGCACGTTCTCGAGCAGCACCAATTCGCCTTCGGCGACGTCGAAACCGCCGTTCACCCAGTCCTTGATGAGCCGCACCGGCCGGCCGAGCTTCTTCGACAGGTCCTCAGCCACCGGCTTGAGCGAGTTCTCTTCCGAGTACTCGCCTTCGGTCGGGCGCCCCAGGTGCGACATCACCATGACCCGGGCGCCGGCCTTGAGGCAGTGGTTGAAGGTCGGCAGCGACGCGGTGATACGCGCATCCGAGGTGACTCTGCCATCCTTCACGGGGACGTTGAGGTCGGCGCGAATCAGCACGCGCTTGCCCTTGAGGTCGAGATCGGTGAGCTTGATGACGGACATGTTCGGTTCCTTAAAAACTTCGAAAACTCAACGCAGAGACGCGGAGGCGCAGAGGATACGGACAATTCGATTTCGAAGAACCGATTTTCTCCGCGTCTCTGCGGCTCCGCGTTGGGCGGTTGTCTTTTTCTTACTTCGCCACGTGCTGCACGAAACGCAGCATGTTGCAGGTGTAGCCGTACTCGTTGTCGTACCAGGACACGACCTTGA
>CAYZVX010000094.1:0-8825 GCA_964482055.1 uncultured Acidiferrobacteraceae bacterium
CGGCACGTGCACCGGCCTGCTCGAGCAGAGCGATGAGCGGCTCGGCCTGTCCGCTCGGGCGCGTCACCAGCACGCCGATGCCGGCGAGCGGCCTCCCGCGGTCAGGCACGTCCGTAGACCTTGTCGAGGATGGCGCGCGCCCCGCGTCCGAGCAGCTCCTCGGCGAGCGCCGCCCCGAGGCGTTCGGCGTCGGCGCCGCCGCCGCGGATCTCGCCGCGGATGAGCTGGCTGCCGTCCGGATCGCCGACCAGCCCGCGCAGGTAGAGCGTCTCGCCTTCGAGCACGGCGTAGCCGCCGATCGGTACCTGGCAGCCGCCCTCAAGCGCGGCGTTCATGGCGCGCTCGGCGCTGACGCAGATGCGCGTGGCGGGGTGATTGAGCGGGGCGAGCAGGGCGTTGGTGCGCGCATCCTGCTCGCGGCATTCGACGCAGACCGCGCCCTGGCCGACCGCCGGGAGACTCTCGGCCGGGTCCAGGCGGGCGCGGATGCGCGCCGCCAAGCCAAGGCGCTTCAAGCCCGCGCAGGCGAGGATGATGGCGTCGAACTCGCCGCTGTCGAGCTTGGCGAGGCGCGTGTTGACGTTGCCGCGCAGCGTGCGGATGTCGAGCCGCGGGTAGGTGGCGCGCAGCTGGCACTGGCGGCGCAGGCTGGCGGTGCCGACCCGGCTGCCGGGCGGCAGGTCGGCGAGGCGCGCGTAACGCCCGCAAACAAAGGCGTCGCGCGGGTCCTCGCGCTCGAGTATCGCCGCGAGGTGCAGGCCGGCGGGCAGCGTCACGGTGACGTCCTTCAGGGAATGCACCGCCAGATCGATGCGTTGCTCCTGTAGCGCCTGTTCGAGCTCTTTGATAAAAAGCCCCTTGCCGCCGACGCGCGAGAGGCTGCGGTCGAGGATCTGGTCGCCTTCGGTTGTGATCTTGACGAGCTCGACCACAAGCCCCGGGTGCAGGGCCTGCAGGCGTCCGCGCACATGCTCGGCCTGCCACAGGGCGAGGGGGCTCTTGCGGGTGCCGAGGCGCAGGCGGTTCATGCGGGGTGCGAGGTGGTGGGATTTGCCGTGCGACGATTATATAGGAAACGGCTGGTCACGCTTTTTGTCGGCATGCTGGCGGTGACGCCGGTGCAGGTCGGCGCGGCGCTCATCGAGGCAGGCGACCTGCGGGCCGACGCCGCAGCGGCGCGCGAGCGCGGCACGCCGATCGTGCTGTTCTTCGCATCGGATTCCTGTCCCTACTGCCACGAGGTCGAGGATCTTTATCTCGAACCGATGCAGCGGCGCGGGCCATACGCCGGACGCGTGCTGATCCGCAAGGTTAACGTTGATCGCGCCACGGTGCTCGTCGATTTCGCCGGGCGGCGCCTGGGACACGATGAGTTCGCACGGCGCGAGGGTGCAGGCCTCACGCCGCTTATTCGCTTCTACGCGCCGGACGGGCGCGAGCTCGCGGGCGCGCTGCGCGGCATGAGCTCGCGCGAGTTCTACGGCGGGATGCTGTGGGATGCGCTCGACGAATCGATCCGCAAGCTGTGCCTCACCTCGGTTGCCGGCAACGTCGCCGGCCGTCGCGCTGCGCCTTGCGGGTAAGGGTCCGAAAGCCCCCGGAACAAGGCGTCACTGGCGTCTGGCCAGCGCGTGCGGCAAGCCGCCTGTCCCTGCCCCGGTGGCGAGCGTGCCCGAACCGAGCAAGAGCGAGCTTCATTAGGCCGCCTTCGGGCGGTTGCGCGCCCAGCGCCGCACGGCGGCGGTGTGGCGGCGACTGACGTCAAGCTTCTTGTCCGAGCCCTTGAGCGCGACCTGCCAGGTGCCGGTGGGGCTCTTTTCGATGCCCTTGATGTACTGGGTGGCGACCAGCGCGTTGCGATGCACGCGCAGGAACTGGTCGCCGAATTCCTTCTCCAGGTTCACGAGCGAATCCTCGATCAGGTGCTCCTCGTTGGCGGTGCGCACCACCACGTACTTGCTGTCGGCGAGGAAGAACATCACATCCGGCACCGGCACGAGGCGGATGTTGCCGCGCAGGTGCACGCTGATGTGCGTGCGCGCTTGCGGTTCGGCGCGCGCCTGGTGAATCTCGCGCGCCTGCTTGATGGTGAGCTTGTGCGCCTTGGTGAGCGCGTTGGCCAGACGGTCCTTGCGGATCGGCTTCAACAGGTAGTCGACCGCATTGACCTCGAAGGCGTCGAGGGCGTGCTGGTCGTAGGCGGTGGTGAAGATCACGGAAGGCGGCGTTTCCATGCCCATCATGTGCATGGCCGCTTCGAGCCCATCCATGCCGGGCATGCGAATGTCCATCAGCACCACGTCCGGATTGAGCGCGGAAACCTTCTCCACGGCCTCGGTGCCGTTCATGGCCTCGCCCACGACCGTGTAGCCGCCGATGTCGTTCAGCAGCTCGCGCAGGCGATCGCGCGCCAGTTTCTCATCGTCAACGATCAGCACTCTCATGGTTTCCCTCCCCGCGTTGGCAGCACCACTTCTACGCGGAATTCACCGTTGTCTTCACTGGCGTCGAGGCTCGCCGCCTCGCCGTAGTGACTGCGAAACCGCTGCCGGACGTTGTCGAGCGACTGCGCGACCGCTTCCCTGGGCGGCTTGCCGCGCCCGCGCGCCCTGGCCAGCGGGCCGCGCAGCGCGACGTGGATGCGGTTGTCGGCCTCCCACAGGCGCACGTTGATGATGCCGCCAGCCGGCAACTCTTCGATGCCGTGACGGATCGCGTTCTCGAGCAGCGGTTGCAGTGTGAGCACCGGCATCACGGCGCTGCGCGGAAAGGTGCCGATATCCCATTCCACTTGCAGGCGGTTCTCCAGGCGCAGCGCCTCGAGGGCGAGGTACTTCTTCGCCACCTCGATCTCGTTGCGCACCGGCACGAGCGTTTCGTCCTCCGACAGCATCATGCGGAAAAGTTCCGCCATGTCCTCGATGGCGGCCTCAGCCTTGGCCGGGTCGGAGCGCGTGAGGCTGGCGATGATGTTGAGGCTGTTGAACACGAAGTGCGGCCGGATGCGCGACTGCAGCGCCGCGAGCCGGGCGCGCGCCTCGGACAGGGTGCGCTGCTTGAGCTCGTGCTTGGCGAGGAAGTAGCGCAGCAGCAGCCCATTGACGATGGCGCTCACGGTCAGGTTGAACAGGTGAAAATCGCCATACCACAAAGGGCGCGGTGTGGGCGTGCGACCGAGCGCCCAGGCGAGCCACACCGCAACCTCGCTCACCGCGAAGGTCGCGCACAGCAGGAGCAGATAGGCCATGCCGAGCGCGCGCAGGCTCGGCAGGCGATTGAGGTACTTGCGCGTAAAGCACAGTGTTGCGGTCCCGGCCAGCGCCACCCACTGCACGAACAGCGAGATGAGCAGGAAGTCCTGTCCGGCGTTGGGCGACACCAGCCCGCGCGGCATCACCAGAGTGATGAGGATGGCGAGAAGCTCCGCCACCACCATGACGTTGAACACCAGCCACCCGTGGCAGAAGTCCGGGAGGAAATCGCTGTCGCGCGCCTCGAGACCGGCGGGCAGTGCGAGACTCGCGCGCAGCGCCTCGAGCAGACGCGTGGCGCGGCCCGGTCCGGGCGTCTTGATCGCGGCCGGCTCCATCATCCGCTCACGACGATCGGCATCTTGACCTTGACGTGGTATTGGCCGCCTTCCTCGAACGACTGCATGCTGGCGCGGTCGCCGAACTGGGTGGCGAGACGCTGGCGGATGTTGTCCTGCGCGATCTTGTTGCCCTTGGAGTGCGACGCCTTCTTTATGTCCGGCAGGGGGTTGCTGATCAGGATGTTGAGCACCTCGCCCTCGGCCCACATCTCGACCTTGATGGTGCCGCCGGCGAAGCGTGGCTCGATGCCGTGGTAGATGGCGTTCTCGAGCAGCGGCTGCAAGGTGAGCGCCGGGATCTGTGCGGTGCGCGGGATGTTTCCGACGTTCCACTTGATCTGCAGCCGGTCGCCCAAGCGGATCTTCTCGATCTCGAGATACTGGCGCGAGATCTCGCGCTCGGCCGAGATCGGCACGAGCTTGCGGGCGTCGGCGAGCAGCACGCGGAACAGGTCGGCGAGATCGTGCAGCACCATCTCGGCCTTGCCCGGATCGGAACGCGTGAGGGAGGCGACGCTGTTCAGGCTGTTGAACAGAAAGTGCGGCCGGATGCGCGACTGCAGCGCCTGCATGCGCGCCTCCTGCTGGGAGCGCGACTCGATATCGGCGCGGTGCTGCAACACGAGATAGCGCAGGCCCAGCACTGACACGATCGCAGCGATCAGGAGGCTGCGCACCAGGAACGACCCGCGCCACTCGGGCCAGCGCTCCGCGATGAGCCCGAGGTCATGCAGGGCGAAGATGAGCCCGTCGGTACTGATGGCTGTCACGAGCAGGAGCAGCACCACCACGAGCAGCGAGCCGACCGCGACCGACAGGCGGCGCAGCAGCGGCGAGGCGAGGCGCAGCACCACCCAGCTCACCAGGGTGATGCCGAGCGCAAACGCCGACAGCAAATTGAACTCCTGCCAGGCCTGGGCGTTGAGGCTGCTGTTGCGGCCAATGGTAATGATCAGTGCGATCATCTCGGCCAGGATCAGCAGGCGCACGATCATGCCAACCGAGGCGAAATCCGGCGCAAAACGTTGTGGCGTGGAGTTGGTCGTCGACATCAGCGCATGCAAGAGACGGTGTTTGGGGTTGTCAGCCGAGTCGGGGACAGGTGCCTTCCCGGACCCGACCGCGCGGGGCGGTTGGACGCCCCTTGTCCCTCCTGCCCATCTCATATAGTAGTTCCCATGGCCCGGGCGAGACGCCCGGGCCGGGCGCAACGTCGGGATTCGCCTGGGAACCGCGTGAAGTATACTTGTTTCCCAAGGGCCAAAAAAAACCCCCGTCGAAGGACGGGGGCTGAAGACCTGATCCGGAATTCGGGGTGGGGGTGCACAAAGGAGAGTCCGGATCAGGCAACTCTCGACCCAGAACATAGATCGGCCCCGCAGGGCCGACAACCTGTGCCCGACGGTCGGGTAGCGAGTACGGATGGGCGGCCAATGCGGTTGCAAATGGCGGTGCCGACCCGCCGCGGCATCATTCAGATAACAACGGATCCACCACGGGAATGACTGGCGAGAAGCTCTGGGGCGGGCGCTTCACCGAGCCCACCGACGCGTTCGTCGAGGCCTTCACGGCTTCCGTCAACTTCGATCGGCGATTGTATCGGCACGACATCGCCGGTTCGATCGCGCACGCGAAGATGCTCGCGCACGTCGGCGTGCTCACCGACGCCGAGTGTGACGCGATCGTCAAGGGCCTCCAGCAGATCGAGGCCGAGATCGAGCGCGGCGAATTCGCCTGGAGTGTGGAGCTCGAGGACGTGCACATGAACATCGAGGCGCGCCTGATCGCGCGCATCGGTAACGTCGGCAAGAAGCTGCACACCGGCCGCTCGCGCAACGACCAGGTCGCGACCGACGTGCGCCTGTACCTGCGCGACGGGATCGACGCGCTGCGCGACGCCATCCGGCGGCTGCAGGAGGCGATCCTCGCGCTCGCCGAGACCGAGACCGAGACCATCATGCCGGGCTTCACCCACCTGCAGGTGGCGCAGCCCGTGACCTTCGGGCATCACCTGCTCGCCTGGTTCGAGATGCTCGCGCGCGACGCCGCGCGGCTCCGCGATTGCCGCGTGCGCGTCAACGTGCTGCCGCTCGGCGCCGCGGCGCTTGCCGGCACGAGTTACCCGATCGACCGCGGCTACACCGCGAAGCTGCTCGGCTTCGACGCGGTGGCGGAGAACTCGCTCGACGCCGTTTCCGATCGCGATTTCGCGATCGAGTTCGTGGCGGCTTGTGCGCTGCTCATGGTGCACTTGTCGCGCTTTGCCGAGGAGCTCGTGCTGTGGTCGTCGAGCCAGTTCGATTTCATCGAGCTGCCGGACGCCTTCTGTACCGGCTCCTCGATCATGCCGCAGAAAAAAAACCCGGACGTGCCGGAGCTGGTGCGCGGCAAGAGCGCGCGCGTGCAGGGTGATCTCACCGCGCTGCTGATGCTTATGAAAGGCCAACCGCTCGCCTACAACAAGGACAACCAGGAGGACAAGGAGCCGGTGTTCGATGCGCTCGACACCGTGCTCGACTGCTTGCGCGTCTTCGCCGACATGGTTCCCGGGATCACGGTCAAGCGCGACAACATGCTGCGCGCCGCGCGCCAGGGTTATGCCACCGCCACCGATCTCGCCGACTACCTGGTGCGCAAGGGCGTGCCGTTCCGCGACGCCCACGAGATCGTCGGGCGCGCCGTGCGCCTCGGTATCGACACGGGGCGGGACCTGGCCGAGCTTGAGCTCGGCGAGCTCAAGGCGCTTTGCGCGCGTATCGAGGACGACGTCTACGAGACGTTGACGCTCGAGGGTTCGGTCAAGGCGCGCAATCATCTGGGCGGCACCTCGCCAGTCCAGGTGCGTAAGGCGATCGCCCGAGCGCGCCAGCGGCTTGGGTCGGGCTGAGACGCGCGGGCTGGGATCGCGCAAACGCATAGGGGAGGCTTCCGGGACCATGCAACAGCGCCGCCGAACTGACCGACGCATCGGGCCCGAGCGGCGCAGCGCGCCGCGGCGGCGTGACGACTGGTCGAGCGCGCCGAGCTGGGGCCAGCAACGCACCCAGTTCCTGACGCGCTACTTCTTTTTGGTGCTTGGCGTGCTGTACTTCACGCTCGGCTCGCCGCCGCGGCACAGCACGCTCGTCAACCCGCCGGTGCTGTTCGGCGGTTTGTTCGTCTACGGCCTCATGGTAACCGTGTTGTTCTGGCATGCGCGCCGGTGCTTGTACTCGCCGCCGCGCTGGCACGCCGCCCTTTGGACGGACCTGGCAGGCGTCACGTTCGCGATCCTTGCCGACCCGATTGTCGTGTCGCCGGCCTTTGTGGTCTACGTGGTCGTGATCCTCGGCAATGGCCTGCGCTACGGCATTCGCTACTTCGCCGAGGGCATGGTGGGCAGTTTCATTCTGGGCGTGAGCGCGCTGCTGGTGCGGTTGGCGGACTTCTACAAGGTGCTGTCGATGAGCACCGCCTATTTCATCCTGTTCGGGGCGATCCTGGTGCTCTATGCCTACGCGCTCATGACCGGCTTCGACCGGGCGCGGCGCCAGCTCGAGGCGGAGCGCTCGCTCGACGTGCTGACCGGTCTGCTCAACCGGCGCGCGCTGTACGAACGCGTCGAGCCACTGTTCGCTCGACTGCGCGCCGGCGCGCACAACCCCGGCCACGCCGTGCTGTTCGCCGACTTGGACCGCTTCAAGGCGGTCAACGACAACCTCGGTCACCACGTCGGCGACCGGGTACTCGCCGAGATCGCCCGGCTCATCGGCCAGGAAGTGCGAGCGAGTGACGTGCTGGCGCGCTTCGGCGGTGATGAGTTCGTGCTGGTGCTGCCGGAGACCGACGTGCCGCAGGCCCGGCAGGTCGCCCAGCGCTTGCAGGACGCCGTGGCGCAATGGGCGCAGGAACAGGCCATCGACATCAGCCTGTCGGTGGGGCTCGGCCACGCGCCGCAGCAGGGGCAAGACCTGAAGAGCGTGCTCGAGCACGTCGATCAGGAGATGTACCAGAACAAGGCGCGCCTGCGCAGCAACGGCAGTGCGGCCGTGGGCGAGGAACCGGGGCCGGAAACGCATGCACGAGCTTGAGACGCTGCGGCAGCGGCTGCGCGCGTTTGCCGCCGCGCGCGACTGGGAGCAGTTCCATTCCCCCAAGAACCTGGCGAGCGCGCTCATCGTCGAGGCCGCCGAGCTGCTCGAGCACTTCCAGTGGCTCACCCAGCAGCAGAGCCGCAGCCTGCCGCCGGAGCGCCTGCGCGCGGTCGAAGAGGAAATCGCCGATGTGCTGCTCTACCTGGTACGGCTCGCCGACCTGCTCGGTGTCGACCTGATGCAGGCGGCCGAGCGCAAGATCGCGCTCAATGAGAAGAAGTACCCGGCCGAAGAGGTTCGCGGCAGCGCCGAAAAGCGTTAGCCTGGTCTCAGGTTTCAGGTTTAGGGTTGAAACTTTGAGCTCCGGAGGCTGAAGCCACGTTCACCGCGCGCGCGGGGCACGCTCGCGGCGCTCGCTGGCGCGCGCCTCGCGGGCGCGCCATTGCTCACGCAGCTCGGCGCGCTCTTCCGGCGTCAGGCTCTCCCACTTGTCGCGCAGCTCGGCGCGGCGCTCCGGCGGCAGGCTCATGAACCACGCGCGACGCTCGCGCAGGCGCTCTTGTTCCTCGGGCGGCAGCTGGCGGAAGCGCTCGTAGCGCTCGCGCACCCGCGCGCGTTCCTCCGCGCTCATGCTGCGCCAACGCTCGAAGCGTGCGCGCGCCTGCTCGCGCTCCTGCGGCGTCATGGCGGCCCAGCGCTGCGCGCCCTTGCGCAGACGTTCCTGGCGCTCCGCGGGCAGGCTGTCCCAGCGACTGGCGAAGGGCTGCAACAGACGCTGTTCTTCCGGCGCGAGGCTGCTCCAGCTGATCGGGCGGTCGGCTTCGGCCTGGGCCAGCAGCGGCAGCAGGAGCAGTAGCGAAAAGACGAGACGGGGTTTCATGGTTTGGTCTCCGCGGGCGTCGCCGCGCCAGGCGTCCTGGCCGCCGGCGCGGTCTTTGAATCGGCTTTGGCCGGCTTGACGTCGTCCTGAAACCAGAGCGGATCGACGGCCTTGCCGCCGCTGGTCTCGAAACTGCCGAGGAACTCGAGAAGCTCTGCACTTACCGGGGCGCTCGGCGCGGCGGGCGGGCGCTCGGCGTGCGCGGCGTTGGCGGCGGCGGTCGTGATCGCCACGCTGAGCAGCAGCAGCGCGCGGCGCTCACACGGCATTTTGCTGCTCC
>CAYZVX010000095.1:0-8737 GCA_964482055.1 uncultured Acidiferrobacteraceae bacterium
CGTGGGCCATACCGCCGTGCGTGATGGTCGGCCCATCCTCGACCACCAGCACGCGCTTTCCGCGCAGGCGTTCCGCGTCGTCCACCGCGAGCGGCGAGCTGCCGCGGGCGATCGGGGCGCGCGGATTGATGGCGCGGGCGGCCGCGCTCACGCGCTCGATGTCCGCGCGGGGCGCCGAATTGACCTTGGTGATCACGATGATGTCGGCCATGCGCAGCACCGCCTCGCCGGGGTGGTGCGTGGTTTCGTGCCCGGGGCGCAGCGGGTCGACCAGCACCAGGTGCAGGTCGGGCTTGAGGAACGGGAAATCATTGTTGCCGCCGTCCCACAGGATGACATCGACCTCGGCCGCCGCGCGCGCCACCACGCGCGCGTAGTCCACGCCGGCGTACACCACGTTGCCGATGGCGAGATGCGGCTCATACTCCTCGCGTTCCTCGATGGTGCAGCGCGCCGCATCGAGATCGGCACGCTCGGCGAAGCGTTGCACGGCCTGCCGCGCGAGATCGCCGTACGGCATGGGGTGGCGCATCACGGCCACGCGCAGGCCGTGCCCCTTGAGTCGGCGCGACAGCCAGCGCGTGACCGGCGACTTGCCGCAGCCGGTGCGTACCGCCGAGGTCGCGATGACCGGCACTGGCGCCTTGAGCATGGTGCGCGCCGGGCCGAGCAGGACGAAATCAGCGCCCTGGGCCAGCGCCCGGGAGGCCGCGTGCATCACCAGCGCATGCGTGACATCGCTGTAGGAGAAGACGACCTGATCGACGCGTTCCTCGCGGCACAAGGTTTCGAGCGCCTCTTCCTCCACGATCGGGATGCCGGCGGGGTAGAGCGCTCCGGCGAGCTCGGGCGGATAGCGCCGCCCGGCGATTTCCGGGATCTGGGTGGCGGTGAAGGCGACCACGCGATACTGCGGCGCGTCGCGGTACACCATGTTGAAGTTGTGAAAGTCCCGGCCCGCGGCCCCCAGGATCAGGACGCGGGTCGGCGCGTTCGGCGGTGGCATGGCAGTCGTTACCTCAGCGCAAGCCTCGGGGCGGGCGGGATGGTAAAGTTAGTGCATGTGTGCAGCTGACGCAAAAGCCTTGCCCGGCGAGGAACGCGCGGGCATGGCCTGCCGCGTCGGATGCGGCGCGTGCTGCATTGCACCGTCCATCTCTTCACCCATCCCCGGCATGCCGCAGGGCAAGCCGCCTGGCGTGCGCTGCGTGCAGCTCGCGGCCGACAATCGCTGCCGGTTGTTCGGCCAGCCGCAGCGTCCGGCGGTATGCATCGGTTTCAGACCGGCACCGGACTGCTGCGGCAGCACGCGCGCGCAGGCGCTCGCCCACCTGAACCGGCTGGAGCACGAAACCGCCTAGACTCCCGGCGCGGCCCACCCCGATCCTGTGACCGAGACGGTCGTCATCGTTTTCGCGCTCGTCTACCTGGGCATGATCCTGGGCGGGCTGCCGTTCCTGCAGCTCGATCGCACCGGCATCGCGCTGCTCGGCGCGATCGTGCTGGTGGCGAGCGGCGATGTGTCGCTCGAGGAGGCCGGCGCGGCGACCCACCTGCCGACCTTGCTGCTGCTGTTTTCCTTCATGGTGATTTCCGCGCAGCTGCGGCTGGGCGGCTTCTACACCTGGGTGACGCTGCGGCTGGCGACCCGCCCGCTGCCGCCGCCGCTGTTCCTGGCGGCGCTGATCGCGGTCGTGGCGGCGTTGTCCGCCGTGTTCAGCAACGACGTCATCTGCCTCGCCGTCGCGCCGGTGCTGATCGAGGCCTGCCGGCGCCGCGCGCTCGATCCCGTGCCCTTCCTGCTGGCGCTCGCCTGCGCGGCCAACATCGGCTCGGCGCTCACCCTGATCGGCAACCCGCAGAACATGCTGATCGGCGAATCACTGCGCATGTCTTTCGGACGCTACTCGCTCGAGGCGCTCACGCCCGTTGCGCTCGGGCTCCTCGTCACCTGGCTGCTCATCGTGTGGCGGGTGCGAGGTCATTGGGGTGCGGCGGCAGCCGACCAGCCGGTCGAGGCCGAGGCGCGGCGCGACCCGGATTTCGATCGCTGGCAGACCGTCAAGGGGCTGGGCGTCGCCGCCGTCCTGATCGCGGTCTTTCTCCTGGCGCCGTGGCCGCGCGAGCTGGCAGCGCTCGCCGGGGCCGGCGTCTTGCTGCTCAGCCGGCGCCTGCACTCGCGCACCACGCTCGGGCTGGTCGACTGGGAGCTGCTGGTGCTGTTCATCGGGCTTTTCATCGTCAACTACGCGTTCCAGAAGACCGGCCTCAGCGCCGAGGCCGTGCGGCTGCTCGCGGCGCACAGCGTGCACCTGGAGAATCCCGCGCCCCTGTTCGTATTGACGTTCCTGTTGAGCAACGTCGTGTCCAACGTGCCGGCGGTGATGCTGCTGCTGCCGCTTGCCTCGCACCCGATGGCCGGCACGCTGCTGGCGCTCGTGAGCACGCTCGCCGGCAATCTGCTGATCGTGGGCAGCATCGCCAACATCATCGTGGTGGAGGCCGCGCAGCGGCGCGGCATCGTGATCGACTGGCGGCGCCACGCGCACGTTGGTGTTCCCGTCACCGCGGCGACGCTGCTGCTCACCGCGGCCTACCTGTCCATGCGCATGTCCGCGTGACACAATGGCCTGGCGATGGCCGCGAAGAAAACCCCAAGGAGGCGCGCCAGCAAGAAGCCGCGCCTGGCGCCGCGCCGGGAAAAGCGCGGTCTCAACGCCGCCGAGATCGCGCTCGCCACCGAGGCGCCGCCGGTCGCCGAGCTCGTCGCGCAGGTGCGCGGCGCGGGTGGCGCCGCGCTAGGCGCCTACCGCGAGCCGTTGTCCGGACGGCCGATACTTCTCGCGGCGCTGCCAGTCGAGGCGGTACAGCCCACACCGTTTCAGCGCGATTTGTCGCCGACCCATGCCAAACGCCTGGCCGACAAGATCGAGGAGAGCGGCTCATTCCTCGATCCGCTGATCGTGGTGCGCGGGCAGGACGGCAGGCTGTGGACACCCAACGGCCGGCATCGGCTCGCGGCGGCCAAGCACCTCGGCCTCAAACAGATCACGGCACTGGTGTCGCCCGATGAGGGCCTGGCGTTTCGCATCCTCGCGCTCAACACCGAGAAGGCGCACAACCTCAAGGATCGTAGCCTCGAGGTGATCCGCATGGCGCGCAATCTTGTGCAGCGCCAGCCGCGCGCCAAGGAGCAGGAATTCGCCGCGCAGTTCGAGGCCCCGGAGCTGCTCACGCTCGGCATCGTGTACGCCAAGAACCCGCGCTTCGCCGGCGGCGCCTACAGCCCGTTTCTCAAGAAGGTCGACCGCTTCAGCGACAAGACCCTGCCGGCGAGCCTGCGCTTGCGCGAGGACTACGCCGCACGTCTCATGGAGATCGATGCGCAGGTCAAGCGCATCGTGCAGGGGCTCGAGGCGCGCGGCTTCAAGTCGCCGTACCTGCGCACCTACGTCGTGGCGCGCATCAACCCTGTGCGTTTCCACAAGGCCAAGAAGGGCGAGCACCAGCCGGCCATGCCGATCGGCGAGGCGCTCACGCGCATGGCCGCCGCCGCGAAGAAATTCGACCTCGGCTCGGTCCGGGCCGGGGACCTGGCTCTGGTCGCGGCAGTGTCCGGCGATGCGGGCTGAGCGCCGGTTTGCACGCGGCGCCAGTGGAGTAAAATATTTCGCGATTCCCTTACGCGACCTATGAATCGAGGTCAGCCATGAAGACAGCAGACGAGGTATTCGACGCCGCCTTTGACAAGACCGTGGACATCGGCAATGGCCTCGCCAACGAGGAGCGCGAGGCCGATGTGTGGGACGTTGCCGACGGGGTGCTCGCCGGCGCCATCCAGTTCTGGTTGTACTCGCGCCAGCCATGCGGCAACGCTGCTTGCCAGGATTGCGCCTCGATCAACACGGCGGCCGCACGCATGACGGAGCTGCATCGCCTGGTCCAGCAGTTCGCTGAGGACAGCGAGTACTACCATTCCCCGACCGACGCCAACGTCGGCCGCGCCTAGCGCGCTTATCGGTCCCGGCATGGAGCCGCAGGACCTGCACCGCGCGCCCACCGCGCGCGAGGGCGAGCGTCGCCGCCAGCGGTTGCGGCGGCTCGCGCCGCTGGCGATTCTGCTCTTGTTCGTCGGCATCATCGTGGTGCGCGAAGTGCCGGTGGCCGGGCAGTGGCTGCAACGCGTGATCGCCCCGGCCGAGTGGGCCGCCGGTGAGGCATGCCGCTCGGCCGCCCTCAAGCTCGTCGCGCAGCCGGACTACGCGCGCATCGTCGCGCCCGGCCGGATACACGCGACGGAACGTGGCTTCTACGTCGAGGACATCGTGGTCGGGCAGATGGGCGCGCGCGGCGCGGAGGAGCGCGTGAGCGTGAACTGCTACGCCGACGCCCAGGGCAACGTGGTGAGCGTCGGCGCCGCCGCCGGCCTCAAGCCGGCACCCGCGCCCTAGCCGGGGCCTAGGCCTTGGCGGGCAGCAGCCCGTCGAGCCCGCCGTCCATGTGCAGCTCGGTTAGCTCCATGAAGCCGCCGATGTGGCGCCCGTCGACGATGATCTGGGGCACGGTGCGGGCATGATTGGTCGCCGCGAGCATTTCCTTCAGGCCGGCGCGGTCGAGATCGACGCGCACCTCGTCATAGGCGATGCCGAGCTTGTTGAGCAGGGCTTTCGCCCGGTCACAGTAGGGACAGCTGCCGGTGCTGTAAATTCTCACGCGCGCCATGGAGGCTCCGGATGTCGGGTGCGCCAGTCTAGTCAAGCACAGGCGTTCCGCGCAACGTCTGACCCCCATGCCGTTCACGGCATTGAAACCTCGCGCGCGGGCGGTTGGCCGCGCGCAAGCTCCGCGACCAACGCGCGGATCGCGTCGTCCTGCGCCTCGATGCTGGCGGTGAGCTGGAACTGGGTGCGTGCGCGATGCAGGTTTTGACCGCGCCAGGCGACCTTGAAATACGTGTCGCCTTGCAGGTGATCGGTGAGGAAGCGCAGCCCGAGCTCGAACGGAAGGAGCCGTATGGCATCGGGCAGGAAATGCAGGTCGGCGTCGGTGAGCAGGCCGCGCGTCTCGGCGAAATAACCGGCGAGCAGCGCCCGGCACAAGTCGAGATCGAACCGCGCCTGCGCCGGGTCCGCGGGCGATTCACCCACCGGGTTGCAGGCCGAGCGCAGGCAGTCACTCAGGTCGTAGTGCAGCAGCCCGGGCTGCACCGTGTCGAGGTCGATGAGGCTCACGGCCGCGCCGCTCGAGGCATCGAACAGAACGTTTTCGACCTTCGGATCGCCGTGGATGACGTGCGCTCGCAGCTCACCACGGCGCCGCGCGTCCTCGAGCACCGCGACCCGGTTGGCGCGCGCCTCGGCGAATTCGAGGCAGCCGCGCAAATCAGCCTCGCCCGTGTCCACGGCGCTGGCGGCGAGAACCGTCACGAACCGCTCGAAGTACCAGGGCGTGTCATGGAAACGCTGGCGCGTGGTGTGCAGTCGCGCTGGGTCAAGATCCCGGGCGAGGGCGTGAAACTGCCCGAGCACGCGGCCAACCTCGCGCGCCTGTTGCGGGCTTGCGATGCGCTCGATGCTGCACGTGTTTTCAACGTAAGTGAGCGTCCGCCAGAATGCACCATGCGCGTCGATGAGGAAGTCGGCGCCGTCCCGCGTATGGCAGATGCCCGGTAGCCGCAACGCCCGTGGGGCGGGGTGGCGGGCGGCATGCGCGAGCAGCACGCGCAGGTTCTGCATGATGAGCTCGGGCTGCGGGAAGGCGCGCCGGTTGATGCGTTGCAGCACCGCGCGGCCATGGTCGGTGGTGACGAGGAAGGTGTCGTTGATCAGGCCGCGGCCGAGCGGCTGGACATCGAGCACGCGCCCCCCGAGATCGAAGGCCTCGGCGGCGCGCCGGACGGTGTTGGCGGATACGGTATCCATGCGGCGAACCGCCATCCTACACTGACAAGGTTCTGCCTCGCAGGGCCCAAATCGGCGGCACGACCGCTTTGACTTGCGCCTCGCGCTGCGGTATCAACGGGACATGGCCAACGAACCCCTGGTCTGCTGGAAGTGCGGGGCCGCGCTCAAGGGCGTGCCGTTGCCATTGTCGCGCCGCGCCGAGTGCCCACAGTGCCACGCCGAGCTGCACGTCTGCCGGCTCTGCCAATTCTATGACCCGCGCGTGGAAGGCAAGTGCCGCGAGGAGCGCGCCGAGGAGGTGCGCGACAAGGAACGCGCCAACTTTTGCGACTACTTCAAGCCGCGCCCGGGCGCGTATCGCGCCCAAGACCTCGCCAAGTCGCAGGCCGCCAAATCGCGCGTCAATGCGTTGTTCGGGGCCGGCGAGGCGCCGGCCGCTGAAGGCGATGCGCCACACAGCGCGCTCGATGACCTGTTCGGCGGCAAGCCGGAGCGGGACCGGAAATGAAGAAGCGTCGACGCGCCAAGGAAATCGTATCCCGCGACGCGCAACCGGCGCCGCCGCAGAACACCAGGTTCAATGCGCAGCGGCGCAAGGTGTTGGCCACGCACTACGCCGCACGCTATCGCGCCCGCTAACGGGCGCGGCCCGCACCCGCGCGCGTCCCTGTGGCCGGCCGTCGGTTCATGCACGCCGCAGTCTGCTATGCGCCAGGATGAAGCACTCACCAGTGGCGGCGACCTTCCTTGGTGCAGGTGAGACCCTGCCCGCAGCGCTTTGCCCACGCTATCTCGCTGAATCGTCATTGAATCTGCGGATGGCATAGCGCTTGCTCAAGCGTGCACAAAACTCGCGCACTGGGCGTGTGGAGACAGACGCATGGCCGCTGTGCCGCGCGCTGTCTCGGTCGCGTCGCGCGATAACAACTACCACTTGGACGGCAGGACGAATGAGCAAAACGCGAGCTTGTCCGGCACGGGTTGCCCACGGCGCGGCCTGCGGCCCGATCTTGCACGGAGGCGGCGGCGCGCCTGCGCCGTCCTGACCGAGCACCAACCACCCAACCGAAAGAGGGAAAAACCATGTACCAGACGCATAGTGGCAGCAGTCCTACGGTGGCACGACGGCGCGTATGGCGCGCGCTCGCCGCGGGCGCCGGCCTTCTGTTCGGCGCGAGCGCGCAGGCGGCCGACACCATCAAGGTCGGCATCCTGCACTCGCTGTCCGGCACCATGGCGATCTCCGAAACGGCGCTCAAGGAGACCGCCCTCATGACGATCGCCGATATCAACGCCAAAGGCGGCGTGCTGGGCAAGAAGCTCGAGCCGGTGGTGGTCGACCCGGCCTCGAACTGGCCGCTGTTCGCCGAGAAGGCACGCCAGCTGCTCACCCAGGACAAGGTCGCCGTGGTGTTCGGCTGCTGGACCTCGGTGTCGCGCAAGTCGGTGCTGCCGGTGTTCAAGGAACTGAACGGGCTGCTGTTCTACCCGGTGCAGTACGAGGGCGAGGAGCTCGAGAAGAACGTGTTTTACACAGGGGCGGCGCCCAATCAGCAGGCGATCCCGGCGGTCGAGTACCTGATGAGCAAGGATGGCGGCGGTGCCAAGCGCTTTTTCCTGCTCGGCACGGACTACGTCTACCCGCGCACCACCAACAAGATCCTGCGCGCGTTCCTGAAGAGCAAGGGTGTGGCCGAGAAGGACATCGAAGAGGTGTATACGCCGTTCGGCCACACCGACTACCAGACCATCGTCGGCAATATCAAGAAGTTCGCCGCCGGTGGCAGGACGGCGGTGATCTCCACCATCAATGGCGACTCGAACGTGCCGTTCTACAAGGAGCTCGGCAACCAGGGCCTCAAGGCCAAGGACGTGCCGGTGGTGGCGTTCTCGGTCGGGGAAGAGGAGCTGCGTGGTGTCGACACCAAGCCGCTCGTGGGGCACCTCGCCGCGTGGAACTACTTCATGTCGCTCAAGAACAGCGAGAACGACAAATTCATCAAGATGTACAAGGACTGGGCAAAGAAGCAGAAGCTGCCGAACGCCGACAAGGTCGTGACCAACGATCCGATGGAGGCGACCTACGTCGGCATCCACATGTGGAAGCAAGCGGTGGAAAAGGCCAAGACCACCGATGTCGACAAGGTGATCGCGGCCATGGGTGGGCAGACCTTCAAGGCGCCGTCCGGCTTCACGCTCACCATGGACAAGACCAACCATCACCTTCACAAGCCTGTGTTCATCGGCGAGGTGCGGGCGGACGGTCAGTTCAACGTGGTGTGGAAAACGCCGGGCCCGATCCGCGCGCAGCCGTGGAGTCCGTTCATTCCGGGCAACGAGGCGAAGCAGGGCCTGTAACACAACCGCTCCGGAAACCCGGCGGCGCAGGTGCGCCGCCGGTGTTCCCGACCCCACGCATCACGATAACGACACGACACCCGACGCATGGAGAGATTCGCCGTTGCCCGACTGTTTGCGCTGCTGCTGACATGGGTGAGCGGCGCGGCGCTCGCCCTCGATGAAGCGACCGTGCGGCAGCTCGCCGCCGACGACAACGACGCCAAGATCGAGGCCATCGACAAACTCGTGGCCGCGGGCGATCCCGCGGCGATCCCCGTGCTCCAAGCCATGCAGGACGATGCCTTGGCAACCGCGCGCGGGCGCGTGGTGATCAGCGCCGCAGGCAACATTCGGGACGCGCGCACCGGCGAGGCGCTGGCGATTGCGAGCGAGGAGCTGCAGCCGGTCATGATCAACAACCGCCTGCGCGGTGTGCTGGACCGGGCGCTCGCGGCCCTGCGTCTGGCGGCGCCGGAGCGCGACGCGCGGCTCGC
>CAYZVX010000096.1:0-8688 GCA_964482055.1 uncultured Acidiferrobacteraceae bacterium
GGCACAACGCCGCCGTGCACCCGAGCGTGGGCAGTGGCCTGGCCGAGTTCACCAACACCAATTTCTTGTCGGCCGGTACCCTATGGGTGAACCCCGCGACCTCGCACCCGGATTACGCGCTCCCTGAGTGGAACCGCACTACCCCCGAAGTCGCGCGTTTCGAGGACTTACTCGTCAACTCCGGCGTATGCCCGCCACCCGGGTGCGGTGCGGAGTGCGGCGTGGGTCCGCCCGCCTGTGCCGTGAGCGGGGAGATGCTGTTTTACGCCACGGATATGGTCGATAACTACACCGGGGTAACCGACACGAATCCCCGCGCGGCGACACTCTCGATCCTCGACCAGGACTTGAATCCGACGTCGCAGCAGCTCTTTGCCCTGAATCGGTTCAACTTCGAATCAGCCTATCCGTTTCTCATCCCCAAGGCTGTGGCCTACAGCGCAGGGCTCATCGATCACTTCTTTCGAGGTCGCCTTGCGATCGAGGACGTCACCGACGCTGGCAATCAATTGCGTATCGAGGTGCGCAATCTGTCGGGGGCGGTGAACAGTTTCAAGGACGGCGTGTTTGAGCTCTATTACGATGCCGCCGATGGCCGGCGCAAACCACTTGCGATATTGCAGGGCGGCACGGTCACGGGTTTGGCGAATGACACAGGTTGGATGCTCGTGGCCGAGAAGCCAAAGTTCAGCCAAGTCGACTTGGGCAAGCAGGCGCCTCTTGTTCTCGTGTACAGCGGGACTATCGGCCAGGAACAAGGCCTTGCGACCATTGCCTTTCAATTGCCGTTGTCGGGTTTTCTGGTAGAGCCGAACTACGTGCCTGCCGATGGCATCACCGGACCGAGGCATATCTACAACGAAGACGGACAGTGGAAGATCAGTCCTTATGCCGGTTTGATGGCAGGAAACATTGACTGGAAGGGATGGTACGAAGGCGGACAGCCCACCAAGGTGCTTTCCTGGAACGGTCCGTATAAGCGCTACTTCGGCGTATCCGGCTTTTCCACGGAAATCTACCGTGATGGCAGAGTGTTCGCGCGTGCGCCGCAGCCCGTACTTGGCGCCGCACTGGCGCGCGACGATGAGGGTCGCGTTTGGCTAATAGCGATCTGTCGCGACGCTGGTGGCGATATCCTCTACCGGCGTCCGGCTCGGCGAAGCGACTCAAGCGCGCTGTATGATCCAGTTTCGGCACCGGATGGCTGGCAGTTGATCGCGGCGAGGTCAAACAATGGCGAGACCATCGCAAGCCCATGGTTCTTTAGCGCGAGCGGGAAACAGGCGCAGACCATCCGAGCGTCGTCGGTCGGACGGTCGCGATTGATGTTACGCCTGTCCGAGAGCGTCAGCTCGGCAAGCTTCAGCAGTTCGGACAGCCCTGAAGGGGCGACATTCGTTGTGCAGAAGGACGGCATAACTCCGCAGAGCTGGCCGTCCAGCCCCCCGTGTCCCGAGCCGAAATTAGATGTAAAGATCACGGACATCTGGACGGCGACCGAGCGCGGGTCGGGCACCTCCCATGCGGCGGTCGACTACACCGGGGAGGCAGAGGTAGTCGCAGTCATTTCTACATCTCACGACGATAGCATTGTCGAAACCTATGAGTACTCGTCATCGGGCACGACGCGCTGGCTCGATTGCGCAGCGCCGCGCACCAATGGGTGGTCAGTTACTACCAGGCTGGACATGCAGCGGAACGCGTCTTGGGCTAAGAGAACGGCGGCGTCGTTAGGCGCAAGTCAGGTGGCGGTGTCAGATATTACCGGACGCTACACGCTCTTGGAGACGAGCGATTCGTCGAGCGATATCGTGTTCTTTCCCGAATTTATGGAATCTGGAGCTAGCTACCATAGAACGGAATACCTTTGGGAACAGAGTTCCGTGCAGACGAGTATCGGTTATATGGATTTGAGGCACGGTTTGGTGGTCGCCAAGATACGCGAAATCCAGGAATCGGCTAGGGGTGCGGCGAGCGAGGGCGATGGAACCGCAGTGTATCCTGCATTGCTTCCGATACACGCAGGCTCGACCACGCGCTATACGGTAAGGGTCCAGCACGGCGCGCGCGTCATGTCTGAGTACGCATCGCAAACGAGCCACACCTGGGATGTCCGTGGCGTGCATGAGAATGAACGGTTCATCATCCCCCAATACATCGATGCGCGGTTCGCCAGCTTTCCCTTAGCCCCCTACTCACAAACCCACGGACCAATTCCGTTTGGCCTTGACCTTGACCAAGGCTTCTCCGTGGATGCAGCCGTCGACGCGCTTGGCAGGCTATGTGTATCGGTCGGCTTTCGCGACGTGGATGGTGCACCGCAGTCATTCGACTACCTGGATGGAGGGTCCCTCAGCGGCCTCTTGCCAGGCTCGGGGCCAACATCAAGGTATTCAGTCAGACTCATTCGCTGACGGCGCATAGCGTACAGGCCGCGCCTCTTGCGCTGTTCCCGATAGTTCCCCATAGTTCGCGAAATGAAAAAGCTGCGTTTGGCAGCTGCCGTCAGCGCCGGTAAAGAAAAAGGCGCGGCTGGCATTATTAAGCTTATTAAGCATGGAATCGGATGATGGACGGCGAGGCGCGGGGCTGCGGGCTTGTGGCTTGCGCCGCCACGCGCCAACACATTGGCAGGGGGCCGCGTACGGGTGATTGCGGTCGCAGCACTGCAATAGACGGCACCAGAATGAACAGCATAGACAGACGACGTTTATCGGGCAGTTTCCCGCGCATTCGGCCGCGGCGCATGCGCCGTGATGAGTTCTCGCGCCGTCTGATGCGCGAGACCACGCTGACCGCGGCCGATCTCATCCAGCCGGTGTTCGTGATCGAGGGCGAGGACCGCACCGAGCCGGTCGCCAGCATGCCGGGCGTGAGCCGCGTCAGCGTGGACTGGCTGCTCAAGCAGGCCGAGCAGCTACTGCGCCTTGGCGTGCCGGCGATCGCCCTGTTTCCGGTGGTGGAGCCGGAGAAGAAGGACAACAAGGCCAAGGAGGCCTACAACCCCGACGGGCTTGTGCCGCGCACGGTGCGGGAATTGAAGAAGAACTTTCCCGAGCTTGGCGTCATCACCGATATCGCGCTCGATCCTTATACCTCCCACGGCCAGGACGGGCTGATTGACGACAGCGGTTACGTGCTGAATGACGAAACCGTGGAGGTGCTGGTCAAGCAAGCGCTGTCGCACGCCGCAGCCGGTGCCGACGTGGTGGCGCCCTCGGACATGATGGACGGGCGCATCGGCGCGATCCGCGACGCCTTGGAGAAGGCCGGTCATATCCACACCCGCATCCTCGCCTATTCGGCCAAGTACGCCTCGAGTTTCTACGGCCCGTTCCGCGACGCCGTGGGCTCGGCGGCGAGCCTCGGCGCCGGCAATAAATACACCTATCAGATGGACTGCGCCAATTCCGACGAGGCGCTGCGCGAGGTCGCGCTCGATCTCGAGGAAGGCGCCGACATGGTGATGGTCAAGCCCGGCATGCCCTACCTCGACATCGTGCGGCGCGTGAAGGATGAGTTCGGCGTGCCGACCTTCGTCTACCAGGTGAGCGGCGAGTACGCGATGCTCATGGCCGCCGCGCAGAACGGCTGGCTCGATGAGCGCGCCGTGGTCATGGAGTCGCTGCTCGCGATAAAGCGCGCCGGTGCCGACGCCATACTCACCTACTTCGCCGAGCGCGCTGCGGGTTGGCTAAGGGGATAGGTACAAGGTACAAGGTACGAAAAGCAACGCCTGCTTTGTCTTCGTCGCTCGTTCCTCGTTCCTCGTGCCTGTGGCGATGAATTATCGCCATGCCTTTCATGCTGGAAACTTCGCCGACGTGCTCAAGCACGTCGTTCTGGTGCTGCTGCTCAAGGCGCTCACGGTCAAAGACAAGCCTTTCGTCTACCTCGACACGCACGCCGGCGCCGGCCGTTACGACCTTGGCAGTGAGGCCGCGCGCAAGACAAGAGAATTCGAGCAGGGCGTCGCGCGTCTGTGGGCGCTGACAACACCGCCACCCGCGTTGGGCGATTACCTGGCGGCGGTGCATGCGCTCAACCGCGGCGAGGAATTGCGCTTCTATCCGGGCTCGCCGGGAATCGCGCGCCACTTCCTGCGTCCGCAGGATCGCATGGTGCTGTGCGAAGCCAATCCAGACGAGTACCGTCGCCTCAAGGCGGAGTTTGCCGGCGACAGACAGGTCGCGGTGCACCTGCAGGACGGCTACCTGGGCCTGACGGCGTTTCTGCCCCCGCCCGAGAACCGCGGCATTGTGCTGATTGACCCGCCGTACGAATCGGCAGACGAATTCGATCGTGCCGCCGAGGCGCTCATTGCTGCACGCGCGCGCTGGCGCGGCGGTATCTACGCGTTGTGGTATCCGATCAAGCTGCCCGCCCCGGCGGCGGCCCTGCAGGAGGCGCTGCGGCACAGCGGTATTCGCAAGATCCTGCTCGCCGAGCTCGCGATTTATCCGCAGGACAGCGCGTTTCGTCTCAACGGTTGCGGCATGGTGGTGATCAACCCGCCCTGGCGACTCGACGAGGCGCTGAAAACCCTTCTTCCGCAACTGGCTGGCATGTTGCGTCAAGAAACCGACGCCCGTATCCGCCTCGACTGGCTCGTTCCCGAGTAACACAAGTGAAACCGTCCGTCCCCTTCAATCGACCGGTTGTCGACAAGCGCTGGCGGAACGAGTAATTTAGACACGTCACCGACCAGTCGTGGGATAGCGGAGCAAGGCGGAGCCCGGTGTTTGCGGCGCCGCCCGCCGGTCCCGATCAGGCGGAAGGGGGACGGGAACATGGGTAGCGAACGCCGAAACAATTCACGCATGCCGATCGAGCTCGATGCCGTGGTCAACTACCAGGCAAGCGCGGTCATCTGCACGATAAAGGACATCAGCGTCACCGGTGCGTTCATCGAGGCGTCGCCAGAGGACCTGCCGTTCAGCGGCAAGGTCGAGCTGGCGCTCACGCTCAATTCCAAGGGCCAGGCCAAGAGCTATCGCCTGCCGGCGGTTATTCGGCGTGTCAGCGACAAGGGTGTGGCGGTGAGCTTCAGCGATATCGACAAGGACGCCTACCACAGCCTGGTCGATCTGGTGTTTCCCGCGCAGCACGGATCGACGCCACCCGCCCCCGAGTTGCCGGTCGCCCGTTTCAACAAGTAACGGCACGGTCGGCAAGGTCGGGCAGCCAGACCGCCGCGGCCTGGCAGGTCTCCGCATCGCCCCATTTGTGACAGACTGTTCAGCCCGTCTGTCTTAAGCTCGTGCCGGCCGTGACACAGCCAACAGCAAGTCCAATGCGAAACCGCGCTGCCCGCGCCCGCGTGCTGCTGATCGCGCCGCACAGCAGTTACCGCATCGCGCCGTATCTGGATGCGGCGCACAACCTCGGGGCCGATGTCCTGCTCGCCTCGCAGGGCGAGCACACGATCGCGGCCCGTGGCGTCGAAGGAATCAGCCTCGATCTGCAGCACCCCGAGGCAGCCGTCGCGCGGCTGCTGGCGGCTGCGCGCGAACGACCGCTCGATGCGGTGCTCGGCACCGACGACGCGACGACGGAGCTGGCGGCGCGCGTGGCCGAGGCGCTTGGGCTGCCGCACAATTCACCGGAGGCGGCGCGCTTCGCGCGGCGCAAGGACCTTGCGCGTGCGCGGCTCGCGCAGGCCGGCGCCGCCGTGCCGCGCCACTGGCTGATCGATCTGCGCCGGCCGCTTGCCGGACAGCTCGAGCCGATCGAGTACCCTTGCGTCGCCAAACCGGTGGCGATGTCGGCCAGCCGCGGCGTCATTCGCGCCAACAATCGCGACGAGCTGCTGCGTGCCTGCGCGCGCATCGAACGCATCCTGGAGGGCGAGGCGCCGGGCGAGGAAGGCCAGCATCTTCTCGTCGAGCGCTTCATACCGGGTTTCGAGGTCGCGGTAGAGGGCCTGCTCAGTGCGGGCGAGCTCGAGATCCTCGCCATCTTCGACAAGCCGGACCCGCTGGACGGGCCGTTCTTCGAGGAGACCTATTACATCACCCCCACGCGTCTTGATGGTGCAACGCGCGAGACGCTGTGCCGGCGCATTCGCGAGGCCTGCCGGGCCTATGGCCTGACGCACGGCCCGATCCACGCCGAGTGCCGCATCAACGACGAAGGCGCGTGGGTCCTGGAAGTGGCCTCGCGCACGATCGGCGGTCTGTGCGGGCGGCTGCTGCGCTTCGGCACTGGCTACGGGTTGGAGGAGCTGGTGCTCGCCCACGCCCTCGGCGAGCCGCTGGAACCGCGGCGCGAAGACGGCGCCGCGGGCGTGCTAATGATCCCGATTCCGCAGGCCGGCATCCTGCGACGTGTCGAGGGACTGATGGCGGCCGAGCGCGTTCCCTACGTCGAGGAGGTGCGCATCGAGGTGCGCGAAGGCTATGAGATCGTGCCCTTGCCGGAAGGCGCAAGCTACCTCGGCTTCATCTTCGCGCGGGCGCCAGATGCGAAGGCCGCCGAGCGCGCGCTGCGCACGGCGCACGCGCATCTGCGCATCGTGGTGGCGCCGCTCTGGAAGGCGGTCGCATCCGGTTGAGTGCGCGCCGCCGCCGGCAACCGCGAGCAACCGCACCGCTACCCCGGCAAGCCTAGCATGCGCCGCGCAGGCGCTCGGCCAGGAGCGCGAGCAGCGCCGCGGCTGCGGTCTCCACGCGCAGTATGGAAGCACCGAGCGCCACCGGCTCGCCGCCGGCGGCACGCACCGCCGCCACCTCCTGTCGGGTAAACCCGCCCTCCGGGCCGATCAGCAGCATCGCGCCATTTGGCGTGAGGCGCGCGGCTTGCGCAAACGCTTGGCCTTCGGGGTCAGCGATGAGCAGCGCCAGCGGGCCATGTTCGCGCGCCACTTCCGCTGGCGTGCGCGGTGCATGCAGGCGCGGCAGGTAGGCGCGGCGACTCTGTTTGCAGGCCTCCAGACAGATGCGCTGCCAGCGCACCGCGCTGTTGGGGCCGGGCGTGACCACGCTGTGCTCGCACACGAGCGGCGTGAAGTCGGTCATGCCGAGCTGGGTCGCCATGTCGAGGAGAGTCGCCTGGCGGTCTCCTTTGGGCAGCGCGCAGGCAAGATGCAGGGGGATCGGCGCTGGCCGCCGCTCATGCGAGAGGAGCGCAAGCTCAAGGCGGCCGGGCGCCGCCGCGGTGATCTCGGCGTTCGCCACCGTGCCCGCGCCATCGAAGAGGACCACCCGGTCGCCGGCGCGCAGCCGGCGGGCGCCGCCGGCATGGCTCGCCTCCGCGCCGCTCAGGGACAGGCGCTCGGATGCCTCGGCGAGCGCCGCAAAGTAGAACCAAGGGTCGGCCATCGACGGATTTGCGGCGCGCGGCGCCGGCTGTCGGTTGTCGCTCGACAGCGGAGCTTAGCATGGGGCGCGCTCAGCGGTGCCGCGAGCGCGCGTCCACCAGTGGGCGCACCCGGCCGTGCGGCGGCGAGCGTTACGGAAACGCGGGGATCGACGGCTCGATTCCGCGCATGTCGGCTTCGGGATGGCGCCGTTCGACCAGGCGCGAAATTTCCTCGATCCGTGCCTTCGGGATGTCGACGATCATGAGGACCTTGCCTTGCTCGATGGCGTCGCGGAATGCGCGCAACTCGGTGTTGGCGACATCCGCGCCGATCACGCCGGCGCACCAGCCGCCCAGGATGGCGCCAACCAGACAAGTGGCGAGCACCACGCCGAGCTGCATGGCAACGCCGCTCGGGGGAAACAGCAGCGCCACCAACCCGGCCACGGCGCCCGCCGCGCCACCGAGCAGCAGCCCCAGGCGGATGCCGTGCATGGTGTCGCTCTTTTGCAGAAAGGTGGCCTCCGGCAGGTCACCGAGCACGGTGCCTTCGCGCGCGAGCGCGTGGATATGCGCCTCATCGATGCGCGCCAGCAGCAGCTCCTCGAACGCCTGATGTGCCCGCTCCACGCTGGGCAGCAAGAAATAGAGTCGTCGTCTCATCGCGCGCCTCCTCTGCCTACCGCGGCAGGTGTTGTTGATGGACGGGTCCAGCTTAGGCGCGTTGCGGCGCGGCGGCTAGTATGCGATACCTCAAACTGTCACGGTCTGTATCACAATTGCTGAAGCGGGCATCGATTATGCAGGACGCTGGCGAGCGGGCGGCGTGATGGGCGCACGGCCAGGCAGCGCTAAACGTTAGCCCGGCTTGGGCAGATAGACGTCGTAGCGCACGAGCCGTCCCGGATACGACACGGCCGGGCGCGGTGCAAGCGGCGCGGCGCTGTCCGGGCGCTTGACCACGACACGCTGGCGAGCGCAGCGCAAGCTCACGGCAAGGAGCTCGGTGGCGTCGGTATCCTCGCCCACCAGCGCACGCAACATGTGCATCTCCTTGCGCACCGCCGCTGACTTCCTGCGTTTCGGGGGAAACATCGGATCGAGATAGATGGCATCCGGTGCGGGATGGAGCGTCGGAAGCAGGGTCGCCGCATCGGCGCAGACCACGTGCAGGCGGTCGCGCGCCGCCGGTGCGCGCCGCAGGCCGTCTTCCACGAGCGCGGCTACCACGGCACTGCGTTCGATGGCGGTCACGTCGTACCCGAGACCGGCGAGGAGAAAGGCGTCCTGGGCGAGCCCCGCGGTGGCATCGACCACCGTGCGCGCCCCGCGGCCGATGGCGCGTGCGAGCGGCTGCCGGCGGGTCAGGGCCGGCCGCGCGGCGCGTGG
>CAYZVX010000097.1:0-8446 GCA_964482055.1 uncultured Acidiferrobacteraceae bacterium
CGCGCGACGCGCCCTATTTCGGCTTCGAGATCCCGGACGCGCCCGGCAAGTACTTCTACGTGTGGCTGGACGCGCCCATCGGCTACATGGCGAGCTTTCAGAACCTGTGCGCGCGCAAGGACCTTAAGTTCGACGACTTCTGGGGCAAGGACGCGCAGACCGAGCTCTACCACTTCATCGGCAAGGATATCCTGTATTTTCACGCGCTGTTCTGGCCGGCGATGCTCGAGGGCGCCGGCTACCGCAAGCCCACGGCCATCTTCGCGCATGGGTTTCTCACGGTGAACGGCCACAAGATGTCCAAATCGCGCGGCACCTTCATCAACGCGCGCACCTACCTCAATCACCTTCGCCCCGAGTACCTGCGCTACTACTTCGCCGGCAAGCTCGGGCCGCGCGTCGAGGACCTCGACCTCAACCTCGAGGACTTCGTGGCGCGCATCAACTCGAACCTGGTCGGCAAGTACGTCAATATCGCGTCGCGCTCGGCCAACTTCATCACGCAGCACTTCGGCGGCCGGCTCGGCGCGCGCCTCGAACAGGACGCGCTCGTGCAGGAGGTGCAGCGCGCCGCCAACCCGATCGGCGCCCATTACGAGAACCGCGAGTTCGCCGAAGCCGTGCGCGTCATCATGGGGCTCGCCGACAAGGTCAACGAGTACGTCGACCAGGAAAAGCCGTGGGTGATCGCCAAGGACCCGGCCAGCAGGGACCGGCTGCAGCGTGTCTGCACGACGAGCCTGAATCTGTTCCGCCTCCTCACGCTCTACCTCAAACCGATCCTGCCGGAGCTGGCGCAGAAGGTCGAAGCGTTCCTCAACATCGAGCCGCTCGCCTGGGCCGATGCGCAGACGCTGCTCACCAGCCACACGATCAACCCGTATCAGCACCTCGCCGCCCGCATCGACCCGAAGCAGATCGATGCCATGCTCAACGAGTCCAAAGAGGGTCTTAAGATGACCACCGCAAGCCAACCCGCCACGACCGCCGGTCCGGCCCAGGAACCGATCAAACCCGAGATCTCGATCGACGATTTCGCCAAGATCGACCTGCGCATTGCGCGCATTATTGCGGCCTCATACGTCGAGGGCGCCGACAAGCTGCTGCAGCTCACGGTCGATGTGGGCGAAGGCCGCACGCGCACCATCTTTGCCGGCATCCGCTCGGCCTACGACCCGAAAAGCCTGGAAGGCCGGCTCACCGTGGTGGTCGCCAACCTCGCGCCGCGCAAGATGAAGTTCGGCGTGTCCGAAGGCATGGTGCTGGCCGCCGGCCCCGGCGGCAAGGAGCTGTGGATCCTCGCGCCGGACGCCGGCGCGCAGCCCGGCATGCGCGTAAAGTAACCGCGCGGTCAGTTCGCGCGGCGGCTGCGCGCCTGGCCCCAGGCGCAGCGCCCCAGCCAATCCTCCAGCTCGCGCGCCGGCAGGGCCGGGCTGATGTAGTAACCCTGGGCGAGATCGCAACCCAGCACGCTCAGCACCGTGTAGGCGTCCTCGCCCTCCACGCCTTCGGCGGTCACGGTGAGCCCGAGGTTGTGCGCAAGATCGATGGTCGAACGCACGATGATGGCGTCGTCGTCATTGGCGTGCATGTCGGTGACGAACGACCGGTCGATCTTGAGCTCGGATACCGGCATGCGCTTCAAGTGGCTCAAGGAGGAATAGCCCGTCCCGAAGTCGTCGATCGAAAGCCGCACGCCCATCTGGCGCAGCCGCCGCAGCGCCTCCAGGGCGCGCTGCGAGTCCGCCATCACCGCGCTCTCGGTGATCTCCAGTACGATGGCCTGTGGATCGATCCCGGCATTCATGAGCAGCGCGCCGACCACACCCGGAAACTGCGCGTCGTGCAGGTTGCGCATCGACAGGTTGACCGAAACCGACAGGTCGCGACCCGCCGCCTGCCAGTCCCGGCACTGGCGCACGGCCTCGCCCAGCACCCAGGCCGTGATCGGGCGGATCAGGCCGGTCTGCTCGGCCAGCGCAATGTACTCCTCAGGCAGGATCAGCCCGCGGCTCGGGTGCTGCCAGCGCACCAGCGCCTCGACCGCCCGCACCGTCCCCGAGGCCAGGTGCACCTTGGGCTGGAAATGCAGCTCGAGCTCGCCGCGGTCAAGGGCGCCGCGCAGCTCGGCGAGAAACGCGAGCCGCCCCGGACTGTGGTGGTCCTCCTCGCTATCGTACAGCGCATAGCCGCTGCCATTGCGCTTGGCCACGTACATCGCCACGTCCGCGCGCTGCATGAGCTGGGCGGCACGCTCGCCGTGCTCGGGATAAAGCGCGATACCGATACTGGCGCCGATCACGAAGCTTTGATCTTCGAGCGTGACCGGCTCCTCGAGCAGGTGCAGGAGCTTCGCCGCGATACGCATCGCCTCGCGCACGCTCGCGCCTGGCAACAGGATGGCGAACTCATCCCCGCCCAGTCGCGCCACGGTATCCGACTCGCGCAGCCCGTGGTCGAGCCGTGCGGCCACCTCGCGCAACACCGCGTCGCCGACGTCATGCCCCAAGGTATCGTTGATCTCCTTGAACCTGTCGAGATCGACGATCACGCAGGCGAAGCGCCCGGCGCTGCGCGCCGCCGCCACGATCGCCTGCTCGAGGCGGTCGGTGAACAGCGCCCGGTTTGGCAGCCCCGAAAGGCTGTCGTGCAGCGCCATGTGCTCGAGCTCGCGGTTGGCGGCCTCGAGCTCCGCGGTGCGCGCCATCACCCGTTCCTCGAGGGTGCGGTTGACGTCCTGCACGGCGCGCAGCGCCCCGTCCTTCTCCGCCAGCGTGCGGTCGAGCTTGCCCATCATGTCATTGAACGATTCCGCCAGCGCGCCCAGCTCATCACCGGCCTCCACGCGCACCGGGCAATCGAGCCGTCCGGCCGCCACGCGCCGCGCACTGGCGGTGAGCTCCTGGATCGGGCGCAGGACGTACCAGCGAAAGACGAGGTAAATCGCAACGCTCAGAAACAGGATCACCAAAAGGTCGCCGACCAGCCACTTGGCCATCTCCGCGCGCCCGAGTCGCTCGGTGTCTTCGGTGTCGATGCCGAACTGTACCGTGCCGACGGCGTCCTGTCCGACCACGATCGGGAAGCGCATCGTGACCATGCCGGGCTGGGCGTCGAGTGCCTCGACGACGCGCTGCACGGCGTGACTGCCCGCGTCCTGCGCCGCCTGGGCGACGCGTTTGTGGCCATAGTCGAGGTAGGAGGTGAGGCTGCGCCCCTGCCGGTCCAGGACCACGCCGTAGACCACGTCTTTGATGCGCGTGGCGTTGCGCATGTAGTCGTCGAGCAGGATGAAATCGAAATTGTGCAGCGCCTCGGGCGCGATCCGCGCCACGAAGCTTCCCAGCACCTGGCCCTTGGCCTCGAGGTGCGCGCGCAGAAGCTCGCGCTGGGAAGCGTAGTTGATTACGGCGACGATCGTGAGCGTGACGGCCAGCACCGCCATGGTGAGCACCACGAACTTGGTGCCGAGGCTGGCGTGCCAGCGACCGATGAGGGAGGACAGCTGTCTCATGGCCTTCGCGTTTGTCAGTATTTTTCGCCGAACACCGTCTCGACGATGCGGCGATGCGGATCGAAGTCGCCGTCGGACGCCGCGACCAGGCCGGTCAGCTTCGCCTGCTTGAGGATGGCGCGGCCCTCGGGCGTGGCGCGCAACTCCAGCAGCACCGTGCGGATGCGCTCGGCGAGCTTTGCGTCCAGGTCGCCGCGCACGGCCCACGGCAGGTGCGCGAGCCGCTCGCCTACGGCAATGAGCTTCATCCGGCCCGGGTCGATTCTCTCGCGCACCGCCGGCAGATCGCCGACCCGGTCGCCCACCCCCGCCGCGTCGGCCTGGCCGTAGTACACGGCGAGATGCGCGTTGGGCGGGTTGTTGGCGAACTTCTCCTGGTAGTCGCCCGGCTTGAGCCCCGCACGGCGCAACAGGTAGGTCGCCACGATATACGACTGCATCGCCGAACGGTCGCCACCGAAGATGGCGGTTCTGCCCTTCAAGTCGGCAAGCGTGCGGATATCGCCGTCGGCGCGCACCGAGATCGCGCCGGCGATGGTCGACTCGCCGAACTCCTCGTTCATGAGGATGACCCGGTAGCCGAAATCGCGGTGCGAGCGCAGGTAGTGATACTGGTTGTAATGCACGAGGTCGTAACGCCGATCGACCACGCCCTGCCAGAAGGCATCGAAGTCGCTGCTGGTGTCGATCACCACGGTACGGCCGAGGCGCTCGCCGAGATGGCGCGCGAGCGGCGTGAACGACTCGATGGTGAGCGGAAAGTTGTAGCGGGGGAAAACACCGAGGACGAGGGGCGGCTCCTGTGCGCCCGCCTGCGGTACGAGCCCGGCAAGAGCCAGAAAGGCGCAAACCAGGGTAGCGCACCCGCGCCACCGACGTGAATCGATTTCCCGCATACAGAACCCCTTACAATGACCGATCAGCAGCCCTGCGCCACCTCCAACTACCCGGACGCGCGCCGAAGCCTCTTGCTTCAGCGGACTGCCAATCGCTGAGGTTCCATCCCTGGCCGCTACCGCGACACGATCGCGTGCAGGCCGGTCCTGGCGGAAACGCAAGGGTTATGCCAGGACCAGGCGAGGGGGCGTGACGGGATCTCCTTGCGACTCAGCTTCGTTGCATTGCGTTTTCAGCTTAGCCGAATAACGACGGCCGACAACGTGGCCGCCCCCAGCGAATTACACGCGCAGTTATCGCCAGGCCTTTGTCGGGCGGCTGACCAGGACCGAGCGTCAGCCGGCCCCGTTGCGCGCTGCGCCACCCGCCTACGGCCGGCAAATCCGGCCGCGTACGCCGAGTCCGCACCCGCAGGTCTTGACAGTCCGCCGTTGGTCTCGGCGGCCTTGGTCGGACCGCGCGCCCTTTGCAGGTGGTGCCGCGCATGGCTTCGGCGTAGAGTACCGCGCGCCCGATCGACCGCCGGTTTCGGCTGGCTGGGCGGCTATTGGCGCAGGTAGGGATTGGCGATGCCGGCATACGCGATCACGATTTTCCTGAGCGCGTTTCTGCTCTTTGAGGTCCAACTGCTGCTCGGCAAGTACCTGCTGCCGTGGTTCGGCGGCGCCGCGGCGGTGTGGGCCACCTGCATGCTGTTCTTTCAGCTGCTGCTGCTCGCCGGTTACGCCTACGCACACTGGCTCACCGCTCGCCTTGCCCTGCAGTGGCAGCGCCGCCTGCATCTTCTCGTAGTGATCGCATCGCTCAGCGTGCTGCTGGCGCTCGCGGTGAGCTGGGGGACGCCACTGCTGCCCGACGGCGGCTGGAAGCCGCTCGACAGTGCGGCGCCGGTTGGCCGGCTGCTGCAGCTGCTCGCGGTGGCCGTGGGGCTGCCGTTTTTCGTGCTCGCCACCACCGGTGCGCTGCTGCAGGCGTGGTTTGCCGCCGCGCATCCGGGCGTGTCGCCGTATCGCCTCTATGCGCTGTCCAACCTCGGCTCGCTGCTCGGGCTGCTGAGCTATCCGTTCGCCATCGAGTTGTTTGTGCCGCTCAACGCGCAGGCGTGGGTCTGGACATCCGGTTACGCACTGTTTGCGCTCGGCATCGGCTGGTGCGCCTGGCAGGTGCGTACGGCGATCTCGCCCGCGCCGCTCGCCGACGGCAGCGCGCTGGCCGCGACTGAACCCGCGGCGGCGCCGACGCGCGGGGAGCGACTGCTGTGGTTCGCGCTTGCCGCCTGCGCCTCGATGCTGCTGCTGGCAGTCACCAACCAGCTCACGCAGGAGGTCGCGGCGGTGCCCTTGCTGTGGATGCTGCCGCTTGCGCTCTACCTGCTCAGTTTCATCCTGTGCTTCGACGCCGAGCATCGCTATCACCCGCGCTTCTATCGCGCGATGCTGCTCGCGGCGCTGGCGCTGGCGAGCGTGCTGCTCGATCACGGCGCCCAGGCGCCGCTGCTCGCGCAGATCGCGGTGTGGGGCCTGGTGCTGTTCGTTTGCTGCATGGTGTGCCACGGTGAGCTTGCGCGACGCAAACCCGCGCCGCGCCATCTGACCACGTTTTATCTCATGCTGGCCCTCGGTGGAGCGAGCGGTGGCGTGTTCGTCGCGCTCATCGCGCCGTACAGCTTCAACGGATTCTGGGAGCTGCCGATTGCCCTCGTGCTGTGCGCCGCGCTCGCGTTCATCGTCGCATTGCGCGATCGGCGCTCGTTTCTCTATCAGGGGTCACCGGTCCCGACCTTCGCCGTGCTGTTCGCGGCCGTCTGGGTCGCGGTGTTCGTCGTGGGCGGCCATCTCGCCGGCACCTCGGTCCCGGACGGACCGCGTGATCTCGACGGGCCGCCGACCAATTTGCTGCTCACGATCGGTGCGACCTACCTGGTGCAGCGCCCGGTGCGGCTGGCGGCGCGGCGCGCCAACCGCGCCACGCGCGTGGTGTTGCGCGTCGCGCTCACCGCGAGCGCCCTCGGCCTGTTTGTTCTGACCCAGCTCTTCCTCATGCTCGAGACGACCGCGGCGAAGGTGGCGAGCGCGCGCAGCTTCTACGGTCTGCTCGACGTGCTGGAAGAAGACGCCGACGACCCGGTGAACCATTCGCTGCGCCTGCGCCACGGGCGCATCCTGCACGGCATCCAGTACCAGTCGGCGGACCGGCGCCGCGAGCCCAACAGCTACTACGGTCCGGCCAGCGGTGTGGCGCTTGCGCTTGCCCACCATCCCGCCCGCCAGGAAAGCCGGCCGATGCGCATCGGCGTCGTAGGCCTTGGCGCCGGCACCCTCGCCGCCTTCGGCAGCCGCGGCGATTACCTGCGCTTCTACGAGATCAACCCGGATGTGCTGCGTCTGGCGGCCGGACCCGGGGCGCTCTTTACCTATCTGCGCGATACGCCGGCCACGGTCGACACGGTGTTGGGCGACGCGCGCCTGGCGCTCGAACGCGAGCTGGCGGCGGGCGACGCGCAGGCGTTCGACCTGCTCGCGATCGACGCCTTCTCGAGCGATGCCATCCCGATCCACCTGCTGACCGAGCAGGCGTTCGCGACCTACCTTGCGCACCTGCGCGACCGGCGCGGCGTGATCGCCGTGCACATCAGCAACCGCTTTCTCGACCTCGCGCCGGTGCTCGCCGGAGTTGCGGCGCGCTTTCGGCTGGCCTACGCCCTCGTCGACACCGACCGCAGCGGCGCGGAGTGGGGCAGCACCTGGGTGCTGCTTACGCACGACGCCGGCTGGCTGCAGACGCCGGCCATCGCCGCGGCAGCAAGCGAGAAGCCACCGCGCCGGGTGCTGCGCTGGACCGATGACTTCAGCAACCTCCTGAGCGTGCTCAAGCTATAGCCGGCCTGACCGCGGTCATTGTCAAATGGACGCGAACATGGTTAAAGGGCCGTGCAGAGTATCTGCACCTTATCAACCTCACCCGTGACGGAGAACGACATGAAAGCGATTTCCCTCGTGGCTTTGGTGACCGCGTTCGTGGCGCTGCCAGCGGCGGCCGATGATATCGAGAAGCGTGCCGAGGCGAGCCGCAATACGGTCAAGGAATTCCAGGCGACGCTGCAGGCGGAACTGCAGAGCGCGATCAAGGCGGGCGGGCCGGTCAACGCCATCGCCGTGTGCAACAAGCGCGCGCCGGAGATCGCCGCCGACATCTCGAAAAAGAACGGCTGGCAGGTAGGTCGCACCAGCCTCAAGCTGCGCAACCCGAACAGCGCCCCCGACGCCTGGGAGCAGAAAGTGCTGCAGCTCTTTGAAACGCGCAAGAAGGCCGGCGAGAATCCAGCGGCGATCGATTTCTACGAGGTCGTCGACAGCGGCGGCAAGAAGGAATTCCGCTACATGAAGGCGATCCCGATTCCGGAAGGCGCGCCCTGCTTGAACTGCCACGGCCAGAACATCGACCCGAAGGTGCAGGCCAAGCTGAAGGAGCTGTATCCGAAAGACCAGGCCACCGGCTACAAGACCGGCGAGCTGCGCGGGGCCTTTACCATCCGCCAGCCGATGTAGCGATCCCCGACTGACCCCGGCGCCGCCGGCGCCGGGGTCAGTAGATACCGGGGAGAAACTTCTTCACGCGCCGCGCATAGGCGGCATAACCCGCGTGGTGCTGGCGCAGCCAGCGCTCCTCGCGCGCGGCCTTGCGGTCGAAGAAAACGATCACGACAATGCCATAGGCAACGCCGGCCGCACTGCCCCACCAGAGCGCCCAGCCGATCGACCCAAGCATCAACCCGCTGTAGATCGGGTGGCGCACGAGCTTGTAGATTCCATGCTGCTTAAGCGTGCTGCCGTCGCGCGGGCGCGGATAGGGTGAGAGCGCATCGCCCAGCGTCACCAGGCCGAGCAGGCTCGCCACACCGCCCGCGGCGGTGAGTGCGAAACCCGCCCAGTGCATCGGGTTTGCGAAACCGAGCGTGCCGGCACCGGTGCAGAGCGGCAGCAGGAACGCTCCGAGCAGGACCGGCACCTGCGCCACCACCCACCAGCCGCCGCG
>CAYZVX010000098.1:0-8254 GCA_964482055.1 uncultured Acidiferrobacteraceae bacterium
GCAATCGCGGCGCGCCGGCGGCGCGCGTCCTCGACCTGCGCGGCCGACAGCTGCGATTGCAGCAGATCGCGGCGCTTGATGGCGCGGGCATCGCCCCGCTCGGCGGCCGCCATGTACCAAGCGAGCGCCGACGGCAGGTTGTCCGGCATGTTGAAACCGAACTCGTAGAGCACGCCCATCTCGTACTGCGCATCGACATCGCCCCGGGCGGCGGCGGAGCGCAGCGCCTCGAGCGCCGCTTCGTCGGCGGCGCGCACCGCCGCCACCAGGAGCAGGCCGATCGCCACTGCCAGCAAGGTCTTGTTCATGGTTGTTGCTCCGTCGCGTGCCGCTGCGATGTCCTAAGCCCTTATATAGTCGGCGCGCCGGCGCGCCGCTAGCGCCCTTCGCCTCGGGCGCCGGCGGCTAGCGAATGCGCCCGACGATGCCCTCGAGCTGGTCGAGGCTCGCATACTCGATCACCAGCCGGCCCTTGCCGCGCGCGCTGTGCTGGATCGAGACCTTGGCGCCGAGCTTGCCGGACAGCTTCTCCTGGTAAGCGCGGATGTCGGGATCGAGCGCGCCGCGCCGACCCTTGCCGGCGGCCGGTTTCTCGAGCAGTCGCCGCACCAGTTGCTCGGTTTCGCGCACCGACAAATGCCGCTCCACGACCTGGCGCGCGATCTGGCTCTGGCGCGCGCCGGAGAGCGCGAGCAGGGCGCGGGCGTGACCCATGTCCATGCGGCCTTCTTCCAGCATCTGGCGCACGTCGTCGTTGAGCGTGAGCAGGCGCAACAGGTTAGTCACCGCCGCGCGCGAGCGTCCGACGGCCTCGGCGATTCTTTGGTGGGTCATCTCGAACTCATCGATCAGGCGCTGTAGCGCGCTCGCCTCCTCGACCGGGTTCAAGTTCTCGCGCTGGATGTTCTCGATCAGCGCAATCGCGATCGCCGCCTCGTCGGGGATGTGCCGCACCACCGCCGGGATGGTCTCGAGACCGGCCTGCTGGGCCGCGCGCCAGCGCCGCTCGCCGGCCACGATCTCGTAGTTGCCGGTCGGCAGTGGCCGCACTACGATCGGCTGCACCACGCCCTGGGCCTTGATCGAGGCGGCAAGCTCGGCGAGCGCCTCCGGGTCCATGTGCGTGCGCGGCTGGTACTTGCCGCGCTGCAGCAGGTCGATCGGCAGCTGCTTGAGCTCCTCGCGCTCGGCGTGGGCGGCGTCGATGGCGGCGCCGAGCAGCGCGTCGAGCCCGCGCCCGAGGCGCGGCTTCTTGGTCATCACGCCGCCGCCTCCACAGCGCTCATGCCGCGACCTCCGCGCTCTGCTCGCGGCGCAGCATCTCCCCGGCAAGCGCCAGGTAGGCCTGCGCGCCCTTCGACTGCATGTCGTAGGCGATCACCGGCTTGCCATGGGAGGGCGCCTCGGCGAGCCGGATGTTGCGCGGGATGATGGTGCGAAACAGCTTGTCGCCGAAATGCTCCTTGAGCTGCGCCGACACCTCGTTGTCGAGGTTGTTGCGCGGGTCGAACATGGTGCGCAGCAACCCCTCGATCTGCAGTTGCGGATTCAGGGTCTCGCGCACCTTGCGGATGGTGTTGAGCAGCGCGGTCAGGCCCTCGAGCGCGTAGTACTCGCACTGCATCGGGATCAGCACCGATTGCGCCGCCACCAGCGCGTTGACCGTGAGCAGGTTGAGCGCCGGCGGGCAGTCGATCAGGATGAAGTCGTACTCCCCGCGCACGGTGTCGAGCGCGCTGCGCAGGCGCCGCTCGCGCCGCTCGAGCTCGATCAGCTCCACCTCGGCCCCGGACAGGCGGCTGTTGGCGGGCACCAGGTCGTAGCCGCCTTCGGTCGCGACGCGCGCCACCTCGATCGTCGCGGTGCCGATCAGCACTTCATAGGTGCTGGCCGCGACGGTTTCCTTGTTGATGCCGCTGCCCATGGTGGCGTTGCCCTGCGGGTCGATGTCGACGAGCAGCACGCGCCGTCGTGTCTTCACGAGCGAGGCCGCGAGGTTGATGCTGGTGGTGGTCTTGCCGACCCCACCCTTCTGGTTGGTGATTGCCAGAATCCTGCCCATCGCCCGCTCAACTCCGGATCTACTTGAGTGCGATAATCACGAGATGTCGCTCGGCATCCAGCCCCGGAACGGCGAGCCGCTCCACCTGCCAGGCGTAGGCCTCGGGCAAGGCGGCGAGCTCCTCCTTCGGGTAGGCGCCCTTCATCGCGAGCAGACGAACGCCGTGCGCGAGCAAGTGCCGACAGCGATTCAGCATATCAGGAATCGCCGTCCAGGCGCGAGCCAGCAAAGTAACGAACTGTTCCGGCGGGTGGAAATGCTCGACGCGCGCGTTCACCACCGATACGTTGGCGAGCGCGAGCTCGGTCACGGCCTGGTTGAGAAAGCGTGTCTTCTTGGCATTGCTGTCGAGCAGCGTGAAGAGCAGCTCGGGCCGCGCGCAGGCGAGCGGGATGCCCGGCAACCCGGCACCGCTGCCGATATCGAGCACGCGCGGACCGGCGAGGAAACGCGCAACCGCGAGGCTGTCGAGCAGGTGGCGCGGCACCATTTCCTCGAGCCCGCGTATCGCGGTCAGGTTGTAGCGGCGGTTCCATTTTTCGAGCAGCCGCAGGTAGGCGAGCAGCTTGTCGCGCGCCACGGCCGGCAGCTCGATGCCGAGCGCGCGCGCGCCCTGGTCGATCTGATCTTTTAGGTGCACGCCGCGAGCGCCCCGATGGAGTGCGGCGCATTGTGGCGCGCGCGCCGGACACTGGCAACGCCGCGCGGCGCGCGGTCACGGGCCCCGCACTTCGTCTTCTGTTTCCGCCCTCTGGTCCAGTCGCGCAGGCGCGCGGTGCGGCCGCCGCGGTAAGCTCGCCCCGTCTCAAACAGGGAACAACCCGATCGCAAAAGGAGGATCGATGACCCGGATTGCATTCCTCGCATTGCTGTCGCTGTCCGTGCCGGCCCTGGCGGCCGATCGGGTGCAGCTGGCGCCGGCCGCCCCGGCTCCGGCGCCCGCCGCTGTGGCCGCGCAAGGCAGCGTCGGGCGCGCCCAGTTCACCACCGACGTTCAGGGCAACGAGCCGGTCGACAAAATCACGAGCCTCGGCACCGACCAGACGCGCATCCTGTTCTTCACCGAGCTGCACGACCTGGCCGGTCAGACCATCACGCACCGCTGGGAGCACGGCGAGAAGGTAATGAGCGAAGTGCCCTTGCAGGTGGGGGCGGCGCGCTGGCGCACGTTTTCCAGCAAGACGCTCCACCCGGGCCTGACCGGTGAATGGAAGGTCTCGGTGCTGGACGCGAGCGGCCGGACCCTAGCCGTCGCGACTTTTTCCTACGGGCCGGCAGCCAAGGCTGAGCCGGCGGCGGGCACAGCGCCCAAGACGCCGTGACGTGTCGGCGCGCCGTCAGGCGCTCTTGCGTTTCAGGTGGATGAGCAGCAGTGAGATGGCGGCCGGCGTGATGCCGGAAAGCCGCGCCGCTTGGCCGAGAGTCGCCGGGCGGTGCGCCGCCAGCTTCTGGCGCACTTCGGTCGACAGCCCGTGGACACGCTGGTAGTCGAGGTCCTCGGGCAGGCGCGTTTCTTCGTGACGCCGGTGATGCTCGATCTCCTCAGCCTGCCGCTCGATATAGCCCGCGTACTTGGCCTCGATCTCGAGCTGCTGGGTGATGTCGCGCTCGTCGAGCGCCGCGCCGGCGCCCGGCAGGCGCAGGAGCGCTTCATAAGTCACCTCCGGGCGGCGTAGCAGCTCAAGGAGGGTCGTTTCGCGGGCGAGCGGCGCGCCCAGCACGCGCATGGCGTCCGCCGCCGGCACGGCCTCCGGTCGCAACCGCGTCCTGCCCAGACGCTCGCGCTCGCGCTCCAGGCGCTCGCGCTTCATGCTGAACCGCCGCCAGCGCTCCTCGTCCACGCAACCCAGGCGGTGGCCGAGCTCGGTGAGCCGCAGGTCAGCATTGTCCTCGCGCAGCGTCAGACGGAATTCCGCGCGGGAGGTGAACATGCGGTACGGCTCGCTCACGCCGCGCGTGATGAGGTCATCGATCAGCACCCCGAGATAGGCCTCGTCGCGCCGCGGCCACCACTCTTCGGCGCCGCGCACGCGGCGCGCCGCATTGATGCCGGCGACCAGCCCCTGGGCGGCGGCCTCCTCGTAACCGGTGGTGCCGTTGATCTGGCCGGCGAAGTAGAGGTTCTCGATCGCGCGGGTCTCGAGCGTCGGGCGCAAATCGCGCGGGTCGAAGTAGTCGTACTCGATGGCGTAGCCCGGCCGGGTGATGACGGCGCGCTCGAAACCGGCGATCGAGCGCACCAGCGCGTGCTGCACGTCGAACGGCAGGCTGGTGGAAATGCCGTTCGGATAGACCTCGTGGGTGGTGAGGCCTTCCGGCTCGACGAAAATCTGGTGCGAGTCGCGCTCGGCGAAACGCACCACCTTGTCTTCCACCGACGGGCAATAGCGCGGCCCGACACCCTCGATCCGGCCGGTGTACAGGGGCGAGCGCGCGAGGCCGGCGCGGATGATGTCGTGGGTGCGCGCGTTGGTGCGCGTGATGAAGCAGCTCACCTGGCGCGGATGCTCGCCCGGCGCGCCGAGGAAGGAAAACACCGGCGTCGGCTCATCGCCGGCTTGCTCCTGCATCACCGCAAAATCGATGCTGCGCCCGTCCAGGCGCGGCGGCGTGCCGGTCTTGAGACGCCCCACGCGCAGGCCGAACTCGCGCAGGCGCGCCGCCAGCGCGTTGGCCGGCGGGTCGCCGGCGCGGCCGCCCTGGTAGCTGGCAAGCCCCACGTGTATGCGCCCGCCGAGAAAGGTGCCGGTGGTGAGCACCACGGCGCGCGCGCCGAATTTCACGCCCATCGCGGTGACCACACCGGTAACGCGCGAGCCCTGCACGATGAGGTCGTCGACCGCCTGCTGGAAGAGCGTGAGGTTCGGCTGGCTCTCCAGCGCCGCGCGCACCGCCTGGCGGTAGAGCACCCGGTCGGCCTGGCAGCGCGTGGCGCGCACCGCCGGGCCCTTGCGGGCGTTGAGCACACGGAACTGGATACCGGCCCGATCCGCGGCCCGCGCCATGATGCCGCCGAGCGCGTCGATCTCCTTGACCAGGTGGCCCTTGCCGATCCCGCCGATCGCCGGGTTGCACGACATCTGGCCGATGGTCTCGATGTTATGCGTGAGCAGCAGGGTGCGTGCGCCCATGCGTGCCGCGGCGGCCGCGGCCTCGGTACCGGCATGGCCGCCGCCGATCACGATGACGTCATAGGATTCCGAATGCCACATGGGGCTTGCGGGGAAAGGTCCAAACGCTGCGCGGCACTATATAACAACAGCGCCAGTCGGTCATGGCGATGCGGCGGGTGTGTGGACTAAAGTGATACCCACGGAGTCGCCAACCATGTCCCTGCTTCCCGGCCTCAAGTCCCAACCCGCCCACCCCGAGCTCGACGCCATCGTCGCGCGGGTCGGGGAGATTGTGCTCGGCAAGGAGCACGAGGTGCGCCTCGCGCTCGCCTGCCTGCTCGCGCGCGGGCACCTGTTGATCGAGGACCTGCCGGGTGTGGGCAAGACCACGCTCGCGCACGTGCTCGCGCGCGTGCTGGGACTGAAGTTCACGCGCGTGCAGTTCACGAGCGATCTGCTGCCGGCCGACATCCTCGGTGTTTCGGTATTCCAGCCCGACACGCATGAGTTCGTGTTTCACCCCGGGCCGGTGTTCACGCAGGTGCTGCTGGCCGACGAGATCAACCGCGCCACGCCCAAGACCCAGAGCGCGCTGCTCGAGGCCATGGAGGAGCGCCAGGTGAGCGCCGACGGTGTGACGCACAAGCTGCCCGAGCCGTTCTTCGTGATCGCCACGCAGAACCCGCGCCACCTGATCGGCACCTTTCCGCTGCCGGAGTCGCAGCTCGATCGCTTCCTCATGCGTATCGCGATGGGTTATCCGGATCGCGCCGCGGAACGCTCCCTGCTCAAGGGTCGCGATCGGCGCGAGGTGCTCTCGGAGCTCGCGCCGGTCATCAGCGCCGACAAGCTCATGCACCTGCAACGCGAGGTGCACGCGGTCCACGTCGCCGACGCGCTGCTCGACTACCTGCAGAACCTGATCGATGGCTCGCGCCGCTCGGCGGATATCGCGGAAGGGTTGAGCCCGCGCGCGGGGCTTGCCTGGCTGGCCGCCGCGCGCGCCTGGGCGCTGCTGGAAGGGCGTGCGCTGGTGCTGCCCGAGGACGTGCAGGCCGTCGCCGCTGCAGTCATCCATCATCGCCTGCAGCCCGCGCGCGGCGAGGCCCGCATCCGGCTGGTGGAACGTCTCCTCGAGTCCGTGCCCATTCCCTGATGGCCTCGATCGACCAGGGCGGCGTCGTGCTGGGGCAGCGCCAGCTATATATCCTGCCGACACGCGCTGGCCTGCTGTATGCGCTGCTGCTCCTGGTGTTGCTGCTCACCGGCATCAACTACGGCAATGGTCTGGCGTACGCGCTGACGTTTCTGCTGGCGGGCCTGGCGGTCGTGTCGATGCTGCACACCCACCGCAACCTGCACCGGCTGAGAATCGCGCCGGCCGCGCCGGAGCCGGTGTTTGCCGGCGAGGCGGCGCGCTTCCCGCTGACCGTGAATAACCCGCAGGCGCGGGCACGCTACGGGGTGCGCCTTGAGCACGGCCGGCGCACGCTCGCCGCGCGCCTCGATATCGCGGCGCAGACCACGGTGACCGGCGAGCTCAGCGTTGCGGACGCCACGCGCGGCTATCTGGCGATGCCCGATTTCAAGGTGGCGACGCTGTATCCGCTCGGGCTGTTCTACGCCTGGTCGCGGCGCCTGCACTTCGACGCGCCATGCCTCGTGTATCCGCGGCCCGCCGACTCCAGCACCTTGCCCGAGACCGGGTACAGCGGCGATGGCCTTGGCTCGCCGGCCCAGGCTGGCGATGATTTCATCGGTCAGCGCGAGTACACAGCGGGTGATTCGCCGCGCCACATCAACTGGAAGGCGGCCGCGCGCGGCCAGGGCTGGCACACCAAGCAGTTCGGCGGCGCCGAACCGCTCGTCGTATGGCTCGAGTGGCAGGCCACCGCCGGGCTCGACACCGAAACGCGCCTGAGCATCCTGTGCCGCTGGGTGCTGGACGCCGAGCAGCGCGGGCTGCGCTACGGCCTGCGACTGCCGGGGCGCCGCATCGGGCCGTCCCAGGGAGCCGCCCATCAACACGAGTGCCTCAAGGCGCTCGCGCTGTTTGGCACATGACGGCGCTGCAACCGGACCGGCGCACGCTCACCTGGCTGCTCGCCACCGGCGCGGCGGCCGTGGCGCCGCTCGCAACCGAGCTGCCTGTGTGGGCGACGCTGCTCGCGGTGGCGAGCGGCATCTGGCGCTACCTGGCCGAGCAGCGCAACTGGCGGCATCCGGGCAGAATGCTGCGCTGGACCCTGGTGCTCGCCACGGTCGTGGCGGTGCACCGGCAGTTCGGCTACCTGCTCGGGCGCGACCCGGGGCTCACGCTGCTGGTGGCGCTGCTCGGGCTGAAGTTCCTGGAACTGCGCACCCCGCGCGACACCGTGGTCAGCGTGCTATTGCTGTTCGTGGTGCTGACCGGCGCGTACCTGTACGGGCAGTCTCTGTGGCTCGGCCCCTACACGCTCGTGGTGGTGATGCTGGGCGCGCTCACCTTGCTGCAGCTCACGCAACCCGCCGGGCTTGCCGGCCGGGCGCGCGTGCGGCTGGTGGCGCTGCTGCTGGTGCAGGCCCTGCCGCTTGCGCTCGTTGCCTATGTCCTGTTCCCCCGCGTGCAGGGCGCGCTATGGCTGCTGCCGCACGACAGCCACCGCGGCCGCCTCGGGCTGTCGGAAGAGATGCGACCGGGCAGCATCAATGAGCTGGGCGAGTCGGCGGAGATCGCCTTTCGGGTGGCCTTCGCCGGCACCCCGCCGCCGCCCGCGGCGCTTTACTGGCGCGCGCTCGTGCTGTGGGACACCGATGGCCAGCGCTGGTCGCGCGGCGAACCGTTCGGCACCGGCGGCGCCGCCACGCCGCTCGGCGAATCGGTCACCTATACCGTGACGCTCGAGCCGAGCAATAAGCCCTGGCTGCCGGCGCTCGACCTGCCGCTCGCCGCGCCCCCCGGCGCTCAGCTCGACAACGCCTACACGATCATGCGCCGCGAGCCGGTGCGCGAACGCCAGAGCTACAGCCTGGAGTCGGTGCCGCGCTACGCCGCATCGGGGCTGAGTGCCCGCGAACGCGAGCGCGCGCTGGCGCTGCC
>CAYZVX010000099.1:0-7853 GCA_964482055.1 uncultured Acidiferrobacteraceae bacterium
CTCTCGAGCAGGTCGCGCAGGATCCTCATCCTCGGCCGTCCCGGCGTGGGCAAGACCACGCTGCTGCGCGAGGCGGCGCGCGTGCTCGCCGACGTCCTCAGCAAGCGCGTGATCGTGATCGACACCTCGAACGAGATCGCCGGCGACGGCGACATTCCGCATTCGGGGATCGGTTCGGCGCGGCGCATGCAGGTTGCGCGCCCCGACCGCCAGCACGCCGTCATGATCGAGGCGGTCGAGAACCACATGCCGGAGGTGATCATCGTCGACGAGATCGGCACCGAGGCCGAGGCCGCCGCCGCGCGCACCATCGCCGAGCGCGGCGTGCAGCTGATCGGCACCGCGCACGGCAACACGCTCGAAAACCTGGTGATGAACCCGACGCTCTCCGATCTGGTCGGCGGCGTGCACACGGTGACGCTGTCCGACGAGGAGGCGCGCCGGCGCGGCACCTACAAGACCGTCAATGAGCGCCGCGCCCCGCCGACCTTCGACATCCTGGTGGAGATGGTGGGCCGCGACGAGCTGATCGTGCACGCCGATACCGGCGCCGCCGTCGACCGCCTGCTCGAAGGCCATGCCCCCGGCGGCGAACGCCGGCTGCGCACGCCGCAGGGCGTCGTGCACGAGGCCGCGGCCGCACCGCGCGAGGCTGCCACCACTCGTGCGCCCGCGCCCCTGCCCGCCGAGACCGGCGTGACGCGCATCTATCCCTACGCCTTGAGCCGCGACCTGCTCGAGCGCGTGATCCGCGATCTGCGGCTCGACGCCCGTACCGTGTCGCGCCCCGAGCAGGCCGACTTGGTCGTGGCGTTGCGCTCGCGCGGCGACGACAAACGCCTGCAACGCATCGTCAATGCGACCAACCTGCCGGTGCACCTCGTCAAGAGCAACACCACCGCGCAGCTGCGGCGCCTGTTGCAGACGCTCTTTCACGTGATGCAAGACGTGGAAGACGCCGATGTGCGCGAGGCGGTGGCCGAGGTCGAGCACGCCATCCAGCGCGTGCTCGCCGAGGGCGTGGAGATCGCGCTCGCCCCGCGCCGCCCGATGGTGCGCAAGCTGCAGCACCGGCTGGTGGCGCGCTATCACCTCGAGGCCGTGAGCCGGGGGCGCGAGCCGTTGCGCCACCTGGTCATCCAGCCGCGCCGCTAGCGCCACGTGGCAATTCAGTGCGGTCCCGCGTGCGCGGCGCGCAACGCGCGCAGCTGCTTGAGGATCTCCCGCATGAACGCCGGCAGATCGGCCGGCCGGCGCGAGGTGATGAGGTTGCCATCGACCACCACCGGCTGGTCGAGATAGTGCGCCCCGGCGGCGAGGAGCTCGTCGGCCATCGCGCTGTAGCAGGTCGCCGCCCGCCCCTTGAGTAGCCCGGCGCTTACCAGGATCTGCGGGCCGTGGCAGATGGCCGCGACCGGCGCACCGGCCTCGAAGAGCTCGCGGGTGAGCTCGAGCACGCGCGGGTCGCGGCGCAGGGCCGCCGGCGCCGTACCGCCCGGCAGAATGAGTGCCGTGTAGTCGTGCGCGTCGATCTCGCCGATCGCGCGGTTGGCCTGCGCATCGCGGCCGTGCTTGGCGCGAATCGCCCCGCGCGCGAAGGAAGCGACGTCGACCTCGTAGCCGGCCTTGCGCAGGTGCGCGAGCGGCACCCACAGCTCCGAGTCCTCGAAACCGTCAGCGCTCACGATGAGAACCTTCATGCGCGCCCCTGCCGGCGAAATGCCGGGACCCGGTGACTGGCTCAGGCGGCCTGCTCCAATCCCCTCAGCATGGCTTTGAACTCGCTCCACTCGGTTGCCGGCCACACTTCCGAGTGCGAGCGCCCGTAGGTGCGGATCAGGGTCGACACCTTGGTGGCGCTGGCAATGTCCGGGGCACTAAAGATATCGAGATAATCGTACGGCCCGAGCAAGGCATAGCTGTGCACCCACTTCACCTGCGGGCAGGCCGTGCGGATGTGCTCCATGGCGCGTTGCTCAAGCTCTTCGAGCATGTGTGGCGTGCGCGCGATCTCGGTGGAAACGCGGGTAAGCATGACAAATGTGCTCATGATGATTCCTCCTTGCGTACCAATGGCATTCGTCTTGGGCATGTTCCCGCCGACCGCATCGCCGCCGACCCGCCTGTCCTTGTCCGTGACCTTCCGTCCCTGGCGACGACGTCTCGGCCGGGAAGTTCAACACATACGCGCAACGACGCCGAGCCGCATTGATGGCGGTCAAACCTGAGCGATTGCGGAACCTGTCAAGAACGCGCGCTCCTGCTGGCGCGACCTCGCTTCATCGTCCGCCCCGCGAGTAGACAGCCGGGCCCGGCGCTCACGGACACCGCGCACGCGAACCGTGTGGTCAGGCCGCCGCGCCGTACCAAAACGACGCGCCCTTGCCCAGGAACTCGTCGTAGCGCATGTAGTGCGAGCCGTCGCAGGAGAAGGTGAGGCTCAGCATGCCATTGAAGATGTTGATCGAGGCGGTGCGCAGGTAGATCGTGGTGTCGACCACACGCAGTGCCCGCATGGCATCGAGAATACGGGCAATCGCCTCGCGCGGTATCACGGCGTCGTCCGGGTACGGCCGGGGCGGGTAGACCAGACAGATGTCCGGATCGCTGAGCGCCTCGTCGTCGAGGATCCGGTAACGAAACGGATCGTCCCGCATCCAGATGGTGGCCTGGCTGCTCGAGAAGTGGATCTGGCACTGGAAGACACCGCGTTCCGCGAGGAGTTCCTCGAGAATGGACAGCGCCTGTTGCAGGTGGCGATCCATGGGGCTCTCCACTCGCGTCTGCTGGAAGAGCGTGGCTCGGATCGCCGGATCGCCCTTCACCTGACGCCAGCTGCCGGGCTCGCGGTACAGGCTCGCCGTCACCGGCAACCCGCGCAAGTCGAAGTCGGCGCCGAGGTAGCCCGCGGTGCCTCCTTCGATCACGATCACCTGCAGCGCCGTGAGCGAGGGGCGGTGCGCCACCAGACTGATGTAGGCATCGGACAGCAAGAAGCCCCACGGCGGGATCGGTTCCTGCATGTACGGCCGCTGCGAGCGGTCGCGCCCGAAGTGCCCAGGAGCAAGGCCATCTTTGGTCACGTTGTCGCTCACCTGCACGCCATCGGTCCGCACGACGTACAAGTACGTGCAGTAGGGTATGCCCGAGAAACCGTCGAGCAGAATCCGGTTCAGCTTTTCACGATCGCACCACGCCGGCCCGCACTGCTGCGCCAGCCGTACCATTGGCTCGCGCAGCATGCGGGCGAGCTCCTCGCGTTGGCGGTAAATGCTGTCCTTCCAAGAGGCTTCCATAAATATTTTCCGTAACCGATGTCTTTCGCAAACTTAGCGCATGACCCACCACATGGGTAGACTGCCGCAGCCATGTTGCACGGCTGTTTAAGGGGAAAACGTGAGGGTGGATCGACCGAAAGCGAAAGAAACTGCGTCGGGCAGCAAATTAGTGCACCGACGGCCCAAATGGTTCCAGCCCACACGCCGGTATTCACCACCGCGGTGCATGCGTCACGAAGCCGCCCTGCCCAGGTCTGCGCGCCTGCGCGTGCATTGCGCCTTCGGCACGCAAACACAACGCTCCACGGCTCGCGATCACGACAGACTGCGCGCATTTGGGGCAATCCCGAAATTAATATGCGCCGACGGCAGCCAACGTGGTATAGTGTCACGTACATCGATGTTCCGGGCGCACAGGCCGCGCACCGACACCAACCGACAACGGCCCGCGACCGCTCCGCTTACCGGCGGTTGTCCTTCTCTCGCGCACCGGGTCTTAACGGTGAAGGCAGCGGCAAGATCACGCCGAATCTGTTGTTGTTCTTGCGCCCGCCGGGCGTTTGTCCCCGTCGCAGCGGGCCCAGCCACTGGCACGAGGATTCATATGCTGTCCAACTTTGCTGGCTACCCTTTTGGCGATCTGTGCCAAAACGACCGGCGCGAGCGACACACGCAGCGCGAGGTGGCACCGTTTCCGGGACGCGGCCTGCCACGGCTGGCGACGCGGCGCCATCGCAGCCGGTCGCCACACTAGGCCCATGAAAGAACCGAAAAGTTCAGCGGCAGCGACTCGCGCGGGCCTGGGGACGACGAAGCTGCCCGTCTTCGAGGTAGCCAGCGTAGAGAGGACCGACGCCCCCGAAGGCGGGCACGGCCGCAACTGGTATCGCTACGTGCTCAAGAGCCACTGCTCCACGATCACCGGGCAGCGCCGAGGATCACGCCAGTTCGTGCACGCCTACGCCGTCCAGTGCGCGGCACAATTGAACGCACGCGCCGCGTCGTGCCAGTCTATCTGGAACCCGCGCGGCAGGAAGCCCGCATCGGGGTCGCGTTGACCCTGCGATTAGGACCGCCTACCGAGTAACCCATCCTTGCCGGATCCGGGTCCCGGTTTCACCGGTCTATACGCGTATCGCTAACCGTGGTGCGCGCAATCGGGCGATCACAACATTCAACGAGGAACACCCCTATGGAAGGCATCAGCGATATCAGGATCGCGGGCATTGATGAGAAGCGCCCGCCACGAATCCGAAAGGCGCCCTATATCGACCTCTGTTTCCGGCTCACCCACAAGGCGCCCGTTGACTGGTGTCAGGATTTCACCGATCACCAGTCCAAGATGAGCTACACGTCGAAGATCAACACCGACGAATGCCTGTTCATCGAAACCTGGGTCAGAAGGCCCGAGGAAATCGTTGCGCACCTGGAGAGCCTCAAGAAAGCCGTCGCGGAGTGCAATGCACGTTACATCGAGAAGATACGGGCGGGCGAACGCGATCGGGACGGCGACAACGACAAGCTGCGCAAGGAAGATGGCCCGCAGGGGCAGTTGAACCGCATCATTGCCGGGCTGGACTTCAGCGACTAGCTCCGCGCCCTGCGAAGGACAGCAGCGCACTGGCCCGGACTTTTCGGGCGCGAGCGATTACGGCAGACAATAGACCATTTCCATGGGTAAACCCGCGGCGTCACGCGGCGGATGTGCGGGCAGCGTTCGATAGCGCCCATCGCCGATTTTCGCAGTCACGGCAAGGACGGTCGCATCGATGATGTCGTCGAGCGCCACTTGCCGGCGCGGGTGGCCGGACGCTGCCTGATTGAGCAGCGCGGCGGCGGCCGGGAAGAACCGGCGCAGCACGGCCATCCGTTCGGCCCGGCCTTCGCCGGTCTTCTTGTTGTGCGCCATGGGCCTTTCACCGTTGAGTGCCCAAAAACAGATTTCGGGATGGCTTTCGCGGATGACCGCGCGCAGGCGATCGTCGCGTCGCAACAGCGCGTCGAGGGCGCCAATCCGCGGTGCAATGGCCCAGGACTGCTTGCTGATTCCGCGGCCGGTAAGGCGGTGGTTGATTGTCAGCGCGTCGGCATAGCCGCGCGCCTGCAGGGTTGCGCGCGCCGGCGCCGGGAACACGCTCGATCCGCGCTTCGGACCAAGCAGTCGGCGCGCCGCGCGGTCGCAGGCCCGCTCTTCCGACCCCGATTCGACGAGCCCGATCGGGATGTCGATCAGGGCGATGCGCGCCGAGCGGACGACTTGGCCGACACCCTCCATCGGCAGGAGAGAAAAATCCCAGGCGTCGTCCGGCCGGAGCTCAACGCAGAACCAGCTGCCTTCCCGACAACCGTCGATACCAATGTAACCGCGCGCCTCGGCCGCTACGCCTTGGCGTCTTGAATCTCCTGCCCATGCGGCCGCGAAAAGGCACGCCTGCATTCGCCCGATTGCGCGCCAGCCCGGCTCGATCATATGGATATCAATAGCTTAACGCGCATACGCCGCTTCATCGGTGTCAACATGTTGACGGCCGCGCCATACCTTTTTTCCGCCCGTTTGGCATGGTAGTTGCCCGTATGATCCAGGAAGGTCTTCCTCGATCCCCAGGTTTCCCCAAGGTCGGCCATGCGAAAACTCCAGGGCATCGCGCTCGCCAGCGGCGGGCTGGTCGTCGTGCTCGGCGCGCTGCTCGTCGCCGGCCTCACCCGCACCCCGGCCGAAGCGCCAGCCGCGGCGCTCGCGCACCAGGCCCTCGAGTGGATCTATGTCCTCTTTGCCGGCTATCTCCTGTTCCTGCTGGTGTTGTTCATCCACCACATCCGCAGCCATCGCCGCGAAAAGGCCGAGCTCGGCAGGCTGTTCAGCGTGCTCGAGCACGTCACCGACATCATCTACATCACCGATGTCCGTGGCGTGATCGAATACGTCAACCCCGGATTTCAGCGCGCCACGGGCTACTCGCCGTTCGAGGCGATCGGCCGCACGCCGCGGCTCCTGAAGTCCGGCCAGCACGATGCGGAGTTCTATCGCAGTCTGTGGACCGGCATCCTGCGCGGCGAGGAATTTCGCGGGCTCGTCGTCAATCGCCGCAAGGACGGCTCCTTGTTCTACGAGGACAAGACCATCACGCCGCTCAAGAACGAGGCCGGGGTGGTGACCCACTTCATCTCCACCGGCAAGGATGTCAGCGAACGCGTGCTCGGCCAGGAAAGAATCAACTACCTGGCGCACCACGACACCCTCACAGGACTTCCCAACCGCGCCCAGTTCCGCGCGCGCCTGGACGAGGCGCTGGCGCGCACGCGCCGCAACGAGAAACTGCTCGCCCTGCTGTTCCTCGATCTCGATCACTTCAAGCGCATCAACGACTCGCTCGGTCACGACGTGGGCGATGCGCTGCTGCAGGAGACGGCGCGGCGCCTGAAGGCGAGCCTGCGCGAGACCGATAGCGTGAGCCGGCTCGGGGGCGATGAGTTCACCGTGATCCTGGAGAACATCAACCACGTCAACAACGTGATCGCCATCGCCCAGAAACTGGTCCACACCATCGGCCAACCGTTCCGGATCGGCCCGCACACCCTGCACGTGACGGTGTCGATCGGCATCACGCTCTATCCGCTCGATGACAGCGAGGCCGACCCGTTGATCAAGAACGCCGATATGGCGATGTATCACGCCAAAGAGCTCGGGCGCAACGGCTTTCAGTTCTACGCCGCGGAGCTCTCCAAGCGGGTTACCGAGCACATGAAGCTCGAAAGCGAGCTGCACCGCGCGCTCGAACACGAGGAATTCGTGCTTCACTACCAACCAATCGTCGATCTGCGCGGCGGCCGGGTCACGAGCGCCGAAGTACTGTTGCGCTGGCAGCACCCGCAGCGCGGCCTCGTCCCGCCCGCCGAGTTCATCCCGGTGCTGGAGGACAGCGGCCTCATCATGCCGGTTACCGAGTGGGTGCTGCGCAAGTCCATCGAACAGATCCGGGCCTATACCCCGGCGGGTGTCGAGCCGCCCGCACTCGCCGTCAACGTCACCGCCAACTGCTTTCGCGGCAATGGCATCGCCAAGTGCACCGGCAACGTGCTCGCGACCTGCGGCGAGCAGACCGGCGAAGTCGTGCTCGAGATCACCGAGAGTGTCCTGATGCACGATAGCCAGCACGTGCTCGACCTGATGCGGGACCTCAGGGCTATCGGCGTGAAGATCGCGCTCGATGATTTCGGAACCGGCCAGTCCTCGCTCAGCCACCTGCGCAAGTTCCCGATCGACATCGTCAAGATCGACCGCGACTTCGTGCGCGAGGTGCCGGACAACCGGGACGATGCGGCGCTGGTCTCGGCCATCATCGCGATGGCCCACGGCCTCGGAAAGAAGGTGGTGGCAGAAGGCGTCGAAACCGAGGCGCAGCTCGCCTTCCTGCGCGACCTCGGTTGCGACAGCATCCAGGGCTTCCTGTACAGCCCTCCGGTCCCGATCGAGGCGATGGCGCGCCTGATCGGCAAGCCGCTCGAGCCCGAGCGTGCCGCCACGGCGTCGCGCCGCCAGGCCTGACGCTGACCGGCACGCCGTCGCCGGGTGCC
>CAYZVX010000100.1:0-7818 GCA_964482055.1 uncultured Acidiferrobacteraceae bacterium
CGGAGGCGCTCGCCGCCCTGCTGCGCGCCCCCTGGCCGGGCAACGTGCGCGAGCTCGAGAACGTGATCGAGCAGGCGGTCATCCTCTGCCCGCGCGAGGCCGTGGAGATTCCGCTTGCCGTGTTTCCGGCGGCGCTCGGCGGGCAGGGCTGGCTCGGCGAGGGTGCCGCGGCCAGCGCTGGCGCGACGCTCGCCGAGGTCGAGCGCCACTACATCGCGAGCGTTTTGCGCCAGACCGGCGGCAACAAGGCGCAGGCCGCGCGCATCCTCGGCATCGACTACAAGACGCTGCTGCGCAAGCTCGCCGGTCAGGTCGCCGGCGAGCACTAAAGGATTGCCCTGTGGCGAAATGCCATAGGGCGGGCTCGGCGCATGGGGCGAAACGCCCGCCGCGCCGACTAGGCGCGGGCACCGGGCCAATGTCGTCGTCCGCAATTCGCTGATTGTGCGGCGTATCTCGCCGGCGCGGCCGCTGGCACGGGTGCTGCTTTGCTGGCGGGCGCCGCCGCGCGTAGGCGGCGCAGGCAGCACACCAATCGCAACCACACCACGACTTTCGAGGAGAGCCTCTGTTATGAAAGCCTTTCGATCCGCCAGCACCCTGCGCGCCGTGGTTGGCGCGACCGCGCTCGCCGCCGCCGCGGCGGTCGCGCACGCCGCCGTCACCTGGCCAGACCTGATGGTCCTGCTGCACGGCAGCGGGCACGCCTACCTCGTCGATACCAAGACCGATGCGGTGGTGGCCGACCTCGAGACCGTCAAGGGCGGCACGCTCGGCAGCACCACGCCCGATGGCAAGAAGGTCTACATCAGCGGCGCGGGCGAGGGACAGCGCCAGGTTGTGGTCGTCGACCTAGCGAAGAAGGCCGTTACCAGCCGCATCGAGACCGGCAACCGTCCCAAGCACGGCGCCGTCAGCCCTGACGGCAAGTGGGTGGGCATCAACCATTGGAGCCTCGACAACGGCAAGCTGCGCGTGAGCTTCATCAACGCCGCCACTGACAAGGTGGCAAAGGTGATCGAGCTCGCGGTCGCCGACCCGGCCTCCAAGGCGCTCGCCTCGATGCACAACGCCTGGAGCTACGATTCGTCGAAGTTCTTCACGCTCGACCGGATCAGCAACAAGCTCATCGTGATCAGCATGAAGGACTGGTCGGTGAAGTCCTTGCCGACCGAGAGCGTGCCGCACTATCCGGTGCCCTCGCCCGACGGCAAGGAGCTGTGGCTCGTGCTCGAGGGCGGCAAGCCCGGCATCGTGGTCTATGACCTCACGCAGGCCGCCATGCCGGTCAAGGCCAGGCTCGACATGCCGCTACAGGGTCAGGCGGCGGTCGAGGCGCACCACGGCAACTTCACGCAGGATGGCAAATACTTTCTTGCGCTCAACCGCGGTCCCGGCAAGTCGCTCACGGGCAACGAGGTCGCGGTGTTCGACACCGCCACCAAGAAGCTCGTCACCCGGCTCGAGACCAGGAGCAGCGGAATCGGCCACGCCTACAACACCCCGGACGGCAAGCGCGCGGTCATCACCAACTATGGCAACAACTGGATCAGCGTGATCGACCTCACGCAGATGAAAGTCATCAAGGAGATGCCGATCGGCACTGGGCGCATGGGCCACATCGCCTTTACCAAGGACGGCCGCTACGGCTATGTCTCGAACGACAAGGACGGTTCGCTCTACAAGCTCGACATGGCGAGCCTGACGGTGCTCGAGAAGATCAATACCCCGGGCGGACTGCCGGGCGCCGGCCAGGTGCTGAACGTCTGGACCAACGTGTTCGAGGAATTGCCGCGCTGAGGCCGGCGGCGGACCGCGCGCACGCGCGGTCCGCGCCTCAGCCCTTCACGCACACGAGCGGCTCGAGCCGCGCCACCTTACGCGCCAGCCCCGCGACGTCGGCGGCGTCGACCACCGCGGAGACGTCCTTGTAGGCGCCCGGCGCTTCCTCGGCCACCCCGCGCGAGGAGGGGCTGCGGATGATGATGCCGCGCGCGGCGAGCTCATCAATCACCTGCCGGCCGCGCCAGGTGCGGTACGCTTGGTGGCGGCTCATGGCGCGGCCCGCGCCATGGCAGGCGGAGGCGAAGGAGCGCGCCTCGCCGTCTTTGGTGCCGACCAGCACGTAGGAAGCGGTGCCCATGGAGCCGCCAATCAGCACCGGCTGGCCAACCGCGCGCAGCGGCTCGGGGACGTCGGGATGCCCGGGACCAAAGGCGCGCGTGGCGCCCTTGCGGTGCACGTAGAGCTTGCGCGGCTTGCCGTCGATGGCGTGCTCCTCGACCTTGCAGGTGTTGTGCGACACGTCGTAGAGCAGCGGCAGGCGCGCCTTCGGCAGGATATGCGCGAACGCCTCGCGCACCAGGTGCGTGATGATCTGGCGGTTGGCGAGCGCGCAGTTGATCGCCGCGCGCATCGCGCCCAGGTACTCCTCGCCGACCGGCGAGTTGATCGGCGCGCAGGCGAGCTCGCGGTCGGGCAGCACGATGCCGTACTGGCCGGCGGCGATCGCCATCTTGCGCAGGAAGTCGGTGCCGATCTGGTGACCGAGGCCGCGCGAGCCGCAATGGATGCTCACCACCACGTCGTTTTCCTTAAGGCCGAAGGCAGCCGCGGTCTCGGCGTCGTAGAGGCGCGCGACTTTCTGCACTTCGAGGTAGTGGTTGCCGCTCCCGAGCGTGCCCATCTCGTCGCGCTGGCGTTTCTTCGCGTGCGCGGAGACGTTGGCCGGCTTGGCGTGCCTCATCTGGCCGCGCTCCTCGATGCGCTCGAGGTCGGCGGCTGTGCCCCAGCCGTGCTCCACGGCCCACTTGGCGCCGCCGGCGAGCATGGCGTCCATCTGATCCTCGTTCAAATGGATAGCGCCGGTGGAACCGACGCCGGCGGGGATCTTGTGATAAAGGATATCGGCAAGCGCCTTTTGCACCGGCATCACCTCGTCGACGGTGAGGCCCGTGTGCAGGCAGCGCACGCCGCAGGAGATGTCGAAACCGACGCCGCCCGCCGATACCACGCCGCCCTGATCGGGATCGAAGGCGGCCACCCCGCCGATCGGAAAGCCGTAGCCCCAGTGCGCGTCCGGCATGGCGTAGGAGGCCTTGACGATCCCGGGCAGGGTGGCGACGTTGACCACCTGCTCGTAGACCTTCTGGTCCATCTCGCGCATCAGCGCCTCGGTCGCGTAAATGACGCCGGGCACGTGCATCGCGCCGTGCGGCTCGATTTCCCACTCGAATTCGGAGCGGCGTTTTACGAGAGACAGATCCATATCAAATCAGTGAACAGTGCATAGTGAACAGTGAACGGTCAACCGATAGCGATCTGATGTTTACAGTCCACCGTTCACCGATTACCGCTTACCATTTTCAAACGTCCACCACCGTCTGTGCTACCCACGCACCATCTTCCTGTGCGACCCGCAGCGAGGTGTAGGTCGCGCCCTTGATCTCGACCGAGGGCTCGTGGCGGGCGATGTCGACCGGCTCGCCCCAGGCCTCACCGTGCAGCCGATTGCCCTCGAGGCGCACGGCGAAGCGACCGAACAGCCATTTGCGCGTCGCCATCTCGTAGATGAGGGCGTTCAACCAGTCGACCAAGAGCAACTCCAGGTCCGGCGCCTCGCAGTTCACCTCGATCGAATCGCGCGCCTGCACACCGGCAGGATCGGTAATGACGGCGGTCATGGCGAGCGCCGCCTGCTCGAAGGCCTGCGCCGGCGTCGCGCCAAAGCCGCGCACGCCGATGTCGGCGCCATGCGCGTAGTGCTCCCAGCGCGCCGTGCTGGGCTCAGGCGACGCGCGCATCGGCTTGCGCCGCGCGCAACAATTCGGCGGCGACCTCTTCCGGGACGTCCGACCACTCCTGGTAGGCGTCGGCCACGGCAAAACGCCGGCCTTCACGCACGTTGGCGCAGTAAAGCGCCTCGACCTCCAGCGCAACGAGCCGCGCCGCATCGGCGTGCGCAGTCGGCACGGCCGCGATCACGCGCCGCGCCCCATGGTTGCGCAAGGCCTCGACCGCCACCGCGAGCGTGTAGCCCGAGGCAAGCCCGTCGTCCACGACGATCACCGGCCGCTCGCCCAGCGGCGGCATCGGTGCGTTCGGGCGCAGGCGTTTGACCCGTTTGGCGACCTTGGCGCGCGTCGACGCGATACCGTTCGAGACGACCGATTCGCTGAGCGCGAGGTTCGCGATCAGCCCCTGGTTGAGCCGCACGGTGCCGTCGAACGCCACCGCGCCGTAGCCGGCCTCCGTGTTCCACGGCAGGGTGATCTTGCTGACTACCGCGACGTCGAGCGGCAGGCCGAGCTTTTGGGCCAGCACCGCGGCCGGCGGCACGCCCCCGGCCGGGATGGCCACAACCAGGGCATCGCTCGCACGAAACGCCTCGAGCATGCCGGCCAGCACCTCGCCGGCATGGGCCCGATCGCGAAACACGCGCGTTCGGTTGCGCAGTTGCGGTAGCTCAACGAGTCGTGCTGTCACCGCTCCCATGCTGGCATCTAAACATGGTTCGTGGACCGCAGATTTGACGGGCATCAATGCCGCGGCTGCTTCGCGAGAAGCGCCCCGCCGCACCTTGCGGGTTCAGGCCGCGTAGCTCTTGAGCCGCACCGGCTGGCGGCGCGCGCCCCAGTCGCCGGGTTTTGGCTCGAACACGCCAGCGCAGGCCGTACCGCATTGCTTACAACGGCCTTGCGCGTCAAGCGTCCAGGCGGTGATGTCGTAGCCGTCGCGCCCGATCAGCTTGGCGCCGCACTGGTGGCAATAGGTGCTTTGGCCGGCCGGATCGTAGACGTTGCCGGTGTAGGCGTAGCGCACGCCGTTGCGCATCGCGATCTTGCGCGCGCGCCTCAGCGTCGCGGCCGGTGTGGGCGGCACGTCCATCATCTTCCAGTCCGGGTGGAAGGCGGTGAAATGCCACGGCACGTCGGGCCCGAGGTTGGCCACACCCCACTGGGTCATGGCGTCGATCTCGTCGTCGGAGTCGTTGTGGCCGGGGATCAGCAGGGTGGTGATCTCGAACCACACCTTGGTCTCGCGCTTGAGGTAGACGAGCGTGTCGAGCACCGGCTGCAGGTGCCCGCCGCAGATCTTGAAGTAGAAGTCCTCGGTGAAGCCTTTCAGGTCGACGTTGGCCGCGTCCATGTATTGGTAGAACTCGCGGCGCGGCTCGGCGCACATGTAGCCGGCGGTCACGGCCACCGACTTGATGCCGTACGGGCGGCACGCCTTGGCCACGTCGATGGCGTATTCCATGAAGATTACCGGGTCGTTGTAGGTGTAGGCCACGCTCTTGCAGCCGAGCTCGTGGGCGGCGCGCGCAATGGTCTGCGGGCTCGCCTGGTCCATGAGCGTGTCCATCTCGCGCGACTTGGAGATGTCCCAGTTCTGGCAGAACTTGCACGCCAAGTTGCAGCCGGCGGTGCCGAACGACAGCACCGGGGTGCCGGGCAGGAAGTGGTTGAGCGGCTTCTTCTCGATCGGGTCGATGCAGTAGCCGCTCGAACGCCCGTAGGTGGTGAGCACCACCGCGCCACCTTGGTTGGCGCGCACGAAGCACATGCCGCGCTGACCCTCGTGCAGCTTGCAGTAGCGCGGGCACAGGTCGCACTGCACGCGGCCGTCCTCGAGCTTGTGCCAGTAGCGGGTGGGCACCGTGTCCGTGAAGGTTTCCGTCACCATGGCCGTGTCGGTGCGGCTCGCCGCACTGCGGTCCAATGGTTCCACCATACGCCCGCAGGCCGCGCTTGAAAATACCCGCGTACAGGATCATTTTACTGCTGATTTCCGTGAGGTAATCGTTATGGCGAGCGTACGTCCCCCGGCCGTGGCCGGCATGTTCTATCCGGACGATCCGCGCGAGCTGCGCGCCATGTTGAGTGAATTTCTCAGCGCGGCCGCGCCGGCGGGCGCGGTGCCCAAAGCGATCATCGCCCCGCACGCCGGCTACATCTACTCCGGCCCGGTGGCGGCGAGCGTGTACGCACGGCTCAAGCCGGCGCGCGGCGTGATCAAGCGGGTGGTGCTGCTTGGACCGTCGCACCGCGTGCCGTTCGCGGGGCTGGCGCTTCCCAGCGCCACACGCTTCGCCACGCCACTCGGCGAGATCACCGTGGATCAGGAGGCGGCCGAGCGCATCAAGACTCTGCCGCAGGTGAAGGTGCTCGACCGCGCGCATGCCGAGGAGCACAGCCTGGAGGTGCACCTGCCGTTTCTTCAGGAGGTCCTTGGCGAGTTCAAGCTCGTGCCGCTGGTGGTGGGCGAGGCGAGCGCGCAGGAGGTGGGCGAGGTGCTGGAGCGGCTGTGGGGCGGGCCGGAAACGCTGATCGTCGTGAGTTCGGACCTGTCGCACTACCACGACTACGCCACCGCCCGGCGCCTGGACGCCGCCACCTCCGAGGCGATCGAGCGGCTGCGCTACGAGGACATCGGCTACGAGGACGCCTGCGGCCGTGTGCCGGTGAGCGGGCTGCTCTATGTCGCGCGCCAGCGCGGACTGCATGGCAAGACTGTCGACCTGCGCAATTCCGGCGATACCGCCGGTCCGCGCCACCAGGTCGTGGGGTATGGCGCCTATGTCTTTAATTGAGGATGCGTCGGGATTGTCGATGCCCGACCGGCAGGCGCTGCTGGAATATGCGCGGCACGCCATCGAACGGGGCCTCGTCGGCGAGCGCTTGAAGGTGCCGGTCAAAGAATTCTCGGCCACGTTGCAGGCGCCGGGTGCGAGCTTTGTCACGCTCAAGATCGAGCGCGAGCTGCGCGGCTGCATCGGCACGCTCGAGGCGCAGCGCCCGCTCATCGCTGACGTGGTGAGCAATGCCTACGGCGCGGCGTTCCGCGACCCGCGTTTTCCGGCGCTCACGCGCGTCGAATTCCGCCTGCTCGACGTCCACATCTCGGTGCTGAGCGAGCCGCAGCCGTTGGCCGTCGAGTCCGAGGCCGAGCTGCTCGCGCAGCTGCGCCCCGGCATCGATGGCCTGGTGCTGGAGGAGGGCTATCATCGCGGCACCTTCCTGCCGGCGGTGTGGGAGCAGCTGGCCGAGCCGCGCGAGTTCGTGCGCCACCTCAAGCGCAAGGCCGGGTTGCCGGCCGATTACTGGTCGCCGGCGCTGCGCGTGAGCCGCTACACGGTCGTATCGGTGCCGTGAGCAGCCGGCCGCAGGCCCCGGGAGCGGAGCGGCCGGCGCCGCCGCTCAGGCTGTTCGCGCTCACGGCCACACGCGCGCTCGGTGAGCGCGTGGCCGGCGAGCTCGGTGCTGCGCTCGCGGCGCACGAGGAGCGCGACTTCGAGGACGGCGAGCACAAGGCGCGCCCGCTCGTGAGCGTGCGCGACGCCGATGCCTACGTGGTTCAGTCGCTGTACGCCGACGCGACACAGAGTGTCAACGACAAGCTGGTGCGGCTGCTGTTCTTTCTCGGCGCCTTGCGCGACGCCGGCGCGGCGCGCGTGACCGCGGTGCTGCCGTATCTCGCCTATGCGCGCAAGGACGCCCGCACCCAGCCGCGCGACCCCTTGAGCACGCGCTACGTGGCGCAGCTGCTCGAGGCCGTGGGCATCGACCGGATCGTCGCGCTCGAGGTGCACAACCTGGCGGCGTTTCAGAACGCCTTTCGCTGCCGCGCCGAGCATGTTCATCCGACGCGCCTTTTCGCGAGCTACCTTGCCCAACGCCTCGGCCCCGAGGCGCGCGTTGCCGTAGTTTCGCCCGACCCGGGCGGCTACAAGCGCGCCGAGCGCCTGCGCCGCGCGCTCGAGCGCGCGCTCGGCCGGGCGGTGGAGCTCGCCTTCCTCGAGAAGGCGCGCGGCGGCGG
>CAYZVX010000101.1:0-7662 GCA_964482055.1 uncultured Acidiferrobacteraceae bacterium
GGGCCGCGCCAGCCGCGCCCCTGTGGCCGGCCTTCGAGCCGCCGGACGCGGCGCGCCAGCAGCTGTACAAGGAGATGGCGGCGCGCGTTCAGGCCTGCGCGGCGCGCGAGCACATCAGCGCGACGCTGCTCGCGACGCGCCACGACCTGCAACAGCTGATTCAAAGCGGCGATTCGCCGGTGCTGCACGGGTGGCGGCGCGCGCTGATCGGCGAGGAGCTGGCCGCGCTGCGACGTGCCGCGCTGGCGTAGCGGCGCCTAACGCGATTGCGGCAGCAGCACGAAGAGCCGACCGGGCTGCTTCATGTGCCCGGCCAGATGCTCGGCGCGAGCTCCGTGACCGAAGAACACGTCGGCCCGCACCGCACCCTTGATCGCCCCGCCCGTGTCCTGTGCGATCAGCAGCCGCCGGTAGGGACGCGGCGCCTCGCCCGGCAAGGAGCTGTCGAGCCAAAGCAAAGAGCCGAGCGCGATGAACGATGGATCCACCGCGGCCGAGCGCTCGGGCGTGAGCGGGACCCCGAGCGCGCCGAGTGGCCCGTCGAGTGACACATCGGCGGGCGGCTCGCGCAGCGCAAAGAAAACGTAACTCGGATTGCTGTTGAGCAGGTCCTCGGCCTCGTCGGGATGGGCCGCGAGCCAGGCGCGGATGCTGAACAGATTGACCTCCTCGCGCGGCAGCTCTCCGCGCGCGATGAGTTGCGCGCCGATCGACTGGTAGGGGTGGCCGTTCTGGTCGACATAGCCGACGCGCACCTGGCTGCCGTCGGGCAACTGCACGCGGCCCGAGCCCTGCACCTGCAGGAAGAAGAGCGCGACCGGATCGTCGACCCAAAGGAGCTCATTGCCGCGAAGCGGCTCGGCAGCACCCGCATTGGCCGCACCGGGCTCGCGCGTGCTCGCCGGATTGGCAGCCGACTGGGCCGCGGTGATTTCGGCGCGCGAGAAATACGGTACGACTCGCCTGCCCTGCAGGCGCCCGCGCACCGGGCGCCCGGCGAGCTCCGGGAAGAGCGCGCCGAGATCCACGACGAGCAGATCATCGGGGCGCTGGTAGATGGGGTAGCGGTAGCGCGCGCTGGGCACGCGGCTGCCGTAAAGCAGCGGTTCGTAGTAGCCGGTGATAAGGCCATCAAATCCGCCCCGGTCGTTGTGCAGCGCATACGGTGCGAAGCGCGTCTCGAAGAAGGCGCGCGCCTCATCATCGCTGGGATCAGCGAACAGTGCCATGTCCTGGCAGATGCCTTGCCAGTGTGCATCGCGCGCCGGCATCTTCTGGCAGTTGGCCGTCAGGGCCGGCCAAATCGCGGCGTGGCGCTCGGCCTCCCAGCCCGGCAGCGCGCCCCACGCGAGACGCGCGCCGATGCCCGCCGGGGGAAGCGGTGCCGTCACGCAGCCGGCAACGAGCAGCGCGGCGAGCGCGACCAGGAACCGGTGTGTGTGAGGCGCCTGCCGCCAACCGGGGGCGCGGCGCGCTGCACGCATTAGCGCGTGCACCGCCGTGAGCCACCGGAGCATCAGGATCAAGGCCGCACGCTCGGCCATGGCGTGCGTTCAGCCCGCGGCGGCCGCTTCCGCCGCCTCGAAGGGCTCGGCGAAGCCGCACTCCTTCTGTGGGCAGACCTTTTCCGTGCCGCGGCGCTTGGTGGTCTTGATGGTGAGAATGGGATGGCCGCACTTCGGGCAGGGTTCAGGAATCGGCGGGTTCCAGCAGGCGTACTTGCAGTCCGGGTAGCGCGAGCACGAATAGAAAATCTTGCCGTAGCGCGACTTGCGCTTGAGCATCGAGCCCTGCTTGCACTCCGGACACGGCACGCCAGTGTCTTCCGGCTTTTCCAACGGCTCCATGTGCTTGCAGTTCGGATAGTTGCTGCAACCGATGAACTTGCCGTAACGCCCGCGCTTGATGACGAGCGCGGAGTTGCACTTCGGGCAGCTGCGGCCCTCGACGATTTGCGGCTCGTTGAGGCTGCCGGCCGCCTCGTCGACGTTGCGCGTGTAATCGCAGTCGGGGTAACCGGTGCAGCCGATGAAGTAGCCGTTGCGCCCGAGGCGCTTGGCCAGCTGCTTGCCGCACTTCGGACAGTTCTCCTCGAGCATCTCGACACCGGGGCGCTCGACCGATTCCTTGGACTTGACCTGCTGCTTGAACTCGGTCCAGAACTCCTTGAGCACCGGGCGCCACTCCTTCTCGCCGCGCGAGATCGCGTCGAGATCATCCTCCATGCGCGCCGTGAAGTCGTAGTCGACGTACTGGTGGAAGTGCTCGGACAGGAACTTGTTGACCACGCGCCCGACGTCGGTCGGCTTGAAGCGGCGGTTCTCAAGCGTCACATACTCGCGCTTCTCGAGCGTGTCGATGATCGAGGCGTAGGTCGAAGGCCGGCCGATGCCGTAGGCCTCGAGCGCCTTGACGAGCGAGGCCTCCGAGTAGCGCGGCGGCGGTTCGGTGAAGTGCTGCGCCGGGCGCAGCGCGGTGAGTTCCACGAGCTCGCCCTTCTCAAGCGGCGGCAGGATTGCCTCCTTGTCCTCATCAGCGGCCTTGTCATCGCTGCCCTCCTCGTAGACGGCGAGGAATCCGGGCTTGACCACCGTCGAGCCCGTGGCGCGCAGCAGGTTGCGGGCATCGGTCGCCTTGGCCGGCACCATGTCCACCGCGACGGTGTCGAGCAGCGCGTGCATCATCTGGCAGGCGATGGTGCGCTTCCAGATGAGCTCGTAGAGCTTGAACTGCTCGGGCTTGAGGTGGTCCCTGATGCTTTCGGGCGTGCGCGCGGCGGAGGTCGGGCGGATCGCCTCGTGCGCCTCCTGGGCGTTCTTGGATTTGTTCTTGTAGACCTGCGGCTCGGGCGGCAGGTTCTCCTCGCCGAAGCGATTGCGGATGACCTCGCGAATCTCGGCCACCGCCTCATTGGCAAGGTTCACCGCGTCGGTACGCATGTAGCTGATCAGGCCCACGACCTCCCCGCCGATGTCGATACCCTCGTAGAGCTGCTGGGCGGTGCGCATGGTGCGCTGCGCAGAGAAGCCGAGCTTGCGCGCGGCCTCCTGCTGCAGGGTGGAAGTCGTAAACGGCGGTGCCGGATTGCGGCGGCGCTGTTTCTTCTCGACCGCGACCACGCGCAGCTGCCCGGCGGCTTGCGCTTGCAGGGCGGCAACCACGCGGTTGGCGCGCTCGGCGTCGCTGATCGAAAACTGCTCGAGCTTCTCGCCGTCGAAATGCGTGAGCCGGGCGCTGAACGTCTTGCCCTTGGCGGCGAGGTCGGATTCGATCGTCCAGTACTCGCGCGCCTGGAAGCGCTCGATCTCCTCCTCGCGCTCGACGATCAGGCGCAGCGCCGGGCTCTGCACGCGCCCGGCCGAAAGCCCCCGGCGCACCTTTTTCCACAGCAACGGCGAGAGATTGAAGCCGACCAGGTAGTCGAGCGCGCGCCGCGCCTGCTGTGCGCTGATCAGGTTCTCCGACAAGCCGCGCGGATGTTGGATCGCATGCTGGATGGCGCTCTTGGTGATCTCGTGAAACTCCACGCGATGCACGGGCTTCGCATCGAGCGCGTCCTCGGCCTTGAGGATCTCGTAGAGATGCCAGGAAATCGCCTCGCCCTCGCGATCGGGGTCGGTGGCGAGATACAGGGCATCGGCCTTCTTGACCGCCTTCACGATGGCGTCGACGTGCTTCTTGTTCTTTTCGATCAGATCGTACTTCATCGCGAAGCTGTTGTCCGCATCGACCGCTCCCTGCTTGGGGATCAAGTCGCGCACGTGGCCATACGACGCCAGGCAGGTGAAATCCTTGCCCAGGTACTTGGACATGGTTTTCGCCTTGGCGGGCGATTCGACGACGATCAGGTTCTTAGCCATCGTGGTAATTCGTGACCTCTCGCGCGGCGCGGCGGCGCGGCTCGTCTAGCAATTGTTGAGAACAGCGGGGGCAGGCGCGGCGCCCGAATCCCAGGGAGGCGCGAATTGTTGACGGAACCGCCGGGGGCTTGTCAAGGGCAAGCCGGCGCGGCGACGGGAGGCCGGGGCCGGCTCAGTGCAGATGAGCGGGCACGACGTGATCGAGGACCATGTCCTCCAGTGCGTCGTAAGCGGTCTCCTGGCCCGGCTGATTGAACAACACCATGAGCATTACCCACTTGAGCTGCTCGAGCGAAATCTCCTCGACGTCGAGCGCCATGACGCGCTCGATTACGAGCTCGCGCGCGCGCGGATTGAGCACACCGCTTTGTTCCATGCTGAGCAGAAAGCCGCGGCTTTCCGCCGAGAGCTTGTCGAGCTCGGCGCGCACATAGTGGCGCAACGCGCCGCTCGTGCCGCCGTGGGCGAACGCCGCCGGCTGCTCGCGCAGCAGGGACAATCCCTCAAGCCAGTTGAAGGCCTTGCGGATCTCGCCGCGTGGAAAGCCGGCTTCGGTGAGCTCGTGGGTCAACGTTTCCTGGTCGGGGTTGAACTCCGGGCCGTCGTCCATGTAGTTCTCGAACAGGTACATCAAGACATCGAGGACGTTTTCTTTCATCGGGCTGCCCATGTTGTTCAACGACTGCGCTGGTAGCGGCCGCCGGGAAGCGCAGCGACCAGTCCGTGCAGCTCTAGCGACAACAGCATGGAGGAAACGGACTGGGGCGTCAATCCGCTGCGTGTCGCGAGCGAGTCGATGTCGATCGGATCATGGCCAAGACACGCGAGCAGGTCGCGTTCGGAATCGGTGAGCTTCGCGTCAAGGTCGGCGCCGTGCGCCTCGAGCGCTGGCGTGACGAGCTGCGCCAACGGTCCGAGCTCCTCGATGATGTCGTTTGCCGTCTCGACCAGCTTCGCGCCCTGGCGGATCAGCGCGTGGCAACCGCGCGCGAGCGGCGAGTGTATGGAACCCGGGATGGCGAACACCTCGCGTCCCTGCTCGGTGGCGAGGCGCGCGCTGATGAGCGAACCGCTCTTGAGCGCGGCTTCAACCACGAGCACACCGAGGCTCATGCCGCTGATCAGGCGGTTGCGCACGGGGAAGTTCTCGGCGCGCGGGGGGGTGCCGAGCGCGTATTCGGACAGCAATGCGCCGGCCGCGCAGATGCGGTGCGCCAGCTCGCGATGGCGCGGAGGATAGACGCGATCAAGGCCGGTGCCGGTCACCGCGATGGTCTTGCCACTGGCCGCGAGCGCGCCCTCGTGCGCGGCGCCATCGATCCCCAAGGCCAGGCCGCTGGTGATGGTGAGCCCGGCGCGGGCGAGATGCGCAGCGAACGCCCGGGCGTTGTCGCGACCGCCCGGTGAGGGATTGCGGGATCCGACGATTGCAAGCTGCGGCGTGGCGAGCACCGCCCGTTCGCCGCGCCCATAGAGCAGAAGCGGGGGGTCGTCGATCTGGCGCAGCAGGGGCGGGTAGTCGGGATCGGCCCAGGTGACAATGAAGTTGCGAAGATCAGCGAGCCACTGCTGGGTTGCCGCGTGCGCCGCGGCGTCGGGCGTGCTCAACAGATCGTCGATGACCGCCTCGCGCGCCCCGGCCACGCGCGCGATCTGGTCTCGACCCGCGGCGAATAAGGCGCCGATGGAGCCGAAGGCTTCTAACAGCTCGATCTTGCGCCGCGCCCCCAAGCCCGGCGCGTGATGCAACGCGAGCCAGTGCGCGAGCTCATCCGCCGTTGGCCCGCCTCCCTTGCCGGCCATGCCGTGGCGATGCGGGGTTACGGCGTGATGACGGCGTCGCCGATATGCACAGGACGAGTGGCCGTCATGACGAGCGCATAGCTCAGCTTGTCAAAGGCGCGGAACACCATGGCAAGGCCCGAATCCTCCTCGGGCAGCTCGTAACGCCCGCCCGTCACTGGGTCGCGATGGCTGCCGACATGCCGCATGATGCGCAGCACGTGACCGTCCTCGATCCCGTCGCGCGCGCCGAGGCTGATGGCGACCACGGCAAACTGTCCGACCTCCGCCACCGCGTTGGGTGAGGACAGGATCCAGCCGCGCACATCGTGCTTCGGCGCATGCGGCTGGTAGAAGGGCAGCGCCGCTTTCTTCGGCGCCGGCACCAGGCGATCCCGGGGGCCAATCTCCTGCTTAGCGCTCGCCACGACCAGCTTCACCGGGTCCTTACCATCGAGGCGTCGCGCCTCGCCGAGGTAGGCGGTATCAAAGCCGAGCAGCTCGCCGCTTTCCGGATGGCGCAGCGCCTTGCCAGGGCGCACCACCTGGTAGAGCTCGTGCTCCGGGCCTTCAAAGCCGCGCGCGTAGAACTCGCTGTGGTCGCCGAGCGCCAACCGACCATCCAGCCCGACCGTCACATAGGCGGCGTCGCGCAGCTCATCATCGCCCAGCGCGAACGGCTCGGTCAGGAATGGCAGAATCGCGTTCGGCGGGATCGTCGGTATGGCCTGTTCAAGCGGCTCGGTGTAGATGCGCGGTTTGAGCTTCACGGTGCGGCCATCGGCTGGCGGTGCGGCCGGCTCCTCGATGGCGCGCGCCTCGGGCGGCGCCTCGCTGAGCGGGGTGCCGGGCTCGAGTTTCTCGCGGCGCAGCACGCTGAGCTCCGGCTTGCCGTCCACGTAGCGCAGCAGGATCACATCGCCCGGGTAGATAAGGTGCGGGTTCTTGATCTGCTCGTTGATCTTCCAGACCTTGGGCCAGTGCCAGGGCGAACGCAGGAAGCGCGCTGCAATGTCCCACAGGGTGTCGCCCACCTGGACCGTGTAACGCTCGGGATGCCCGGGCTTGAGCGCCACTTCCTCGGACACCGCGATCGAAACGAGGCCAAAGGCCATCGCGACCATAATAAAGTAGATGGCAATACGCGGGCGCGCTCGCGACATGGTGTTGTTTTCCGTGTAAGCTTGGCCGTGAGTGTAGTCCAACTTGGCAGGCCGTGCCATGCGCGCGGTCGCCGAATTGCCTTGATATTCAGTATCCTCGAACCCAATAGTTAAGCAGTTTGGCAGCTCGTACCGGTTCGTGCGATGGCCCAGTTGACGATCCTGCATTACCCCGACCCGCGCCTGCGCCGCAAGGCCGAGCCGGTCGCGCGCATCACCCCCGAGATCAGCAAGCTGATCGACGACATGGCCGAGACCATGTACGCGGCCCCGGGCATCGGTCTTGCTGCCGTGCAGGTCAACGAGGCCAAGCGCGTCGTCGTGATCGACATCTCGGAGACGCGCGATCAGCTGCAGGTCTTCATCAATCCAGAGATTCTCAGCCACGAGGGAAAACAGACTCTCGAAGAAGGCTGTCTGTCGGTGCCGGGCATCTTCGACGAGGTAACGCGGCCGGCACGGGTGCGCGTGCGCGCGCTCGACCGCGACGGCAAGCCCTTTGAGATCGAGGCCCAAGGGTTGCTCGCCACCTGCATTCAGCACGAGATCGACCACCTCGACGGCAAGGTGTTCGTCGATCACCTGTCGCGTCTCAAACAGTCACGTATCCGCAAGAAGCTCGAAAAGCAAGAGCGTCTGGCGATGTAGCCTCGCCCGCGGTTTCACACCGGAACCGTCCCCGCATGAATCTCGTATTTGCCGGCACGCCGCAGTTCGCGGTGCCGTCGCTCAAGGCGCTGCTCGCCGCCGGCCACCGCATCCTCGCGGTGTACACCCAGCCGGATCGCCCGGCTGGTCGCGGGCGCCCGCTCACCGCCAGCCCCGTCAAGCAGCTCGCGCTCGCGCACGGCCTCGCC
>CAYZVX010000102.1:0-7413 GCA_964482055.1 uncultured Acidiferrobacteraceae bacterium
CGATGAAGATGATGCACGGCGCGTGCTTCTTGGCCTGCTCGAACATGTCGCGCACGCGCGAGGCGCCCACGCCAACGAACATCTCGACGAAATCCGAACCGGAGATCGAGAAAAACGGCACCTTGGCCTCACCGGCGATGGCCTTGGCGAGCAGGGTCTTGCCGGTGCCGGGGCTGCCGGTCATCAGCACGCCGCGCGGAATGCGCCCACCGAGCTTCTGGAACTTGGAGGGATCGCGCAGGAACTCAACGAGCTCCTTGACCTCTTCCTTGGCCTCTTCCACGCCCGCCACATCATCGAAAGTAGTCTTGTTCTGTTCTTCGGTCAGCATGCGCGCCTTGCTCTTGCCGAAGCTCATGGCGCCGCGCCCGCCGACCCCGCCCTGCATCTGGCGCATCAGGTAGATCCAGAAGCCGAGCAGGATCAGCAGCGGGAACCAGTTCATGAACAGCTGGAACAGCAGCGACGGCTCCTCCGGCGCCTTGGCGTCGAATACCACGTTGTGGTCAAGCAGGTCGTTGACCATCTGCGGATCGTTCGGGGTGTAGGTGGTGAACGGCTCGTTGCTGCTCTTCAGGCGTCCGGTCACCTCGCGCCCCTGGATGGTGACACGCTCGACTTCGCCCTGGCGCACCATCTGGATGAACTTGGAGTACTCGAGCGGACGGGCCTGGATCTGGCGCGTGCCGAAGTTGTTGAATACCGACATCAGCACGATGGCGATGACCAGCCAGAGCAGGATGTTCTTGGTCAGATTGTTCAACGACGGATACCTCATACTTGCTTGGAGAAATTCGCGAGCCAGTCCATTGTGCTACGCAGGCGCGGCCGGCACAACCGCCCCTGGCCCCTTAAACCCACGGCACACAAGGTAAACCTCCCGGCTTTCGGCGCGTGAGGCGCGCGGCTTGCGCGCGGTGACCCGCTCGAAGCGCCGTTGCAGCTCCTTATACAGCTCGGCGTAGCCCGCCCCCTGGAAGGTCTTGAGCAGGAGCGCGCCGCCGGGGCGCAAGGATTTGGCGGCGAAATCGAGCGCAAGTTCCGCAAGGTAGGTACTGCGCGCCTGGTCAACAGCGGCTATTCCGCTGATGTTAGGGGCCATGTCCGACATTACAAGGTCGACGGCCGCCCCGCCCAGGCGTTGCAACAGCGAGTCTAGCACCGCTTGTTCGGTGAAATCGCCCTGCACCAGCTCCACGCCGTCGAGCGGTTCCATCGGCAGCACGTCGAGGGCGATGACCCGGCCGGACGCACCGACCCTGGCTCTGGCGTACTGGGCCCAACCGCCCGGGGCCGCGCCCAGATCGACCACCGTCATGCCCGGCCGCAACAGGTGGTCGCGTTCGTCGATCTCCGCGAGCTTGTAGGCCGCGCGCGAGCGGTACCCTTCCTTCTGTGCGCGTTTGACGTACTCGTCGCGGACATGCCGCTGCAACCAGCGGGTGCTGCTCTTGGAACGGGCCATGCGTCCGGGCGGTCCAGGCTGTCCTGTGGTTGGGTTAAGTCATCTTACCGCACCCGCGGCACACGGCTCGCCGCGATCCGGCCAGGTCGGCCGGTCACATCGCCACGGTGGAGCGGTTACGACCGCTGTGCTTGGACTCGTACAATGCCTGATCGGCGCGCTCGAGCCAGCTCTTGTAGTCGGGGATGGCGTCGGTGAGCTCGGCGATGCCGAGGCTGATGGTGAACTGAACGCTCTGGGCCTCGTGCTCCACCGTGCACGCCTGGATGCGAGCGCGCAGGCGCTCGGCAACCGTCAGCGCGTCGGCCTGCCGGGTGCTTACCAGGATTACGGCGAACTCCTCTCCGCCGTAGCGCCCGCAGATGTCGGTCGCGCGCACCGTCTCACGCAGCAGCCTGGCGGCGGTGCGGATCACCGCGTCGCCGGTCTGGTGGCCATAAGTGTCGTTCACCTTCTTGAAGTGGTCGATGTCGAACATGATCAGCGTGGCGGGCTCCTTCGTGCGCCGCACGCGTGCGAACTCGCGCGCGAGCGACTCCTCCCAGTAGCCGCGATTGTAGAGCTGGGTGAGCCGGTCGGTGCGGCTCAGCACGGCGAGCTGCTGATTGGCCTTCTCCAGCTCGGTCTTGTTGACCGCCGTGTCAGTGACATCGTCAATGATCAAGCCGACGTGGTCGACCTCGCCCGTCACCGACACGAGCGGAATGAAAGTGATGTTCTGGAACATAAACTCCGCGGCTCCGGTGATGGGTCGATAGTTGCGGAAGCGGAACAGGAACGGGCGCTGCTCCCAAGTGGTGAAGGCGCGGTTCTTGAGCAGGAACACCGACTCGACCTTGCGGCGAAACCACTGCTCGGGCAGCTCTTTGAACAAGTCGAAGATCGGCTGGCCGATGACCCGTGTGGCCAGCAGCCCGCTGTGGTTGGCCATGAAGCTGTTCCAGATTTGCACCCGGTAATCGCGATCGAGCACGACCAGCCCGACGTCGATGGACTGCAGCACGTCCATCATCCAGTGCAGCTCGGCGAGCTCCGTGTCCTTGCCGGCCATCGATCAGCTCGCGAAAAACGCCACGCGCTGCTCGAGCGTGCCGAGGGAGTCTGGCGTGAACAGGAGCAGCAGGGCACAGGCGATGTTGCGCCCGTCGACGCGAGCCTCCATTTCGATCGCGAGCGCGCTCTTCCGGCGTCCCGACTGGCGCTGCAACAGCGCCGTCACGTTCACGTGCCGACCGAGGAGCAGCGGATAGTCCTGGCTGAAGCTGATGTCCAGTTGCTCGGCGATACCCTTGAGCAGCGCCCCGATCAAGATGTTGGCGATGTCAGCGATCAGCTCCTGGCGCGCGGCGTCATCCACGGGTCCGTCGTACTTGAGCAGCTCGGCGATGCTTTCGAAGCTCGGCTGGTCGAAGATGGCGAGCGCCTCGCCCGCCACCCCCGCGCCGATGAATCCCTGGCACACGCCAAGCGCGGCACCCGGCTCGGCGAACTGGGCGAGCGTCATTTCGAGCTCCCCGGCGTCGATCCTGTTGACCTTCGGCACCGGCATCTGCACGAACACCCCGAGCAATCGTGCCAGCAGATCGGCAGCCCGCCCCATCGCGACATTGGCGATCTCCTGGTAGGCATCGCGCAGGTCAGGCGCGAAATCGTTGCGGCGCGTCGCCGCGCTCAAGGCGTGGTGTATGCCGTATTTCTTGAGGACCGCGCGGATGACCTCGCTGCTCACCGGTTTCTTCACGAAATCGAGCGCCCCGAGCCGCAGGACACGCTCGCGGGCCTCCGGCTGAATGTCGCCGGAAACCACGATCGCCAGCGTCGGAAGGTCCTGGGCGCGGATCGCCTCCAGCACCGCGTAGCCGTCCATGCCCGGCATGTTGAGATCGAGGAACAGGATATCGCCCCTGCCCTGCCGGATCGCCTCGAGCGCCGCCTCGCCACCGCCGACGAAGCTAACCTCCACGTTCCAGTCGGCGGGCAGCGCGCGTGCCAGCTGGCGCGCGGCAAAGCTTGAATCGTCGCAGATGAGTACCGGCGTGGCCACGGGCGTTGGGTGGCTTCTTCTCGCTTGTCCAAGGTCGGCGCGCGGCGGCCCGGGGGGCCTCAACCGCCGCCTTGCCCTGAGAATAGACGATGCGGCGAGACCGCATTGACCGGTCCGATGATGCGGGAGACCCCGGGTATGGCACCCCCCGGGGCCGGTTACTCGTAACGTACGGCGAGGATTTCGTAGTGGCGGGTGCCGCCGGGAACCCGGACCTCGACCTCGTCGCCCTCCTCCTTGCCGATCAGGGCCCGGGCAATGGGCGAGCTGATCGAAATGCGGCTGTGCGCGAGGTCGGCCTCGTAGTCGCCGACAATCTGGTAGGTCACGTCCTCGCCGCTTTCGGAGTCATGCAGATCGATGGTGGCGCCAAAGACTACGCGCCCGTCGGCGTTGACCGTCTTTGGGTCGATGATCTGGGCGTTGGCGAGCCGCGTTTCGAGCTCGGCGATGCGGCCCTCGATGAAGCTTTGCTGCTCGCGCGCCGCGTGGTACTCGGCATTTTCCGAAAGGTCGCCGTGGCTGCGCGCCTCGGCGATCTGCTGGATGACGCGCGGGCGCTCCACGGTCTTGAGGCGCTGCAATTCGGCCCTGAGCTTCTCCGCGCCGGCCGCGGTGATGGGCATTTTCCTCATAGCGTGATCTCCTGATGCAGGTCTTGCAGCCGGCGCACGCCAAGCTCGTGGCGATGGCGATGCGCCTCGGCGGCGGCGCGCGCCGCCGCGAGCGTCGTGTAGTGCGTGACCTTGTGCTGCAACCCTTGGCGGCGAATCTCGTAGGAATCCGCGTAGCTCTGGCGGTCCGACACCGTGTTGATGATCACGTCGATCTCGTCGTTCATGATCATATCGACGATGTGCGGGCGGCCTTCCGACACCTTGTTGACCGGTTTCACCGCCACGCCCGCTGCCGCCAGCACCGCCGCGGTGCCGCGCGTGGCGACGATCTCGAAGCCGTGCTCGCTGAAATAGCGCGCCACCTCGACCACACCCTTCTGGTCGGCATCGCGCACGCTGATGAACATGCGCCCGCCCTCGGGGATGGCGGCGCCGGCAGCGGTCTGCGACTTGGAAAAGGCCTCACCGAAGCTGCGGCCCACGCCCATCACCTCGCCGGTCGATTTCATCTCCGGCCCGAGTATCGTGTCCACACCCGGGAACTTGATGAACGGAAACACGGCCTCCTTCACCGAGTAGTACGGCGGCACGATCTCGCCGGCGATGCCCTGCGACTCGAGCGTCTGCCCGACCATGCAGCGCGCCGCGATCTTGGCGAGCGGCCGACCCGTGGCCTTCGACACGTACGGCACAGTGCGCGAGGCGCGCGGGTTGACCTCAAGCACGTAGATCTGCTCGTCCTTGATCGCAAACTGCACGTTCATGAGGCCCACGACCTTGAGGCTTTTCGCGAGCTCGACGGTCTGGCGGCGCAGCTCGTCCTGCAGTTTCTTCGACAGGCTGTAGGGCGGCAGCGAACAGGCGGAATCACCCGAGTGCACACCCGCCTCCTCGATGTGCTCCATGATGCCGCCGAGGATCACGTGCCGGCCGTCGCTCACGCAGTCGACGTCGACCTCCGTGGCGTCGTTGAGGAAGCGGTCGAGCAGCACCGGCGAAGCCGCGAACGCGCCGTCCTTGGCGCGCGGCCCTCGGCTCGATCCCGTCGCCGAATCCTCCGATACCCGCACCGCCTCGCGCATATAGCGTTCCAGGTCCTCGCGCGAGTGCACGATCTCCATGGCGCGCCCGCCGAGCACGTAGCTCGGCCGTACCACCAGGGGATAACCGATTCTCTCGGCAAGCTTGACGGCCGATTCGGTGGTGCGCGCCGTCGCGTTGGGCGGCTGCAGCAGCTTGAGCTTGTGGATGAGCTTCTGGAAGCGCTCGCGGTCCTCGGCGATGTCAATCGAATCGGGGCTGGTGCCGATGATCGGCGCGCCGGCGGCCTCCAGCCCCTTGGCGAGCTTGAGCGGGGTCTGGCCGCCGAACTGCACGATGACGCCCTCGGGCTTTTCGAGATCGATGATCTCGAGCACGTCCTCGAGCGTGAGCGGCTCGAAATAAAGCCGATCCGAGATGTCATAGTCGGTCGACACGGTCTCCGGGTTGCAGTTGACCATGATGGTCTGGTAGCCGTCCTCGCGCAGCGCGAGCGAGGCGTGCACGCAGCAGTAGTCGAACTCGATGCCCTGGCCAATGCGGTTGGGGCCGCCGCCGAGCACGATGATTTTCTTGTGCTCTTGCGGCGCCGCCTCGCACTCTTCCTCGTAGGTCGAGTACATGTAGGCGGTGCTCGAGGCGAATTCCGCGGCGCAGGAATCGACGCGCTTGTACACCGGCCGCACGCCGGCCGCGTGCCGCCAGGCGCGCACCCTGTCCTCCTTGACCGCCAGCAGCTCGGCGAGGCGCCGGTCGGAGAAACCCTTGCGCTTCCAGGCGCGCAGGCTCGCCGCCGAGGGCTTGGTGCGCCCGGCCTTCTTGGCGATGGCCTTCTCGGTCTCGACCAGATCCTGAATCTGCGCCAGGAACCATGGATCGATGTGCGAATGGTCGTAGACTTGCTTGACTGACATGCCGAAGCGGAACGCATCGGCCAGGTGCCAGACCCGATCCGGACCCGGAATGCGCAGTGCCTGGACGAGCTTCTTTTCGGCCTCCTCGGGTGGCAGGGTCCGATCGAGCCGCGGCTCGAGCCCGTAGCTGCCGACCTCCAGCCCGCGCAGCGCCTTTTGCAGCGACTCCTGGAAGGTCCGGCCGATGGCCATGACCTCGCCGACCGACTTCATCTGGGTGGTGAGTGTGGGGTCGGCGGCGCGGAACTTCTCGAAGGTGAAGCGCGGAATCTTGGTCACCACGTAGTCGATGGTCGGCTCGAACGAGGCCGGCGTGCGCCCGCCGGTGATGTCGTTCCTGAGCTCATCGAGCGTGTAGCCGACCGCGAGCTTGGCCGCGACCTTGGCGATCGGGAAACCGGTGGCCTTGGAGGCGAGCGCCGAGGAGCGCGACACGCGCGGGTTCATCTCCACGACGATCATGCGCCCGTCGGCGCGATTGATGGCGAACTGCACGTTGGAGCCGCCGGTGTCGACGCCGATCTCGCGCAGCACCGCGATCGAGGCGTCGCGCATGATCTGGTATTCCTTGTCGGTCAGGGTCTGGGCCGGCGCCACCGTGATCGAGTCGCCGGTGTGCACGCCCATGGCGTCGAAGTTCTCGATCGAGCAGATGATGATGCAGTTATCGGCGTGGTCGCGCACCACCTCCATCTCGAACTCCTTCCAGCCGATGATCGACTCCTCGATCAGCAGCTCGCGCGTCGGCGAGGCGTCGAGCCCGCGCTCGCAGATCGCGACGAACTCGTCCTTGTTGTAGGCGATGCCGCCGCCCGAGCCGCCGAGCGTGAACGACGGGCGAATGATCACCGGAAAGCCGATCGCCGCCTGCACCTGCTGCGCCTCCTCGAGGCTGTGGGCGATCGCCCCGCGCGTGCACTGCAAGCCGATCCGCTCCATCGCCTTCTTGAAGCGCTCGCGGTCTTCGGCCTTGTCGATCGCCTCGCGTTTGGCGCCGATCATCTCAACGCCGTACTGCGCGAGCACCCCTTCGCGGTCGAGATCGAGCGCGCAGTTGAGCGCGGTCTGCCCGCCCATGGTGGGCAGCAGCGCGCTGGGGCGCTCCTGCTCGATGATCTTGGCGATGGTCTGCCAGGTGATTGGCTCGATATAGGTCGCATCCGCCATTTCCGGATCGGTCATGATCGTGGCGGGATTGGAGTTGACCAGGACGACCCGATAGCCCTCCTCCTTGAGCGCCTTGCAGGCCTGCGCGCCCGAGTAGTCAAACTCGCAGCCCTGGCCGATGATGATCGGGCCGGCGCCGATGATCAGGATGCTGTGAAGGTCGGT
>CAYZVX010000103.1:0-7384 GCA_964482055.1 uncultured Acidiferrobacteraceae bacterium
GGCGCAACCCTGCGGCCCGGCGCCGCGCCCGCCCCGGGCGTCCGTCGCCAAGCAGCCCTCAGCCTGCGGTGGCGAGCGCGATGCCCTCCCAGGCGACGTCGGCGAGAAAATCGATTTCCTTTTCGTTAATCACGTACGGCGGCATGAAGTAGATCACATCGCCGAGCGGGCGCAGCACCGCACCGCGTCCAAGCGCGTGTCGATACACGATGCGTCCGCGCCGTTCCTGCCACGGATAGGCCTCGCGGGTTCGGCGGTCCTTGACCATCTCGATCGCCGCAATCATGCCGCACTGGCGCACCTCCGCCACGTGCGGGTGGTCGCGAAAGCGCGCGATGGCCTGCTCGATGTGCGCCGCGAGCGCCCGGTTGCGCTCGAGCACCGGCTCCTGCGCGAAGATGTCGAGCGTGGCATTGGCGGCCGCGCAGGCGAGCGCGTTGCCGGTGTAGGAGTGCGAATGCAGGAACGCCTTGCTGCCCGCGTGCTCACCATAGAACGCCTGATAAACCGCATCGGTCGTGAGGCACACGGACAGCGGCAGGTAGCCGCCAGTGAGCCCTTTGCCGAGCAGCAGGAAATCCGGTGCGATGCCGGCCTGCTCGCAGGCGAACATCGTGCCGGTGCGCCCGAAGCCTACCGCGATCTCATCGGCGATCAGGTGTACGTTGTAGCGGTCGCAGGCCGCACGCAGCAGCTTCAGATACAGCGGGTCGTACATGCGCATGTTGCCGGCGCACTGCACCAGCGGCTCGATAATCACGGCGCAGGTTTCGTGCGCGTGGCGTGCGAGCGTGACCTCCATCTGGGAAAACATGCGTTGCGCGTGCTCGGCACAGGACTCGCCCGGGTCACGGTAATAACAGTCTGGCGATGGCACCGTGATCGGTTGGAGCAACAGCGGTTGATAGGTCTTCTTGTAGAGCGCCACATCACCGACCGCGAGCGCTCCCAGTGTCTCGCCGTGGTAGCTCCCCGAAAGGTTGACAAAGCGCGTGCGCGTCTCGCCGCGGTTGCGCCAGTAGTGAAAACTCATCTTGAGAGCGATCTCCACCGCCGAAGAGCCATCCGAGGCGTAGAAGCAGTGGCCGAGTCCTGCCGGCGCCAGTCGCGCCAGGCGCTCGGACAGCCGCACCACCGGCTCGTGGGTGAAGCCGGCGAGAATCACGTGCTCGATGCCCTCGAGCTGCGCGCCGATGGCGGCATTGAGGCGCGGGTTGGCGTGGCCGAACAGGTTGACCCACCAGGAGCTGATGGCGTCGAGATAGCGCTTGCCGTCGTAGTCTTCAAGCCATACCCCTTGTCCGCGCCGGATCGGAATCGGGGGCAGCGCCTCGTGATCGTGCATCTGCGTGCACGGGTGCCAGAGCACGCGCAGATCACGCTCGGCAAGGTCGCGGTTGTTCATGCGCGACAGTTTCAGGTTTCAAGTTTCAGGTTTCAAGTTCGAAGACCAAAACCTGCTGCACGGAATCTGCAGCTTGAAACCTGGGACCTGATACTGGCTAGTATCCCCAGTACTCTCGCAGTATCGCTCCGTGGTCCGCGTACATGTCGGGCGTGGCCGGGTCGAAACGCTCGAAGCCGATTGCCGCGAGCATGCGCTGGCCGTCGGGCACGCGGTGCGCCGACAGCAGCGCGGCGCGAATGCGCTCGCGCACCGCGCTCGGCACGGTCGGCGCGGCTGACAGCGCGATATGCGGTATCGGCTCGGTGGTGGCGACGACGCTGATACCGCCGCCACCCGCCATCTGGCGGCTGACAATCGGGGTCGGCAGGATAGCGCCGGCAACGCGCCGCTTGAGCACCAGATCCATTCCTTCCTCGACGCTCTGCACTTCCACGATAACCGGCTGGCGCGCCGGGTTGGGGAACATGGAGTTCAGGCGTGCGGCGCCGATGCTCGGCGGGCCGAGGGTCGCAACGCTCTTGCCCACCAGCTCCATCGGATCGATGACCGGGTTGGTGTCGGGCACGAGCAACGTGTAACTGACGCTGTCCGGTATCTTGGCCAGCACGTGAAAGCCCATTTTACGAATCCGGTAGTCAGTGAAATGCGCGGCATCGAGCACGAGGTCATATCCTTCGCGGCGCCGCACCGTGTCCCAGTAGGCGAGGAAGTTCGGCCGCGTCGCGATAACACAGCGCACGTCGGCACTGCGTCCGAGGTAGTCGGCGAGGGGCTGAAACGCCTGCTTGGTGCGTTCCGCGCTCAGGATCGGCTGGATGAGCAACACCAGGCTGTCGTTGGCGGCCACGACAACGCCCGGCGCCGCCCACAGGAGGGCCGCGGTGAGCCAGATGCGCGCGGCAACGGTCCCGAGCGAGGCGTGTGCCGGTCGTCGGCGCGGCGATTCGGGGTGCGTCGACATCACCATGTTAATATAGTCGACAGTCACGGCTTCGGCCCTGCGGCAGTCCCCTGCCCGGCGCCGCACGACATCGTTCGACATCTGGAGACCGCTCATCATGGCACGCACTGAAACCCCCGTCTGTGACTTCGGCAGGCCAGCGCCGGATTTCCGGCTCCCCGGCGTGGACGGCAAGATTTACAGCCTCAAGGACGTGCGCGGTCCGAATGGTCTGCTGGTGATGTTCATCTGCAACCACTGCCCGTACGTGCAGGCCGTGCGCCACCGCATCGTGCGCGACGTGAAAGATCTGAAGGCGCTCGGTATCGGCGCGATCGCCATTTCGTCCAACGACCCGACGGACTACCCCGAGGACTCTTTTGAGAACATGAAACGCATCGCCGTCGAGTGGGAATTGCCGATGCCCTACGTGTTCGACGAGACCCAGGAGGTGGCCAAGGCCTACGGCGCGGTGTGCACGCCCGACTTCTTCGGTTACAACAAGGATCTCAAGCTGCAGTATCGCGGGCGGCTCGATGAGTCGCGCAAGGAAGCCGTGCCGAATGCTCGGCGCGAGCTGTTTGAGGCCATGCGACAGATCGCCGAAACCGGCCACGGCCCGACGGATCAGATTCCGAGCATGGGCTGTTCCATCAAATGGAAGAATCAGTAGCAGGTGGCAAGGTTCAAATAGCAAGCAAGACCAAGAGGGGTGCTGCGTTCTCGCTACTTTCCGCTTGATACTTGCTACTGAATCTATGATCGTCGAAGAGACCTTCTACCGCCCGGTCGAGTTCGCGCGTGAGGCGCGCACCCTGCCGGCCGATGCCTATAATCTCGCTCACCTCCTGCTCGCGCGCGCCCGTCACAAATGCGTGTTCGTGCCGATTCGGGCCATGCAGTTCCTGGCGGTGATCGATGCCGAGGAGCTCATTTTCGTTGACCGCGAGGCACGGCGGATGATCGATATCGCCTGGCGCGATTTCCGGCCGCAGACGCGCACCGCCCTCACCGATCCGGTGCCCTACCAGGCGGTGTACTACTCGGTCACCGCGCGCCAGACGATGCCGCGGTTGCAGGGCGAGTTCCGCAAGGCGCTCGCCGAGTGCGCGACGCGCGTTGACGTTCCGCGCGCGACGGCGCGCGTCATCACGCTCGATCGGAATCCCGCATGACGGCGCTGCCGTCGCTCACCGAGCTGGGCGAGCTGGTGCGTGCGACGGCGCGCCGGCACCTGCTTGAACGCTTCTCGGCCGTGCAACACCACGCGGTCAAGGATGATGGCAGTCTCGTGACCGAGGTCGACCACGCCATGCAGGCGAGCCTGCAGGCGGAGCTCGCGCGGCGCTGGCCGCAGTACGGCTTCCTCGGCGAGGAGATGTCGGGCGCCGAGCACGCGCGGCTCGCCGCCACGACGGCCGGCGGCCTGTGGTGTCTCGACCCGCTCGATGGAACCAGCAACTATGCCGCGGGCGTGCCCTTCTTTGCCGTGTCGCTTGCGTTGCTGATCGATGGCCGGCCGGCGCTCGGTCTTGTCTACGATCCGGTGCGCGACGAGTGCTTCACGGCGAGGCGTGACGGCGGAGCATGGCTTAACGATGCGCCCTTGAACCTCTCGGCACTACCGGCGCGCGAGATGCGCCGTTCGATCGCCTGCGTGGACTTCAAGCGTCTGCACTCCAGTTTGGCCGCCCGCCTCGCAACCCAGCCGCCCTACGGCTCGCAGCGAAACTTTGGCGCCTCGAGCCTCGAGTGGTGCTGGCTCGCGGACGGACGCTTTCACCTGTATCTGCACGGCGGGCAGAAACTGTGGGACTACGCAGGCGGCAGTCTGATTCTTGCCGAGGCGGGCGGCGTGGCGCGCACGCTCGCGGGCGATCAGGTGTTTGCCCTGGTTCTCGAGCCGCGCTCGGTGGTCGCCGCCACGCATGCCGGCCTGTTTTCCGCCTGGTCGTCGTGGCTTGGCAGCGCGGCGCCGGCTCAGGCCGGTTAGCGGTTCTGGGCCAGCAATGGCGCTGTGGCCAGGCGCGACACCGCCACGCGCAAGTCCGGCTTATACCCTGATAGACCAATCCCCCTCCCCATTGCGACTATTGCCGAGCACGGAGGGGTGAGGGAGAATCCGGCGTCACGAATTTAGCGGGCCGCGGTTTTGGTCCGCAGCCGACTGCCGAAGCGGGGAGGCGCGCGCCGGCGGTTCGAGCCAGTGATTCAGCAGACTACCCGTGTCGATTCCGGATGGCGCATGACGGCTGGGTCCGCCAGGGGATCGTCATTTTCGGGGGAGAGGACAGGACACCAGCAGCTCCCTGCCGTGCGACAGCTCTGGCCACCGGCCGCGCCAGTGACCGGTTCTAATTTCAAAGCTAAGAGGACTACTCCATGACAGCAAAACACGCGCACAAAGCAGGCACGGGCGCGGCGGTGCCCAGTCGTCGCGAGCTCGCCAACGCGATCCGCATTCTCGCCGCCGACGCCGTGCAGAAGGCCAACTCCGGACACCCCGGCGCGCCGATGGGCATGGCCGACATCGCCGAGGTGCTGTGGAATGATTTCTTGAAGCATAACCCGGCCAACCCAAAGTGGGTGGACCGCGACCGCTTCGTGCTGTCGAACGGCCACGGCTCGATGCTGATCTACGCGCTCCTGCACCTCACCGGCTACGACCTGTCGATGGAGGAGATCAAGAATTTCCGCCAGCTGCACTCCAAGACCCCGGGTCACCCGGAGTACGGCTACACGCCGGGCGTGGAGACCACCACCGGGCCGCTCGGCCAGGGCATCACCAATGCGGTTGGCATGGCGATCGCTGAGAAGGTGCTGGCCGGCCAGTTCAACCGCGACGGCCACCACATCGTCGATCACTATACCTATGTATTCCTCGGCGACGGCTGCCTGATGGAAGGTATCTCGCACGAGGCCTGCTCGCTCGCCGGAACCTTGGGTCTCGGCAAGCTGATCGCGTTCTACGACGACAACGGCATCTCGATCGACGGTCACGTCGAGGGCTGGTTCACCGATGACACCCCGAAGCGTTTCGAGGCCTATGGCTGGCACGTGGTGCGCGACGTCGACGGCCACAACCCGGACGCCATCAAGAAGGCGATCCGCGAGGCGCACGCGGTCAACGACAAGCCCTCCCTGATCTGCTGCAAGACCGTGATCGGCTACGGCGCGCCGAATCTGTGCGGCTCGCACGACTGCCACGGGGCGCCGCTCGGACCCGACGAGATCAAGGCCACGCGCGAGAACCTCGACTGGAAGCACGAGCCGTTCGTGATTCCGCAGGAGATCTACGATGGCTGGGACGCGCGCGCCAAGGGCAAGGCGGCGGAAGAGGCCTGGAACGCCAAGTTCGCGGCCTACCAGAAGGCCTATCCCGAGCTCGCCGCCGAGTTCGAGCGGCGCATGAAGGGCGAGTTGCCGGCGGACTGGGCCGCTAAGAGCACCGAGTTCGTGAAGAGCGTGGACGCCAAGGCCGAGACCATCGCCTCGCGCAAGGCGAGCCAGAACGCGCTTAACGGCTACGGCCCGCTGCTGCCGGAGTTCCTCGGCGGCTCGGCCGACCTTGCCGGCTCGAACCTGACGCTCTGGAAGGGCTCGAAGGGCATCAGCAAGACCATCTCCGACGGCAACTACATCTATTATGGTGTGCGCGAGTTCGGCATGAGCGCGATCATGAACGGCATCGCCCTGCATGGCGGCTTCATCCCCTACGGCGCCACGTTCCTGATGTTCTCCGAGTACGCGCGTAACGCGCTGCGCATGGCCGCGCTCATGAAGGTGCCATCAATCTTCGTCTATACCCACGACTCCATCGGCCTGGGCGAGGACGGTCCGACCCACCAGCCGGTCGAGCAGACCGCGACCCTGCGCCTGATCCCCAACATGAGCGTGTGGCGCGCCTGCGACGCCGTGGAATCGGCGGTGTCGTGGAAGGCCGCCATCGAGCGTAAGCAGGGTCCGACCTGCCTCATCTTCTCGCGCCAGAACCTGCCCCATCAGAAACGCACGCCCGAGCAGATCGCGGCCATCAGCCGCGGCGGCTACGTGCTGTCCGAAGCTGAGGGCGGGAAGCCGCAGGCCGTGATCATCGCCACCGGCTCGGAGGTCGCGCTCGCCATGGAGGCGCAGAAGCTGCTCGCGGCCAAGGGCAAGAAGGTGCGCGTGGTGTCGATGCCCTCGACCGACGTGTTCGACGCTCAGGACGCCGCGTACCGCGAGTCCGTGCTGCCGAAGGGCGTGAAACGCGTGGCGGTGGAGGCGGGCGTCACCGACGGCTGGTACAAGTACGTGGGGCTCGACGGCAAGGTCATCGGCATCAACCGTTTCGGCGAATCGGCGCCGGCCGGCGTGTTGTTCAAGCACTTCGGCTTTACGCCAGAAAATGTCGCCAAGGCGGTCGAGGAGATTCTGTAAGAAATAACGGCCAACGCAGAGACGCTGAGACGCAGAGAAGATTTCTTGAATTTTGCTGCCTCTGCGCCTTGGCACCTCCGCGTTGAGTTTTTGACTTTCTAATTCAACTTTCGGGAGCTATAGCAATGGGAATCAAAGTGGGAATCAACGGGTTCGGTCGCATCGGTCGCATGGTTTTCCGCGCGGCAACGAAAGAGGCCGAGTTCAAGGACATCGAGATCGTCGGCATCAACGACCTGCTGGAGCCGAGCTATCTCGCCTACATGCTGAAGTATGACTCGGTGCACGGCCGCTTCAATGGCGACATCGGGGTCGACGGCACCAACCTGGTGGTGAACGGCAGGAAGATCCGCCTGACCGCGGTCAAGGACCCGGCCGAGTTGAAATGGAACGAGGTCGGCGCCGACATCGTGGTGGAGAGCACCGGCCTGTTCCTCACCAAGGAGACGTGCGAGAAGCACCTCGCCGCCGGCGCCAAGAAGGTCGTGCAGAGCGCGCCTTCCAAGGACGACACGCCGATGTTCGTCTATGGCGTGAACCACACCAAGTACGCCGGCGAGAAGATCGTCTCGGCCGCCTCCTGCACCACCAACTGCCTCGCCCCGGTCGCCAAGGTG
>CAYZVX010000104.1:0-7213 GCA_964482055.1 uncultured Acidiferrobacteraceae bacterium
TGCGGCGCGGACGCCGCGGCCTCGAGCAGCAGCCGCAGCCGGACGTCGAGCGCGGCGGTGGACAGGGGCTGGTCGGGCATGAGCGGTTTCAGGTTGCTGGTTTGAGGTTTGAGGTTCACAACCTGAAACCTCAAACCTGAAACCTAGAACAGCGAGGCGGACAGCTCGTTCACGGCGGCGAGCATCTCCGGATCGTCGGTGAGCGCCTCGGCAATCGCGCCGCGGCAGGCGGTTCTTGGATCGATGCCGGAGGCGAGCAGCTTGCCGGCGTGCACGAGCAGGCGCGTGCTCGCGCCTTCGTCGAGCCCGTTGCCCTTCAGGTTGCGCGTCATGCCGGCGAACTTGACGAGACGCTCGGCGGTTGCGGCATCGATGCCGGTCTCGCGCTGGATGATCTTGGCCTCGAGCGCCGCGGCCGGATAGCTGAACTCCATCGCCACGAAGCGCTGACGCGTGGACTGCTTCAAGTCCTTGAGCACGCTCTGGTAACCGGGGTTGTAAGAGATGGCGAGACAGAACTCGGGCGGCGCGGCGAGCAGCTCGCCAGTCTTTTCCATCGGCAGGACGCGGCGATCGTCGGCGAGCGGATGGATTACCACGGTCGTGTCCTTGCGCGCCTCGACGATCTCGTCGAGATAGCAGATCGCGCCGGCGCGCACCGCGCGCGCCAGCGGCCCATCGACCCACACGGTCTCCCCGCCGGTGATGAGGTAGCGCCCGACCAGGTCCGAGGCGGTGAGGTCGTCATGGCAGGACACGGTGATGAGCGGGCGCTTCAGGCGCCAGGCCATGTGCTCCATGAAGCGCGTCTTGCCGCAGCCGGTCGGGCCCTTGAGCAGCACCGGAAGGCGGTTGCGGTAGGCCGCCTCGAACAGCTCGATCTCCTTGCCCACCGGCTCGTAATAGGGCTCATCCTTAATAAGGTATTCCTCGACCTTCAGCACGCGCGCTTTCACGGGGATTCCTGCAATTCGGCTAGGGTTAAATCGTTGAGCGAATCAGTATGCCAAATCTGCGGGCACACACAAAAAAATCGCCTGTCGCGAGGCAGCGAGAACCGGTGCCAATATCGCCCATCGCGCCGGCCGGCAGCCGCGGAAAACACCGAGCCATTCTTATCTGTGCATACGAAATTTGAATCTTCCCGGGCATGCCTTGCCCGTGGCGCCTCACGCCACTCATAGAGTATCGTTGCCGTCCCCGGCGGCTCGCGCGCCGGCAGATTTCACACATATCGTGGTGGAGATCATCCATGACTGAAGTCGTTGCGACGAACCAGACCATCCTCGTGGTCGGCGGAGGCATCAGCGGCATGACTGCGGCCATCGAGGCCGCCGAGTGCGGCAAGGATGTGGTACTGGTGGAGAAGAACCCATCGCTCGGCGGGCGGGTCAGCCAGCTCTACAAGTACTTCCCGAAGCTCTGCCATCCGACCTGCGGCATGGAGATCAACTTGAAGCGCTTGAAGGCCCAGAAGCGGGTCCGCGTCCTGACCCTGGCCGAGGTGACAGGCGTGAGCGGCAACGCCGGCGACTATTCAGTCAGCATCAGGATCAAGCCGCGCTACGTGAACGAGAACTGCACGGCCTGCGGGGCGTGCGCCGAGGCGGTGAGCGCCGAGATCGACGATGCGTACAACTACAACATGCGCAAGATCAAGGCCGCCTACATTCCGCACGCGATGGCCTATCCGCAGCGCTACGTGATCGATCCGTCCATCATCGGCACGCCCGAGGCGGACAAGGCGAAGAGCGCGTGCAAGTACAACGCCATCGACCTCGACATGAAGGAGGAAACGCTCAACCTCAAGGTCGGCGCGGTGGTGTGGGCCACGGGCTGGAAGCCGTACGACGCCAACAAGATCCAGCCCTACGGCTACGACCGCTTCGCCAACGTCATCACGAGCGTGGAGTTCGAGCGCATGATGGACCCGTTTGGCCCGACCGGGGGAAGGCTGGTACGTCCCTCCGACGGCAAGGAGGCGAAGAACGTCGCCTTCATCCAGTGCGCGGGCTCGCGCGACCGCAACTACCTCAAGCACTGCTCGCGCATCTGCTGCATGGCCTCGCTCAAGCAGTCGACCTACGTGCGCGAGAAGTACGCCGATGACGCCGATGTCTCGATCTACTACATCGACATCCGCGCCATCGACCGCTTCGAGGACTTTTACCAGAAGGTGCGCGCCGACGCGAAGGTGAAGTTCATCAAGTCGAAGGTCGCCTCGATCGCCGAGGACAAGGCGACCGGCAACCCGATCCTGCATGGCGTCGACACCGAGGGCTACAAGCGCTACGCCAACGCGCACGACCTCGTGGTGCTGGCGATCGGCATGGAGCCGTCGGTCGACGCCAGGTCGATCGGTGCCGGCGTGGCGGCCGATGCCTCCGGCTTCATCGACATCAACGCCAGCGACGGCGCCGTGTTTGGCGCGGGCTGCGCGTCCAACGCGCTCGACGTGAACCGCGCCGTGCAAAGCGCCACGGCCGCCGCGCTGCGCGCGATCCAGGTCGTCAACCGCGTTTCCCGGGCGGAGGCATGAGAATGCTCAGCAAGTTGACCGACTTGGCGTCGAGGTCGCCAAGGACATCGACTCTTGATGCGGGACCAGACGTTCTGGGCGTCTGGGCGGTTCAAGACCATATTCATTTTTCTTCTTCGAGGCTTTAGGCCATGGCTGATATGAAAATCGGGGCATACATCTGCAAGGGCTGCGGGCTCGGCGAGCGCCTCAACACCCAGCAGCTCGTGAACGTCGCGCAGAAGGAGGGCAAGGCCCAGCTCGTGCGCGAGCATGAGTTCCTGTGCAATCACCAGGGCGTGGCCATGATCCGCGACGACATCGCGAAGGAGGGCGTCACCCACGTGGTGATCGCCGCCTGCTCGCGCCGCGCCAAGACCGACGCGTTCAACTTCGATGGCGTTGCCTTGAGCCGCGCCAACCTGCGCGAGGGTGTCATCTGGGTGACGCCGGCCGATGACGACAAGAAGGAGATCGTCCAGGAGATGGCGGCCGACTACGTGCGCATGGGCTGCGCCGAGGTCAAGAAGATGCAGGTGCCGCAGCCCAACCCCAACCACGGCAACAACAAGCGCATCCTGGTGGTGGGCGGCGGCGTGTCCGGCATGACTGCGGCGCTCGAGGCCAGCAAGGCCGGCTACGAGGTGCTGCTCGTGGAGAAGACCGGCGCGCTCGGTGGCTGGGCGGCGAAGCTGTGGAAGCGCGTGCCCAACCGCGAGCCGTACGCCGCACCCGTGGATACCGGGGTCGAGGCCATGATCCAGGCGGTTACGGGCGACAAGCGCATCACCGTGCACCTCAACTCGACCATCACCAAGACGAGCGGCGCCCCCGGCCAGTTCAGCGTCGACATCAGCAAGGAATCGGGCGGCACCAGCACCGAGAACATCGGCGCCATCATCATGGCTTCCGGCTTCACGCAATACGACGCCAGCAAGCTCAGCAAGTACGGTTTCGGCAAGGCCCCGAACGTGGTCGACCAGGCCGGGCTGGAGGAACTCGCGAGGAAGGCCAACGGCGGTCCGATCAAGCGCGCTGACGGCAAGGAAGTGAAAAGCGTGGTGTTCGTGCAGTGCGCCGGTCAGCGCAGCCCCAAGGAGGGCGAGCTCAGCTACTGCTCGGGCCACTGCTGCAATACCTCGATCAAGCAGGCCATGTACTTCAAGGACCAGAACCCGGCTATCGACGCCATGGTCATGTACACGGACCTGCGCACCCCGGGCAACGGCGAGGACTTCTACCGCAGCGCGCAGAAGAAGGGCGTGATCTTCACCAAGGGCTGGCCGAAGGAGGTTTCGGCGAGTGGTGAGCTCAAGTTCAAGGACGTGATCCTCAACGAGGAAGTGGCCGTCACGCCCGACCTGATCGTGCTCGCCACCGGCCAGGTGCCGAACTCGGGCGTGAACATCGAGGAGGTCAAGCAGGACGAACCGGGCCAGTGGGCGCCGAACCCGCAGTCGGTATTGAACATGGTCTATCGCCAGGGCAAGGACCTGCCGCAGCTGGTGCACGGTTTCAGCGACTCGCACTTCATCTGCTTCCCGTACGAGACCCGCCGCACCGGCATCTACACCTGTGGTCCGGTGCGCCGACCAATGGACATGGCGCAGGCGATGGAGGACGCCACCGGTGCTGCCTTGAAGGCGATCCAGGCCGTGGAAAACGCGGTGCACGGCCGCGCCGCCCATCCACGCTCCGGTGACCTGTCGTACCCGAGCTTCCGCAAGGAAGGCTGCACGCAGTGCAAGCGCTGCACGGTGGAGTGCCCGTTCGGCGCGATCGACGAGGACGAGCAGCGCTACCCGGTGTTCAACGAGAGCCGCTGCCGGCGCTGCGGCACCTGCATGGGCGCCTGCCCGGTGCGCGTGATCTCCTTCGAGAACTATTCGGTGGACTCCGTCGGCTACCAGATCAAGGGTGTGGAGATCCCGGACCAGTTCTCAGAAAAGCCCCGTATCCTGGTGCTGGCCTGCGAGAACGACGCCTACCCGGCGCTCGACATGGCGGCCATGAACAAGATTCAGTATTCGGCATTCGCGCGCGTCATCCCGGTGCGCTGCCTCGGGAGCGTCAACACCATCTGGATCAACGACGCGTTGTCGAGCGGTTACGACGGCGTGATCCTGATGGGCTGCCAGAAGGGCGAAAACTACCAGTGCCACTTCGTGAAGGGCTCGGAGATGGCGCACTACCGCATGAGCAAGATCGACGATACGCTGAAGGGCATGTCGCTCGAGACGGAGCGCGTGCGCACCTACGAGGTGGCGATCACCGACATCCAGCGCGCGCCCGCCCTGATCAACGACATGGCCGAGACGATCCAGAAGATCGGCCTGAGCCCCCTCAAGTTCTAGGGGTCAAACTCATCTGACAAGACGAACGAAGTAGGGCTACCGTTATGAGCCAAGCGAACACCGCGATGGTCGAGAAGTACCGCAACGACTTCCTGAAGGAGGTCGAGGCGAACGTCGAGGAAGGCGAGTGGGTGAAGATGTGCATGCAGTGCGGCGTGTGCTCGGGCTCCTGCCCGTTCGGCCCGCACTGGGAGCACCCGCCGCAGGAAATCTTCATGATGATCCGCGCCGGCAAGCGCGACGAGGTTCTGAAGAGTGAATCGATGTGGATGTGCACGAGCTGCTACAACTGCATCGTGCGCTGCCCCAGGGAGATCCCCATCACCCACATCATGCATGGCCTGGCCAACTACGCGCACCGCCTGGGGCTCGCACCCAAGATGAACCCGACCCGGCGCTTCGCCAAGATCTTCTGGGACAACATCGCGAAGAACGGCCGCGTCAACGAGCTCAAGCTCTCGGTCGGGCTGTACTTCATGGACGGCATCGCGAGCGGCATCAAGAAGGGCCTGGAGATGCTGCCGGTTGGCCTGGGCCTCATGAAGACCGGGCGGCTCAATCCGATGGGCCTGGTGTCGAGCCACGGCATCAAGAAGAAGGGTGAGCTGCAGGCGATGCTCAAGAAGGCGCGCGAGATCGAAGACAAGCGCAAGGGCCTGGCGGCCTGAAGACGAGGTTCAACATGGCGAAGAAAGAGTATTCCTTCTATCCGGGCTGCTCCTCCGAGCGCAAGGCGTCGGCGGCGAACTACATGACCTCGGTCGAGACCATGTGCAAGACGCTCGACGTCAAGCTCAACGAGATTCCGGACTGGAACTGCTGCGGCGCCTCGATCGGCTACGCCGAGGGCGGCGAGCTGCCGCGTCACATCATGAATGCGCGCAACATCGCGATCTCCGAGAAGGAGAACCCCAACCAGGACATCGTCGCGACCTGCGCGGCCTGCTGGCTCGGCACCAAGGAGACCCAGGAGCGCGTGGCGCATTCTGGCGAGCTGCTCGCTGACATCAACTCGATCCTGGCCGACGCCGGGCTCAAGTACGAGGGCAAGCCCAAGGTCCGGCACATGGTCGAGGTGCTGATCGAGGACTTCGGTTACGATGAGCTCGGCAAGCCGGTCAAGAAGCCGCTCGAGGGCATCAAGATCGCCGGCTACGTCGGCTGCCAGACCAACCGCCCGTTCGGCGTGGCCGGCGAGTCGTTCGAGAACCCGAAGTACCTCGACAAGCTGACCGAGACCATGGGCGCGGAGCCCGTGGAAAAGTACGACCAGAAGGTGACCTGCTGCGGCGGGGCGCTCGCCTTCAGCGAGCCCGACAAGGCCTACGTGCAGATCAACAAGATCATCGAGAGCGCCTACGACTTCGGCGCCGAGATGATCGTCACGCCCTGCCCGGTGTGCCAGATGAACGTCGAAGTCTACCAGGACATCATCAACAAGAAGTTCGGCAAGAAGTACAAGATGCCGGTGGTGTACTACAGTCAGCTCATGTCGGTCGCCTACGGGGCGAGCGCCAAGGAAGCGGGCCTTGACGGCAACATCATCCGCGCCACGAAGCTCGAGGAGATCGCGGCGAAATAAGCCGTCCCCATCCTCGAAGCAATGAGAAAGCCCCGCCTAAGCGGGGCTTTCTTGTGGAAGCCGCCGGTTGCCCGCACCCGCAACTGCCAGTCGGGGATGGCGGTGCAAGCCAGCCATTCCTTTGCTTGCAACGGCCCGTTGTCCGTCTTACGGCGACGTCACCTTGTACACGACGTCGTGCTCGCGCGCGTGCTCGATCACCTTGAGCCCGAAGCTCTGGCCAGGCCACACCTCCGGTACATGCACATGGTCGACCTCCATCGAGTCGACACGCTGGCGAAAATCGCTGGTGTGTCCCTTGATGTGCACGGTGTCGCCCTCGCGCAACACGCCGGACTCCATTTTCACGATCGCGACCTGAAGATGGGTGTAGTAATGGGTCACGACTCCGACGCGCTCCTCGCCGGGTAGCGGCGCGGCGGGTGCTGCCGGCGCGACGGGCTTGAGCGCCGCCTTGACGCGTGCCGCTGCCTTGCGCGGCGCAGCCTTCTTCGCCGCGGGGCGTTTGGGCGCGACTCGCTTCTTGGGGGCTTTCTTGCGGGCGGCGCCCGTCTTGGCGGTGCGCTTGGCGGGCTTCGCCTTGGATTTCTTCTTCACCTTTTTCTTGGCAGCCATGATCCCTCCTCCAGGGTCGGGTAATGGTGGCAATGGCGGATATCCTAGTGCGTGGCTGGCGCAAATGTAAATCTCAGGATGCACCCTGTGCCGTTGGCCGTCAGGCTCATGATCCTGGAGTGCGGGGAGGGGAGCGATGGCCGC
>CAYZVX010000105.1:0-7164 GCA_964482055.1 uncultured Acidiferrobacteraceae bacterium
CCGGGCGCCAGCGGCTATTGGCAGAACGACGTATTCGTTCTGCGCACATCTCTAGACAAGAACGCCTTGCTCGAGTTCTTCCTCCAGCACTATGCCCCGACGCCGCTGATCGCGCCGTGGAATGGCGGCAGCGGGTTCTATCCTAAGGACAATGCCGCGGCACTCAATGCCTTGGCCGAAACCACCTCAGAACGCTTCGCCGCATATCGCGTTGCCATCTCACTTGCGAGGTCGCTCGTCGGGAGCGCCGGATATCAGGAAAGTCCGAAGAAGAGGGACAAGGCAGCCTTTCTGGTCCGTCTGCGCAATCAGGCCGGCGAGCCTCTGCTGCGCTGGATGGATGCGGCAGTCATCCTAGCCGAAGACAACCCCCGCTACCCGCCGCTACTCGGCACTGGCGGCAACGACGGCCGACTCGACTTCACGAACAACTTCATGCAACGGCTGGTGCTGTTGTTCAAGCCCGAAAGCGGAATGCCTCAGGACAATACGAATACGCTCCTGGCCGCAGCGCTGCTGGCCGAGCCGACTTACGCGCTAACGAGCCAGGCGATCGGCCAGTTCTCCCCGGGCGATGCGGGTGGTCCCAACGCGACCGCCGCCTTCGAGGGTGAAGCGCGCGTCAACCCGTGGGATTTCGTGCTGATGCTCGAAGGTGCGGTGCTGCTCGCGGCCTCGGCGGTGCGGCGGCTCGAATCCGGGAGCAGCGCGATACTTTCGGCCCCATTCACGGTACGCAGCCGCGCGGGCACCGTCGGCTCTGCAGCAGAAAACGACGATTCCGATTCGCGCGGCGAGATCTGGATGCCGCTCTGGGAGCGCCCCTGTTCGCTCTCCGAACTGAACGCCTTGCTGTCCGAAGGCCGGGCGGCGCTGGGGACGCGCCCGGCGCAGGATGGGCTCGACTTCGCGCGGGAGGCCGATGTGGCCGGAGACGCGGCGGCGACGCGCCCGGCGCAGGATGGGCTCGACTTCGCGCGCGCGGTGGCGAAGCTTGGCGTAGATCGTGGCCTCGACGCCTTCCAGCGCTATGGCTTCCTGAAACGTTCAGGCAAAGCCTTCCTCGCCACGCCACTGGCCCGAGTGCCGGTCCGGCGCGATCCGGATGCCGATCTGATCGACGATCTCGATCGCAACGGCTGGCTTCCACGGCTTCAGCGCGTGGCGCGTGACGACAAGACGCCGAACGCCTTCCGGGCATTGGCGAAGCGGCTCGACGCGGCCCTGTTCGCGCTGACGCAACGGGCGGATCGGTTGAGCATCCAGCGCGTGCTGCGCCTGCTCGGGCGGGGCGAAGACCTCGCTTCCATGAGCCCGAGTCTCCGCGAACAGCTCGCACCCGTGCCCGGGCTGTCCGCCGCATGGGCACTGAAGGCCGACGACGGCAGCGCCGAATTCCGCATCGCCCGGGCACTGGCGGGGCTGCTTTTAAAGGGGAATAACGAAGGCAAACAGGTGCAGCTTGGCCTTCGACCCCACTTGGCGCCGCTGCGGCCGGATGGCCAGGCATGGGACGAGGACAGCCGCCTGGCCTGCTGGGGGCCCGGCCCGCTGGCGCGGAATCTGGCCGCCCTGCTGCAGCGTCGCCGGCTCGAGGCCATACGACTCGGCCTCGAGGGCGAAATCCTGGCCAGCCGGACCGGGGCGACGCGTGATGACGTGTTCCTTTTCTTGCTCGGACAGACCGACGACTGCCGCATCGCCGAGCTCGCCCACGGTCTGGCCTGCGTTGAGTGGTTCGACCTCGGCGCGCCGCAGTCCTCCCCATCGCTGGCGCTTCCGACCGCTTATGTGCTGCTGAAACCTTTTTTTACCTCCGAGGCCCTGCTTCGCGCCCGCGGATGGCTGGCACCCGAATGCAGCTTCCGGCTGCCGGCCGAGATGCCGCTCCGGCTTGCAGCCGATGACGTCGACGCCGCGCTGCGTCTTGCATGGCAGCGCCTGCGCGCGCTCGGCAAGCAATTGCCGGGACGCATGCCGCCACGTGCGCCGCGTCGTGGCGACGGTCCGCGCCTGCTCGCCGCGTTGACGATCCCGCTCGCCGCCGATGAGCTGGCACAGCTGCTCAAGTGCCGCGACCTCGACAGCGACGAAGAACCCACCGCATCCGTTCCCAACCTCGCCTGACAGGAGACCCGCCATGTCACTCGATTTCGCTGCTCTCGTCAATGCACCACGCCTGCTGTTGGAGGCCCGGCTCAAGCCCCTACAGGGCACGCGCTTCCAGCCCACCGGCTTTCCGAATCTTGGTCCCGCCACCTACGATGGGCCTGACAGCAGCCGCATGCTGCTCGTGGAATCGGCCCAGAGCATGGCCAACCGGCTCGAGGCCGTGTGCTGGGACAAGGACGCCGACGACTGGGTGGTCCCGCTCCGCGGTCTGCCCGTGGTCAAGGTGCAGGACCGGAACGGGCGGCCGCTCACGAACACGGTGCTCGAAGCGCACCGTCTCAACTCGCCATACGTCCTCGAGGGCCAGGACACGTTGGTGCTCGATCGGCTCAAGAAGAATCTCGCCGGCAAGGAGGAGGGCGCGGTCGACATCCGCAAGCTCGCCGCCATCTTGCTCGAACTCGACACCAACGCCCTGCTACATGGGGTGTTTTTGGCCAAATCCGATCTTGCCGGCGGGCGCCTGCGCCTACCGCGGGCGCTGTCGGCCTTCATCGAGGCCGAGGACGTACGCGAGGCGCAGAGCGGCGGCGTCAAGAACGATCACGTCAATCCGTCCGGCGACACGGCGAAGGGCTTCGGCAACGTGCCCTTCGCCCGCTCGGAGTTCGTCTCGCCGCGGATCACGGCCTACTTCAATCTCGACCTCGCCCAGATCCGCGCTTACGGGCTGGGAAATGCCGTCACGCAGCTTTTGATCGCGCTGGCGCTCTACAAGATTCGCGCCTTTCTCGACGAGGGACTTCGGCTGCGCACGGCCTGTGATCTCGAATCCGAGGCGCTCGAGGTCGTGCGGCCCGGGGGGTACGCCATGCCTGGCCGTGCGGCGCTAGAAGCGGCGCTGCCTTCGCTCATCGCAGCGGTCGCGCGGGAAAAGGGCTGGCCGGAAAACCGGGTGACGACCGTGACCTGGCAAGGCGGCGGCAAGAGCAAGGCCAGCGCCGGCAAGGGCAAGGGCAAGGACGGCGCGGACGAATCCCAAGCCTTGACCGAGTGAGCGTCTTCCATGCTGGCCATCGCACTCACTTTCCCCGGCGGGCGCTATCACGCCACGCCCTGGGGCCGACACGTCAACGAGGCCGATGTCGCCTGGCCGCCCGAGCCTTGGCGATTGTTCCGCGCGCTGATCGCGACCTGGCATCGCAAGCTCGATCCGGCCATCCACCCGCGCGATCGGCTCTTCGAGCTGCTGTCCAGGCTGGCCAAGGCGCCGGCGCCCTGCATGCGACTCCCCGAGGACGTCATCCACTCCCACACGCGGCACTACATGCCCGGCAAGGACGACAAGCGCACGCTGATCTTCGATGGCTTCGTGCGCCTCGCGCCCGACGATCCCCTCGTCATCGGCTGGCCCGACCTCCATCTCGACGACAAACACATCGAGCTGCTCGATGCATTGCTCACCGCCATGACGTACTTCGGCCGGGCCGAGTCGTGGGTCGAGGCGCACCTCACCGATTGGACGGCCGGTTTCAACTGCCTGCCCGATGCACCGGAGGTAGACGTGCGGTCTGGTGAAGTGCTGGGCGAGGTCATGCGCGTGCTGGCGCCGCGCACGCCGGAGGAATACACCAAGTTTCGGAACGCACACCTGCAACCCGCAGATCGCCCGAGCGCGAGGGTCAGGAAATCGCTGCCCGAAGACTGGCTCACGGCCTTGAGCCTCGACACCCACGACTGGCAAGGCGCCGGCTGGAACCTGCCGCCGGCGGCCCGCGTGGTGGCCTATCGGCGCCCGCTGGATGCGCTGCCCGCGGTGGCGCGGCAGGTCCGCGCACGTCCTGCCGCCGTCGCGACAACGCCCGAGGAGCCCACCACCGCGCGCTTTGCCCTCTACGGCAAGCCACTGCCGCGGATCGAGGATGCGTTGCGCGTCGGCGAGGCGGTGCGGGCCGCCGTCATGGGCCGGGCGAGGCGCCTGTTGGGCGCCGATTCGGTGCCCGCAGTGCTCTCCGGCCATGGCTTGCCCAACGAGAATCGCCACGGCCATGCGTTCTGGCTCCCGGAGCCGGACCACCGCGGGATCGTCGATCACGTGATCGTCCATGCTCCGGACGGACTCGGTGCGGAGGCCGTGCGGGTGCTCGCCGCCCTCGACTGGGTTCGATGGGGCGATGGCGAACCGCTGCGGGTATTGCTCGAGGCCATCGGGTCGACCAGCCTGTTCGCTGGACTCTCGCCACTCACTGGCGAATCGACCACCTGGCGCAGCATCACGCCCTATCTGCATCCCTGGCATCTCAAGAAGGCGGAGCAGCGGAGCGGCGGTGCACTGCATGCGGCATTGCTCGCCCAGCTGATGAGAGAGTGGACCGCGCGCGCGCAGGGACTGCCGCCGATCGTCGAGCTCAAGATGCTGGAGGAAGCCGATTTCGGTGGCCGTCGGCTGAAACCCATCCACTACCAGAGATTTCGCCGCAAGCGAGATCTCACCCAACCCGACAGGCTCGGCCGCATGGTCGAACTTCGCTTCGCCGGCCCCATACGCGGGCCGCTGGCGCTGGGGTTCGGCTGTCATTTCGGCCTTGGCCTCTTCGTACCGGTGCAGACACCGACACTCGGGGATTGATTGCCCCCGCGCGGTGCACGTGATGACCACCCCGCACCGGCAACGCATGGCATGTGTGATCGGAACTCGGCGACAGAGGCAAATCGCGGGAGAAGCCGTTGTCGAATTTCCCCATGGCCTGGAGCACATCCATGGAAACGCCCGCATCTGATCCAGAGCGGCCCTTGCAGATCCACGCCGTGGACCAGCCGCCGATCCCGGTGCGCATGCTCAATGAGTATGTCTACTGCCCGCGACTCGCCTATCTCGTGTGGGCCCAGGGCGAATGGATGGACTCTGCGGACACCATCGAAGGCCGCCACCGCCACCAGCGGGTCGACAGGTCATCCGGTAGCCTTCCCGAGGCCAAACGCGCCGAGGCGGAACAGATGGAGATTCATGCCCGCTCGGTCACGCTGGCGTCCGATACCCTCGGCTTGATCGCGCGGCTCGACCTGATCGAGGGCGACGGCTGCCACGTCACGCCAGTCGACTACAAGCGCGGGAGGCGACCGCACATCGTCCGCGGTGCCTATGACCCCGAGCGCGTGCAGCTCTGCGCACAAGGCCTGCTGCTGCGGGAGCATGGCTATGTTTGCGAGCAAGGGATCCTGTATTTCGTCGAGAGCCGGGAGCGCGTGCACGTGCCGTTCGACGACGAACTGGTGGCGCTGACTCGACGCGCGATCGGCGGACTTCGTGCCATGGCCTGCGATGGCCACATCCCGCCGCCGCTGGAGGACAGCCCCAAATGCCCGCGCTGCGCGCTCGTCACGATCTGTCTGCCCGACGAAGTGAACTGGTGGCGAAAACATCCAGATGCCGCGCTCCGCCCATTGGCCGTTCCCCGCCATGAAGCCGTGCCACTGTATGTGCAGCAGCCCAACGCGAAGCTGGCCAAGAAGGGCGAAGTCCTGGAAGTCAGCCGCGAGGGCAGCGTGATTGCGACCGCGCGCCTGCCGGAGGTCTCCCAGGTCGTGCTGATGGGGAACATCTACGTCACCACGCCCTGCCTGTCCGAGTTGATGCAGCGCGGGATACCGGTCACCTGGCACAGCCACGGCGGTTGGTTTTACGGCCATACGCTCGGCAATGGCCACAAGAACGTCGAGCTGCGCACCGCGCAATACCGAACGAGCTTCGACGATCTTGCCTGCCTGCGCATCGCGCGCGGCATCGTCGCCGCCAAGATCGCCAACCAGCGCACGCTGCTGCGGCGCAACTGGAAGGCGGACGAAAAGCCCAGCCGGCTGTTCGACGACCTCAAGCGGTTACAACGAAAGGCATTGCGCGCCGACAGCATCGAATCCCTGCTTGGCATCGAGGGCCACGCCGCGGCACTCTACTTCGGCCATTTCCGGGCCATGATCCGCCGCGATCAAGGCGACGATCTTCTCGCATTCGACTTCACCACCCGCAATCGGCGGCCGCCGACCGACCCGGTCAATGCCATGCTCTCGCTCGGCTATGCGCTGCTGGTGCGCACATTGACCGTGACCCTGCAGGCCGTAGGATTCGACCCCTTCCGCGGCTATTACCACCAGCCCCGCTACGGACGCCCGGCGCTCGCCCTCGACCTGATGGAGCCCTTCCGGCCGCTGCTCGCCGATTCAGCCGCAATTCTCGCCATCAACAACGGCGAAGTGCGACCAGACGATTTCATCCGCAGCGCGGGCAGCGTGAACATGCACCCCGATGGCCGCAAACGACTGATCGCGGCATTCGAACGCAGGCTCGACCAGGAAATCACCCATCCGCTGTTCGGATACCGGCTCGACTATCGCCGCCTGCTGGAATTGCAGGCGCGCCTGTTCGGGCGTTTCCTGCTCGGGGAACTGCCCGACTATCCCCATTTCACCACACGCTGAGCGCTGAAGCCCGATGGACGAGCACCTGTATCTGGTGACCTATGACATTCGCGACGACCGTCGCTGGCGACGCGTGTTCAAGCTCATGAAGGGCTACGGTGAGTGGCTGCAACTTTCGGTATTCCAATGCCGCCTGAGCCGGCGTCGTCATGCAGAGATGGTCCAGCGGCTGGATAGCATCGTCCAGCATGGTACCGACGCCTTGCTTATCATCGACCTGGGCCCGGCGGACAAGGTCAGGCCGCGTATCGTCGCGCTCGGCGGGCAGGGCTTTTCCGAAGTGAAGCGCGCTCCCATCGTCGTATGATCCCGAAATGGGCGCAGGCAGCCGAGTGGGGCTGCTGCGGCCACGCGAGCACTCCGGTGCCGCTGCAACCCCCATCCGCGCTCGCGCCTGCAAGCTCCTTGACAATCCGTAAGATGCAACATAGGCTTCCACCGCATTGTCAGGATCTGCTGGTAGGCAAGTTGCCGGGCAACCCAGCACTCGCACCCCATCGCCAGTCAAGCTTCTTGATCAATGCGTTGCCGGCTGGTTGGGTCTCCGCGGCTTAATCGCCGCGGCCTCATTGAAGC
>CAYZVX010000106.1:0-7039 GCA_964482055.1 uncultured Acidiferrobacteraceae bacterium
GGTGCGCGGAGCGCAGGCGTGAGCGGCGCGCCGGCCGGTCCGGTTGGCGACACCGAGCGGGTAGTGCTGCTCGATGTGCTGCGCGGGTTCGCCATCTTCGGCATCCTGGCAGTCAACGTGCTGCACTTCAGCGCGCCGACGCGCATGCCCGGTTTCGAATGGCCAGAGGCAAGCGCCATCGACAGCGTGGTGGAGGTATTGCTCGCGTTTTTCTTCGTGGGCAAGTTCTATACGCTGTTTTCGTTGCTCTTCGGCGTGGGGTTTGCTTTGCAATTGCTGCGCGCCGAGGCGCGCGGTGTGCCGTTCGCGGCGTTCTACGCGCGCCGGCTGCTCATCCTGCTTGCTTTCGGTATGGCGCACGCGCTGCTGCTGTGGGACGGCGACATCTTATGGTTGTACGCGCTGCTCGGGTTTGTGTTGCTGGCGTTGCGCCGTCTGGGGGATCGCCACCTGCTTGTGCTTGCCGCGGGGTGTCTGGTGGCCGCGATGGCGGGTTTGTACCTCGCCCAAGGGTACTATGGGAGCGAGCCGGTCGCCGTGGCGTTCGGTGGCGGGTCGGGCGCTTTTTCCGACGCCGCCTCGCAAGCCGTCGCGATCTATGGCGCTGGCAGCTACGCAGACATCCTCGGATTCCGCCTGGCCTTTCTGCCGCGCAGCGCGTTGCTGCTCGTGCTCGAGCAGGCGCCGGGGGCGCTCGCCATGTTCCTGATCGGTCTTTACGCCGGTCGCCGGCGCCTGTGGGAGAAAGCGGCATGGCCGCTCGCCGCCGGACGATGGAAGATCGTCTTGCTGGCTGCGACGGCGGTTGCGCTGAATGCTGCATTCGTCTACGGCGAGTTGGCCGAGCGCCGCGGCTTCGCGGCCGCCGGGCTTGCGCTCGGCGGACCCGCGCTCTGTCTTCTGTACGTGCTCGGCGTGCAGCGGCTGCTGGCCGGCGAAGGTGCCCGGGCCTGGCTGCGCCCGGTTGCGGCGGTCGGGCGCATGGCGCTCACGAACTACCTGTTGCAGTCGCTCATTGCGACGTCGATCTTCTATGGCTATGGATTGGCGCTCTACACGCAGCTTGGCTCGGCCCAGGCCGTTGCCTTGGCGGTGGCGATCTATGCGACCCAGCTCCTGGCGAGCAGCCTGTGGCTCGCGCACTTCCGCTTCGGTCCTGCCGAATGGTTGTGGCGCAGCCTCACGTATGGACGGTTTCAGCCGCTTTGCCGTAGCGGAACGCTCGCGCGATCGAAAGATGTCCCCGCAAGTCTGCCTTGATGCGGCGAATGCCGCCGAACTTTCGCCCGTGAGCCAGCTCCATGACACGCTGCGCACGGCGCTAAAGCGCATCGCGCCCTTGCGCCACCTGGTGCGGGCAGCACGCGCCTGGCTCGATGCCCGGCGCATCGATCTGTGGGCGGTCGACGGTCCAGAGCGCGTGGGCGGCGAGCGCCTGCGCGCGCTCCTCGGCGGGCACCTGCAGACCAAGAATTACGTGGGCGACCGGTTGTTTGCGGACGGGGCATCGCAGCGGCATCACCGCGCGTGGTACGCGCGCTTGCCGGCGGCCGCGCGCGGGGCGCGGCCCGATCTCGTGCTGCTCGACACGACCGACCGATCGCGCCTTGAAGCCCTTGCCGGCGACGCGGCCATCTGGATGCGCGGCTGGGTGCGCACGGAGCTCGAGCTGGCGCATGCCCGCGAGCGCATGCACAAGAGCGATGGGATCAAGAGCGACCTGCGCAAGGTTAAAACAAACGGCCTGGAAGTGCGCGTTGCGACCGGCGCGGGCGCGTTCGAACGCTTCTATCGCGAGCTGTATCTGCCCTATGCGCTCGCCGGTTTCAGTGATCGCGCCGTGTACATGACGGCTGAGCAGTTTCAGGAAGGGTGTCGCAACGCCGAGCTGCTCGAGGTTCACCGCGCCGGCACGCCCATTGCCGGCATGGTCGTGCTGTATCCGCCGCAGGGTGCCCCTCACTGGTGGGTGCTTGGCGTGCGCGACGGCGACCGTGCGCTGCTCGCGCAGGGGGTGCTGGCCGCGCTTTATGGGCACGCCGTGCAGCATCTGGCCGCCGCCGGCTTCGAGCGCGCCTTGCTCGGCGGTGTGCGGCCGTTCCTTGCCGACGGGGTGTTGCAGTACAAGCGCAAGTGGGGCGCGCGTCTCGTGCCGGGAGACGACGGTGACCCCCATTGGCTCATGTTGAAGATCGTGGAAGCGACCGCCGCGGTGCGCGATGCGCTGAGCGCATGCCCGCTCATCGGCGAAGACGAGCCGGGGCTCGTAGGGTACGTGTTTCGCACGGGGACCGCGCCGATGGAGGAGACGCGACTGGCGCACCAGCAGGCCGAGCTTGCCGCACTCGGTGTCGCGCGAGTCGTGGTCCGAGATTTCGGCGGAGCGCCGCGCCGATGAACCGAAGCGCATGGCCATTCGGCGTGCGGCGCGGTGGCGTTGCGGGAGTGCGTGCATGACGGCGGCAGGGCAGTCAGTTTTTCGGGCGGCCGCGGCAGCGGCGCGCATTCCGCATCGGGGCGCTCGGCCCAGCGGGAGCAGCGGCGCGGGCTCGTTGGCGGGCGGCGGGCATTCGGGCGCCGTGATCCAGGACCGGCTCTACCGCTGCGGCCAGTTCGTGCTCGGGAGCGAACCGTTGCCGGTGCCGGCGCACTGGCCGCGCGTTGCGATCGACGGGGCGCTCGCGCTGCGCGCGCACCCCGGGCTCGCCGTCACGCAGTCCACGGCGGGGTCGCGGACCTTGACGCTCGTCGGGCATATGCTCGATCCGTACGCGCCGCAGGCCGGTAACGCCGAGATCCTGCACGAGCTCGGGCCGCAGGCCGCAAGCCGCGCGGAGCTCGTGCGCGCGACGCGCCGCTACGGCGGCCGCTGGCTGATCATCGTGGGCGGCGAAGGCGAGTCGTATCTCGTTCACGACGCGCTCGGGTTGCGCCAGGCGTTTTTTGCGCGCGCCGCCGACGGGCACCCCTGTGTCGCATCCGATGCCGCCGTGGTGGCGCGCATGGCCGGCGCCACGATCGATGCGCAAGCGAACGCATTCCTGCAATCGGCCGCCTTCCGCGCCGATGCTGAGGCCGCCTGGCCCGCGGACTGGACGCCGTATGCCGCCGTGCGCCGGCTGCTGCCCAACCACCTGCTCGATCTCGCGGGCCGCCGGGCGGATCGTTACTGGCCGCGGGAGCGCCTGCCGCGGCTAGCCGTGGAGGAGGCCGCGGTGCGCGCGGCGCGGCTGCTGCGCGGAATCGTGCAGGCGGCCGCACAGCGCTTCGATCTGGCCGTCGCCGTCACCGCCGGCATCGATAGCCGCACGGTGCTCGCGGCGTGCCGCGACCTCGGCGCGCGCCCGACCTATGTCACCGTGCAGCAGTGGCACCAGAAAGACGACCCGCCCGATGTGGCGGTGGCCGCAGCGATGCTGGCCGAGCTCGGGTTGAGTCATACGGTCGTGCGCGCCTGCGCCACCGTCGACCCGCGTTTCGCGCGAGTGTTCGAGGCGAGCAGCGCCACGGCCCATGCGCACTATCTGCCCGATGCGGCGGCCTTGTACGCACGGTTTGGGCGGCGCAAGGCGGCGCTCACCGGCAGCGGCGGGGAGGTGGGCAGATGCGCCTTTCGGCGGCGGCTGCCGCTCGCCGAGCGCCTGCCGGTCACGGCGCGCTACCTCGCGCGCCTTGGCGGCTACCGCACGGAACCCGTCGCGATCGAAAGTTTCGCGCGCTGGCTCGAAGGTGTCGACGCCGGCTGCGGCATCCATCCGCTCGACCTATATATGTGGGAAATCGACTGCGGCGCCTGGCTGGCGACGGTCGAGGCCGAATTCGACATTGCCTGGGCGGAGATCCTCACACCGTTCAACTGCCGCGAGCTGCTCGAGACCATGCTGGCGGCGGCCCCGTCCGCCCGCAAGGGCGCGCGGCCGGCGCTGTTCGAAGCGACAATCGGCGCGCTCTGGCCACGGCTGTTGGACTTCCCGGTCAACCCGCACTTCGAGCATGCGCGGCCGGGCCTGTACCAGGCGTTGCGGCGCGCCCGCCAGGCGCTGTGGTTCAGGTGGTGAAGGTGCGGGCGCAACCATGGTCGTTTCCAGACTACTGCGCGACGCCGCGCTTCGTGAGCGGCAGAGTCCGCTCGCCCAACGAGTGCAATCGCCGGAGTCCTCCGCGCAATGTGCGGCATAGCAGGTATCGTTGACTTTGCGGGCCGGCCGGCCGAGCCGGCCTTGCTGCGGGCCATGGCCGACGCCATCCGGCATCGCGGGCCGGACGACGAAGGCTATGTGTTAATCGATCCGGCGACCGGTCGCCATGCCCACTATTGCGGACCGGCGAGCCCCGCCGCGCTCAAAGACAGGCTGCCGCACATCGGCACGGCGCAGCCGCTTGGTGCCATCGCGCTCGCGCACCGACGCTTCTCCATCATCGATCTGTCGCCGGCCGGTCACCAGCCGCTGTTCGCGGCGGACGAATCATGCTGTGTTGTCTTTAACGGCGAGATCTACAACTATCTCGAATTGCGTGAAGAGCTCGCGGACCAAGGAATACGCTTCCGCTCGAACTCCGACACCGAGGTATTGATCGAGGCGTATCGGACCTGGGGCACCGACTGCTTCGCGCGCTTCAACGGCTTCTGGGCGCTGGCGCTGTACGATTTCCGTGCGCGTCGCCTTATCTTGAGCCGCGACCGGCTCGGCAAGAAGCCGCTGTACTGGACCCGGATCGCTGAGCGGCTCTACTTCGCCTCCGAGATCAAGGCGCTGCTGTGCGTGCCTGAGGTGGCGGCGGTCAAGCGGGTCAACGAGTGCGCCGTTTGGCACTGGTGCGTGGATGGACGGCGTGACCTCGACAACGAAACGTTTTTCGAGGGCGTTCGGGTATTGCCGGCAGGCAGTTGGGCGGTCATCGACGACCGTTTTCCGGATGGCATCCGTCGCTTCTGGGAACTGCCGATGCGGCGGCTGAGCGAGTCGGATATCTCGACCGACGAGGCGGCCGCAAGAGTGCGCGACCTGCTCGACGACGCCGTGCGGCTGCGGCTGCGCGCGGATGTGCCGCTCGCGCTCGAGCTCTCGGGTGGCATGGACTCCTCGACCGTGCTGGCGCTCGCCTCGCATCATCAGCGCGAGCGCGTGACCACGTATACCGTCAAGTACCCCGATCCAAAATGGGACGAGGAACCCTACGCGCGCGCGGTGGCCGAGCGCTACAACGCGGACTACCGCGTCCTGGACCCGGATCTCAACGCATTCTGGCAGCAGGTGACGGCGTTCACGCGCTTGCAGGAAGAGCCCTACCACTCGCCCAACATGCAGGTGAGCCAGGTGATCTGGTCGCTCATGCGGGTCGACGGCACCAAGGTCGTGCTGACCGGCGCGGCCGGTGACGAGGTCTTCGGCGGTTATGCCGCCTATTTCTGGAAGGCGCAGATCGAGAACCTGCTGCGCGGTCGTTGGGCACAGGCGCTGGCGAATGTGCGCCACTGGACGGAGCGGGGAGTCGGTCCGTCACTCGTCAGTGGAGTGCTGCGGGAGGTCGCATTTTCGCTCGGACTTCGGCGCCTCGTGCGCGCCCTGAAAACGGCAATCCCGGCGCTCGAGACCCAGTACATACGCGGCATCCCGACGCCGGCACGCCAGCACCATCACCTCTTATACAGCGCTTTCCAGCGCGAGGAGTTCCTCAACACGCGGATACCGTATTGGTTGCTGTCCGGTGAGAAGACCTACATGGGGATTCCATTCGAGGCGCGATGCCCGTTCCTCGACTACCGCGTGGTGGAGCTCGGTACCCGGTTGCCGACGACCTATCTCATTCGCAACGGCTGGCACAAATGGATCCTGCGCAAGGCGATGGAGCCGCTGCTGCCGCCCGAAGTCGTCTGGCGGCGGGTGAAGATGGGGTTCCCGTATCCCTACGAGAGGTTCTTTTCGCACTACGGCGATGTCGTGGAGGTGATACTGGCGCGAACTCGCAATCCGTTCGTAAACCTCGGGCGCAAGGATAGGCTGCGAAGCAACTGGAATGGGCTTAGTTTCATCCTCTGGTACGAATACTTCATGAATAACAATTGCGATTTGTTCGCGACCATCGAGAGCATGGTTGCCGGGCGCGACAGTTCGGCACAACCTGACTACACGCCGGAGTTTCGGCGCGCGCATGCGGGCCTCGCCGCGGCAGCATCAGTGGGCTGACGTATGGCAGACTTGCCGTTTGTTACAATCGGCATTCCCACGTACAACCGTGCCAACGGTTACCTGCGGGAAGCGCTCGAATGCGCGCTCGCGCAGACGTATCCGAACATCGAGATCGTGGTTTCCGACAATGCCTCGACGGACAACACTGAAGAGGTCGTGCGCAGCTACGCCGATCCGCGCATTCGTTATTTTCGGCAGGAAAAAGGACTCATCCCGAACGACAATTTCAACTTTTGTCTTGCGCAGGCGCGCGGGGCGTATTTCCTCATGCTACCGGACGACGACAAGATAGATCCCGATTTCGTCGAAGTCTGCATGCGTGCCGGCGGCTACCAGACGAACCATGGAATCATCCGCACCGCCGTGCGTATCATCGATGCGAATGGTACGGTGCTGGAAGAAGGCCGCAATCCCATGGCCGGCACATCGACCGGCGATTTTTTCCTCGGCTGGTTCGCCGGCAAGACCTCGATATACATCTGCGCAACCTTGTTCAATACGGAGGGTTTGCGGGCCATTGGCGGTCTGCGTTCGCGCCACAACCTGTTCCAGGACGTCATGGCGATCGCGCGCCTCGGCCATCGCCAGGGCCGTATCGACGTCGATGCGGTGAAAGCGGGCGCTCGTTGGCACAGTGCCAAGTTCACCCATGTTGCGCGCGTGCGCCAGTGGTGCGAGGACTCACTCGATCTGCTCGACCTGATATGCGAGCTTGCGCCGGAGCAGGCGGGACAGCTGCGGGAAAGGGGAATGCGGTTTTTCGCAAACGTGAACTACAAGCGGGCGACGGATATCCGGTCTCCGCTAGCGCGACTGTCGGCCTATGGGCTCGTGTACCGAACGTTCGG
>CAYZVX010000107.1:0-6894 GCA_964482055.1 uncultured Acidiferrobacteraceae bacterium
TAGTAAAGGTCGTACTGCAGTTTCTGCCGAGCGTCCTCCACCGACGCCCCATACGGGTAGCGGATCTGCGCCCATCCCGTGAGCCCCGGTTTGACCGTGTGGCGGCTTGAATAGAAAGGAATCCGCCGCCTCAGCTCCTCGACGAACTGCGGTCGTTCCGGCCGTGGGCCGACCAGGCTCATATCGCCCTTGAGCACGTTGAACAGCTGCGGCAGCTCGTCGATGCGCAACGTGCGAATGACGCGCCCGACGCGCGTGATGCGCGCGTCGTTGCGCTGCGCCCATTGCGCGACCCCGCCGCGCTCGGCATCCACGCGCATGCTGCGGAACTTGAGCAGCTCGAACGGATGCCCGCACTCCCCGATGCGCAGCTGCCGGTACAGGATCGGTCGGCCCGTCTCTGCAGCGATCGCGACCGCCGTCAACACCATGAGCGGCGCGGCGGCGATCAACAGCGCTACGCCCGCCACGACGTCCACGATGCGCTTCGACGCATTGCGGTACGAGGTCCGGCAGAATCCGTCGGAAAACACCATCCAGCTCGGATTGAGGGAATCGAGCTGGACATGACCCGTTTCGCGTTCAAAGAAGCTCGATAGGTCGACGATGTTGATGCCCTCGAGCTTGCATTCGAGCAGCTCCCGGATCGGCACGCCGCCTTGGCGCCGGTCGCGAATCCCCACCACTAGCTCCTCCACACCGTAGCGCGTAGCGATCGCAAGCAGCGGCAGGTCGTCTTTGATGATCTTCGACTCGTCCACGTCGTGGCAGGTGCTGCCCATCGGCAGGTAGCCGACCAGCTCGATCCGGTGGTTCAGATTGTGGCGCCGGATCATCTCTTCCACGCTCGCCGCGCGAGTACCGGTCCCGAGAACCAGAATGCGCCGCCGCAACGCATCACGATCGACCACATGCAAGAACACCGCCCGCGCGAGGATCGATAAGGCGACGGCGCAAGCGACCGTGAGCGCGAAGGCGCCGCGACCGAGAAACAATCCGGGAAAGGCGTAGAACACGATCGTCATCAACGCCGTGCCGAGCACGAAGCTCGCAAAGAAACGTACCGAGTAGTCCCAGTTGCCGCGCACGATGTCGCGCGTGTACAGCCCCATCGCGCTGTGCGTTACCAGCATCATCGCAGCAAACGCGAGGGCCTTGGGATAGATCGGAAGAAGCTCTTGCTGCGCATCCAGCCCCCCGCCGAAGAACCGCAGCGCGATACCCGCGTACATCGACGCGCACAGCACCACGGCATCCACCGCCGCCAGTGCCAGAATCTGGGTCGGCACAAAGTGCTTGAAAATTCTCAACGCGGTTCCCCCGCTTTGCTCTTGACCGCGCATCCGCGCTTCTTGTTCGGTGCGACACAACCATCATACGTTTCCGCACCGACTGATCTTTGAGTCAGTTACGCGCACGGTGATGATTGCACATGCTACTGCAAATGATGTTGTGCATCCGTGCGCGCGTCGCTCGCGCAACGAGCCGAGATTCTGAATGATGTCGGCGCGTGCGCCAAGCAATTCATTGCCATTCCCTTGTGTAACGGCATCGACACACAAAGGTTGTAGCACCATTTTTCTGGCGCGCTTTCGCACGACGTAACTGCATGCGCTCGCGCGAGCGATGCGGATCTGAAGCCTTGTTAGCAAAACGTCGGATTGCGCGACGCGCAGAGATGCTCGTGTACGTGTTCACGAATCACACTGCTTCAAACTTGTGACGGTGTAATGACAGCTTTCCATTTCGTCTCGATCACTACGGAGCGCTCAGGGCTGGACGGTTGTGTCTACCGGCACTGAGCGATTATTTAGATCAGCCGCATCGCATCCCTGACGATCCGCTTGCACCCTCCCCGGAGCCGTGCATCTCAGGTGCGACCGATCGTTGTCGCATTCGCGAGCCCCACTGCGTACCGCTGTCAACGCACGACGTTAAAGTGATGAGCGCTACGGCGTTACATCACGGCAGCATTAGCATCCACGCCGCAACACACGCGAGCGCAGGGCGCGCGATGTTGCGCGGCGCTTCATTACCCCGATTGATTCTGCGTTTCGTGCGAAGCCAGGTTGCAGAGGCGATGGCGGTCTGTTCTTTGGCCAGCAATCGGGCGCGCGCGAAAACAAATGCGGACAGCCTGCGCAGGCAGCGATAGCGGCAGCTTGTCCGTGCCGGCTCGACGATCATAATGCGCCGTGCTTAGATCGCGGGAGCGGTGCAAGGTCGACCGTCTCGAGAATTGCTCGACCATTGCAACATCGCGCCGCTTCGCTGCCAGCGTCCTTCGCACAACTCGCCCACGCGCGCTTGCGACGTGCGCTGGCCGAACCCGAGCGTTCGATTGACTTGCCGGCGTGTCAAACAATAAGGCCGGCTGTGTGCTGGCCTTCTTGTCTGGCGTTCCCAAGGGGATTCCTTAGTTGTCCAAATGCTCAAGTCTCCGATAGCCGCCCAAATTGACGACCACCCAGCAACCTTCTCTACCTCTCTTAGCTATTTGTAGGGAGTTCTTACGTCCAACAATCACAAGGCGCGCGCCTTGCGACGCCCTTGCCAAAAAATGCGGCGGACTTGTTTCAGCCCACCACCGCAACCGAAAGCCCGGCCTTCTTGAGATTGGTATCGATTGAGATCAGCGTGGCCCTATGGTGGATCGCAGTGGCCGCGATCAGCCGATCGGCGGGATCCGCACTCACCGCCTCCGGCAGCTTCGTGGATAACTCGGCGATTTCCGGCGTGATCGGTAACGTCTCTATGGAACGGGCGGCCAGCGCAAGCTTGATGAACTCCAGCGCGCTGGTACCCGGGTCCAGCCTGCCCTTGGCGACCAGCATGGCAATTTCCCACAGACTGATATCGCTGCAACACAGGTCATTGCGTTTGTGAGCCCGCTCTATCAGGCCGCGCGCCTTGCGGCTCAGCCGCGCGGGATTCAGGGCATCGAAGATGAGCGCGTTGGTATCAAGAACGACCACGCGTGGCGCCCCATTCGACCTCGAGGGGGGATATCACATCTCCGATCCGTGCCAGTTTGCGCAGGGCGATAAGCTTTTCACGCGCGCTCTCGCTGGCGCCAGCGGCCGGCACCAGGCGGGCGATGGGCCGCCCGCGGGAGAGCACCGTGACGGTCTCGCCGGCCTCGGCCTTGGCCAGATACTTCGGCAAATGCGCGCGGAAATCGGTGACCTTGACGGGTTTCATGGCGTCTCCCTGATCTGTACATATCAAATGTACAGATCGGAGGATGCAGCGTCAAGTTGCAGTACTGGCCGGCTCGCGCACACCCCACCCGAACAGGTACGCCGTTTGACGAATTGCCGGGCGGGTTCGTGAACCGATCAAGACGCGCCGACACGGGCCCGCGCTAAGCAGGCTCGAGGAGGTCGGCACGGTGTCAGTGTTCTCCGAGCGCCTGACCGGCGCGCTACGGACTCAACGTCATGGAGGTGCAGAAGACGGTGGCCAGCGGTCGGCGGCATACTGAGCGTTGCCGTGCTCACGCCAGCCGTGATTCTGGCGGCGTGCCTGATGTGGCGAGAGTGGCGCCTGCGCGCCAACGGCGGCAAGGATTAAAAAATGCCCGCGCCGGAGGGAGCGCGGGCGAACTTTGGGGAGAGCCTTGAGTTCGAGCGCTTACGCGAAACGGTTCTCGATGACGACCTCCGTCAGCGGCAGTTGTCCGCCGCGCGGCCATGGCGCTTTGACGCCCTTGCCGATGGCGACGAACATGGCAATGACGTAATCCTTGGGGAGATTAATGAGTCTCCCCACAGCGTCGAAGTCGAAACCGTCCATGGGGCAGGAGTCGTAGCCCATCTCCTTCGCCGCCAGCATCAGCGTCATGGCGGCCAGCCCGCAGGAGCGCATGGCTTCGTCGCGCTGCACCTGTTCGCGGCCGGCGTAGTACTCGTGGATCGCCGGCACGATGAAGTCCTGCACGCCCTTCGGCGCATTGCGCCAATAGCGCGCCGGCTGTTTCTCCCAGGCCTTGAGGTCGGCGCACAACACCACCAGCAACGAGGCATCCGTCACCTGCGCCTGGTCCCAAGCGACCGCGCGTATCTGCCTTCTCAGTTCGGGATCGCGTACCAGCACGAAGCGCCAGTTCTGGATGTTGAACGCGGTCGGCGCCATGAGGGCGAGCGCCAGCAGCCGCTCGGTTTCCGCCGCCGTCAGCCGGTGGTGCGGGTCGAATGCCTTGATGGCGCGGCGGGTCTCGATCGCTTCGGCCACCGACATGGCGGCGCCCTGCATCGCCATCTGCCCTGCTACACGACTACTCGTATTCATGGATCGCTCCTTTGCGTTTGTTGTCGACATTCGTCAGGCCTTGATCAGGCCTTCGGCCTTCATCGCCGCATGCACCGCCGGACGTGCGGCGATGCGCTCGCGGTAGGCGGTCAGCACCGGCCATTTCTTAAGGTCGATGCCGGTCAGGCCGCACCAGCCGAGCATCGCGAACAGGTAGGCGTTGGCGACGGTGTAGTTATCGCCCATCAGATACGGCTTGTCGTGCAACCGTGTACTCAGGTAATCGAAACGGTTTTCCAGTTTTTCGCGCAAGATGCCCTTGGCTTCTTCGGACAGTTTCGAGTTGAACAGCGGCGAGAATCCATTATGGATTTCGGACGTAAGGAAATTTAGCCATTCCATCAGCCGGTAACGCGCCGGGGTGCCGGCCGCCGGCGCCAGCTTCACCGCCGGCGCGCGGTCAGCGAGGTATTGCACGATCGCCACCCCCTCGGTAAGCACGCTGCCGTCGTCCAGTTGCAGCACCGGCACGTAGCCCTTGGGATTGACGGCCAGATAGTCGCCGCCGTCGGCGGTCTTGCGTGTACCCAAGTCCACTTTAACCAGGTCGACCGGCAGTCCCAGTTCGCGCATTACGATGTGCGGTGACGGGGAACAGGTGCCGGGGGGGATAGCACAGTTTCATGTCGGTTCCCCTTGGGTCAGTGCTTTTTCAAAAGGAAGACGTATTCCCCGCCTTCCTCGGACGACGACAGCAGTTCATTGCCGGTTTGCCGGGCGAAGGCGGCGAAGTCCTTGACGGCGCCAGGATCCGTCGCCGTCACCTTCAGCACCTTCCCGGCTGTCAGGCCATTCAGCGCCTTCTTGGCGCGCAGGATCGGCAGCGGACAATTCAACCCGCGGACGTCGAGTTCCATATCGGCATTCATGGTCGTCTCCTCTTTCGGTTGCGGTTTATGGAAAGCAGCGCTCAGGCGCCGGCAGGGCGCCCGAGGACTGCGGTCTGGTAGCGCTCAAGCAGCGCCGCGTCGTCGATCGAACCGTGGTGATGAACCTGCCACCACGATCCGTTGCGCTTGCGGAAGACGCGGCTGGTGCGAATGGCGAGCGCGATTTCCTCGTCGCCGAGTACAAACCGGCCCCGCTCGCGGCCGACGACGTAGAACATCTCCAGTGATTCGTGCAGGGAGTAATCGTAGAACTCGACATACACACGCGCCGGGCCGTTGAGCAGACGCTCATAGACGCCCCGGATTTCATTCCAGCCGCGCTTGATGCCCCCGAGTGGGTTATCCATGGCGATCTCGTCTGATTGCTCCCAGTTGCGGGAAATGGCGTCGAGATCACGCCCGTTGAAAGCGGCATAGAACTGCGCGAGCGCTCGCAACGCCGGTGTCAAATAGGTTTGCTGCTCGCTCCCGTTGATCACGGCAGGCGCCTGGACGGTCACGGCCGTGGTTGTCGTCATGCGCGGCTCCTTCTTGTGTTATCCGAGAACATACCAATCGGTATGTTTATGCTCAAAAAAAATTCATGCCCTCAGACTCGCGATATAGTCGTCGAGCTGCTTCATGCACAGGCGAAATTCCTGCGCCGATTGAAGGTTCTTGGCCACGCCCACACATCCCTCCCAGGCCGAGACGATGAACAGCGCGGCGGCGCGGCAGTCCACATGCTTGCGCAACTTGCCCTCCTTCTGCGCCCGTTTGAGCGCGTCCTGCACCGCGTCCTGCCACGTTACGAGCAATTCATTGAGGCGCCTGCGGAACTGCGCGTCAAGCGGGCTCATCTCCTGCATCAGGTTGTTGAGCGGACAACCGAGCTTGACGGTTTCGAGCGTCGCCTTCTCGGCCTTGCGGCGGACGATCTCGCGCAGCGTCGCCAGCGGATCGTCGGCCTCGCGCAGCGGCGTGAACAGCATCGCGTCCAGGCCTTCGCGGATGACCTCCTCGATCACAGCAAAGCCGAGGTGGTCCTTGTCGGGGAAATGGTGATACAGCGCGCCTTTGGTGAGGCCGGTGTCGGCAAGAATGTTGCTCAGGCTCGCGGCCTGGAAGCCGTGGCGGTAGATCTCCTGGAACGCGGCGTCCAGGATTTTCTCGCGCGTGACGTCAGGTTGACGGGCGGACATGGCATGAGCATACCGGTCGGTATGTTATGTGTCAAACGCGCAATTGCTCCGGACAGAAAGCCGCCCAGCATGTCGGAATACGGTTGCTCGACAAAGGCGCTCGGTCACGGAGGGAGTCGACATTGTATCGCGCCTTGCGACTGGACCAGGGGAGAAACAACTGATAAGAGGTGGCGGAAGACTAACTTAGAATTGAGGTTCGCATCCGCCTCGCGACAGACGGTTAGGTAATCCATAAATTTGAATTGTTTCGGAATTTGCCTGGGACACCGCGGGTGCTGTCAGATGCCGATGGCAGCAGGATTTGGCATCCGGCAGGCCCTGTGGTAACGGGTGCCGCACCGACGACCTAAAATACGGATAACGAACAAGTACGTATAACGAACAAGCGGCAGCGCCAGGAACGCTCGGCACAGTCGCTGGTCGCCGTTTGAAATCAAAAAAACCAGCTAAGCTGTTGAGCTCAGCTTTCTCTGGCGCCTCGTTCTGCACGACAACACTGGCGTCCCCAA
>CAYZVX010000108.1:0-6711 GCA_964482055.1 uncultured Acidiferrobacteraceae bacterium
CGCGGGCGGCGCTGGCCCGCGAGCCGCCCCCACGCGCGCGCCCCGTGGCGCGCCGGCGCACGCGTTCGCCCAGCGTGGTGACGTCGGACCTGGGGAAGGTGCGGGCGACGGCCCAGGTCTCGTGCCGGCGCGGTTCGAGCAGGGCGGCGTCGATCAGCGCATTGAGATCACGGCTGGATTGCTGGTGGCGGCTTCGTGCGCTCAGTGTCTACTCCTCCAACCGGTGGGTCGGGCATCGCGCCCGGCGCCGGCGACGATGCGTCCGAATTGGTGGCGGTGGTGTTGCCGGCGGCGTGCGCGCGCCGGGCGCTGCACGGCCGGCACGGGCGTGGCCGGTGCGCAGTATAGGCGCAGTGGCGCGCGATGGGCAGGCGCGGCGCGCTGCATTATCCTGTCAATTCGAGGAGGCGGCGCAACCCATGGCGATGCTGCAGATCGAGGGGCTCGGATTCCGCGTCGATGCGCGCGACATCCTGCAGGACCTCGATCTCGCCATCAGCGAGCGCGAGATTCATGCGCTCCTCGGCGCCAACGGCACGGGCAAGACCACGCTCGCCAACCTGATCATGGGCGCGAGCGGTTATGTACCGAGCGCCGGCCACATCCGTTTTCGCGGCCAGCTCATTGACGCGCTGCCCATGCACGAACGCGCGCGGCTTGGCATCACGCTCGCCTGGCAGGAACCGGCGCGCTTCGACGGTCTGCGGGTGCGCGACTACCTTGCGCTCGGATCGATCGATGCGGGCGAGGCTTTGCGCCGCGTGGGGCTCGCCCCCGAGGCCTATCTCGATCGCGCGCTCGACAAGACCCTGAGCGGCGGGGAGCGCAAGCGCATTGAGCTCGCCTCGGTGCTCGCCCTGCGCCCGCGGCTCGCCATCCTGGACGAGCCGGCCTCCGGCATCGACCTGCTGTCGATCGAGGAGATCGCGGGCGTGATCCGGCATTTCACCGACGACGGTGCGTCGGTGCTGCTGATCACGCACCAACAGGAGATCGCGCGCGTGGCGGATCGCGCTTCCTACCTGTGCGGTGGGCGCATCATCGCCACGGGCACGCCTGCGGCGATTGCCGAGCGCTACCTGGCGCGGGCCTGCGCGGTCTGTGACGGCAGGGTGTGCCGATGAGCGCGGTCGACGACCTGCTCAAGGCGCTCTATACGGTGTACGGGGATGCCGCTACGCTCACCGATCCACGCACGGCGCATTGGGTCGTCGAGGGCAGCGAGCTCCTGAGCCAGCAGACGATCCCGGGCGTCGATATCCGCACGCGCGCGGAAAACGATGTCGTGCTGGCCGACATCACGGTGGCCGGCGGCGCGGTACTGGCACACCCCATCCATACCTGCGTGGGGCTGCTCGGCGCGCAGGGCCGCCAGGAATTGCGCCTGCGGATTCGCCTCGAGCCGCACGCCTCGGCCACGCTGCTGGCGCATTGTCTGTTTCCCAACGCCGAGCTCGCCGAGCACCGCATGAGCGCCCAGATCGAGCTCGCCGAGGGTGCGGTGCTGCGCTACTCGGAAGGGCACTATCACGGGCCATCGGGCGGCATCACGGTCCTTCCCGAGGCGCGCGTGCGTGTCGGTCCACGCGCCCGTCTGGTGTCGGATTTCCTGCTCACCACCGGCCTGGTCGGGCGGCTCGCGCTCGATTACACCGTCGAGGTTGGCGAGGATGCCGTGGCGGAGATGCGCGCACGGGTTTTCGGGCATGCGCGCGACGAGATTCGCATCAGCGACGAGATGGTTCTCGCCGGGCGCAACGCCCGCGGGCTCATCAAGACGCGCGTGGCGGTCGAGCAGCAGGCACACGCCGAGGTGATCGGCATTACGCGCGGTCTGGCCGCCGGCGCGCGCGGGCACATGGACTGCCTGGAGCTGGTGCGCGATGAGGCGCACGCGCGCGCCGAGCCGATCGTGGATGTGGAGCATCCGCTCGCCAAGATCACGCACGAGGCGGCGGTCGGCACCGTCGACCAGAACCAGCTCGAGACCCTGATGGCGCACGGGCTGGCGCCGGAGCAGGCGGTCGACGTGATCATCACCGGCATGCTGCGCTAGCCCGCCGCCCGCATGCGCCGCATCGCCCACGTCGACATGGATGCGTTCTTCGCCGCCATCGAGCTTCAGCGCCATCCGGAGTTGCGCGGTCGCCCGCTCGTCATTGGCGGGCGTGGCGACCCGCACGCGCGCGGCGTGGTGTCGACCGCGTCCTACGCGGCGCGCGCCTTCGGCATCCGCTCCGGCATGCCGTTGCGCACGGCGTGGCGGCGTTGTCCGCAGGCTGTGTTCCTGCCGGTCGACTTCGACACTTACGCGCGCGTCGCGCGCGAGGTCAAGCAGGTGTTGCGCGAGTTTTCACCGGTGATGGAGGATGCCGGCATCGACGAGGCGTTTCTCGATGTCTCGTCGCGTCCGGAGCCCTCCGAGCAGATCGCGCGCGCCATCCAGGAGCGCATCGCCGCGCGCACCGGCCTGGCGTGCTCGGTCGGCATCGCGCCCAACAAGCTGCTCGCCAAGATCGCCTCCGACCTGGAAAAGCCCGGCGGGCTCACGGTGCTCACGCCCGCAGATGTCGCGACGCGCGTCTGGCCGCTGCCGGTGCGCAAGCTCTGGGGGGTCGGGCCGAAGACCGAGGCGCGGCTCGCGCGCCTCGGTGTGCGCACGATCGGCGAGCTGGCACAACTGCCGGCGGAGCGGCTGCGCGCGGAGTTCGGGCCGGCACACGGCCAGTATCTGCACAATGCCGCGCATGGGATCGATGACAGCCCCTTGGTCACGCACTGGCGACCGAAGTCGCTCAGCCACGAAGTGACCTTTCAGCGCGACGTCGGCGACTGGCAACGGCTGCGCCGCGCGACCGCTGGCCTCACGCGCGAGCTCGCCGCGCGGCTGCGGGCGGAGGGGTACCGGGGACGGCAACTCGCGGTCAAGCTGCGCTACGCCGACTTCGAGACGCACACCCACGCCGTGACGCTGGCGGCGGCGAGCGATGATCCCGAAACGCTGCAGGCAGCGGCGCTGCGTTGCCTGGCGCGCTTCCCCCTGACCCGCGAGGTGCGACTCGTTGGCGTCCGTATCGGCGCGCTCGTCAAGGCGAACGGCGGGTCCGCCGCGCGCTAACGGCATCGAGGCCGCCGCCGCCGCCCATGCCCGGGCTCGACCCCGCCGCTCGAGAACAGCGTGCAAATGTTGACGCTCGTTGAGCAGGCCGGGCACGGCTTCATGCGGCGTGCACTGTGCGCGGTGCTGTATGTCTTCTTGCGCGGGCGCCTGACGCCGGTATCGGCGTGGCGCGTTGACGTGCATCAAGTCGCCCCGCAGCGCGCTGTGTCAGATTTTGCCTGAAACCATCCTGGGCCAAGCTCGCATCCATGCGCATCGAGGTCTCTCCGCTCCTTGAGCCGCCGGTGGCGGCGGCGCGCGTGGAGATCGTCGAGCGCAAGGGCCTGGGGCATCCGGACACGCTGTGCGATGCGCTGGCGGATCAATTTAGCCTCAGGCTGTCGCGCTTCTACCGCGAGCGCTTCGGCTTCGTGCTGCACCACAATGTCGACAAGGGCCTGTTGTGGGGCGGGGCGGCGCGGCCGGCATTCGGGGCGGGCGAGGTCCTCGAGCCGATCGAGATCTTCCTGTGCGGGCGCGCGACGCGCGAATACCGCGGCGTGCGCGTGCCGGTGGAGGAGCTCGCGATCGAAGCGGCGCGCGCCTGGCTGCGCGAGCACCTGCACGCGCTCGATGTCGAGCGTCATGTGCGCGTGCGCTGCCTGATCCGCCCGAGCTCCACCGGCCTCATCGAGCTGTTCGAGCGCAGCCAGCGCGGCGGCGTGGCGCTCGCCAACGACACCTCTTGCGGTGTGGGCTTCGCGCCGCTCGGTGAGCTGGAGCGCGTCGTGCTCGCGGTTGAGCACACGCTCAACGAGCGCGCCTTGAAGGCTCGCCAGCCGGAGATTGGCGAAGACGTCAAGGTCATGGGCGTGCGGCGCGATGGCGTCACGACGCTAACCGTGGCCTGCGCACTGGTGGGCCGGCACGTGCGCGACATGGACGACTACCTCGCCAAGAAGACGCATATCGGCGAGCTGGCGCGCGCCGCGGCGCGCCACGCCGGGGCGCGCGGCGTCAGCGTGGCCGTCAACACCGCCGATGGCGAGACAGCCGACAGCATCTACCTGACCGTCACCGGGACCTCGGCCGAGAGCGGTGACGACGGCGAGGTGGGGCGCGGCAATCGCGCCAATGGCCTGATCACACCCTACCGTCCCATGACCATGGAAGCGGCGGCGGGCAAGAACCCGATCACGCACGTGGGCAAGCTGTACAACCTCGCGGCCGGGCGCATCGCCCAGGCGCTCGTGCAGGAGCTGGACGGCGTGGTCGAGGCCTACTGCTACCTGGTCAGCCGTATTGGTCAGCGCATCGACGAGCCGCAGGCCGTGGACGTGAAGCTGCGGCTGGCCGCAGGGGCAGGCATGGCTGAGCTGGCCGGGCGCGCGCGGGAGCTCGTCCAGACGCATCTTGTCGGGTTGCCACAACTGTGGCGCGAGCTCCTCGACAGCCCGCGGGCGCCGTACTGAGCGCAGGCACGACCGCCCTAGCCTTCGCGCGCCGCTTCGCGCCAGCGCCAGCCGTGACGCCGATCGAGGCGCCTGAGCCCGTAGGCTGCGGCGAGCTGTTGCGCCTCGCGGTACTCCGCGGCCGTGATGGGACGGTCGAGCGGCGGGTTCTCCTCGGCGCGGTAGCACGGGTAATACTGGTCCATCAGATTGAGATAGGTGTCGGGGGAGATCTCGCGCGCCAGAAAGGCGAGCACCTGCTCGGTGCCGGCGAGGTGCCCCGGCAGAACCAGGTGACGCACCAGCAGACCGCGCTGTGCCACACCGTGCGCATCGAGCACGAGGTCGCCGACCTGGCGGTGCATCTCCTTGACCGCGGCGCGGTTGACCTCGACGTAGTTTCTTACCTTCGAGTACTTGCGGGCGATGCTTGAGTCGCCGTACTTCATGTCGGGCATATAGATGTCGACGATGCCGTCGAGCAGCCGCAATGCCTCGAGGCTATCGTAGCCGCCGGTGTTGTAGACGAGCGGCAGGCGCAGCCCCTTGGCGGCGGCGATGGCGACGGCCTGAATGATCTGCGCCACCACGTGGCTGGGAGAGACGAGATTGATGTTGTGGCAGCCCTGGGCCTGAAGCGCGAGCATCATGGCGGCAAGCTCCGCGGGTTCGACCTCGCGGCCGATGCCTTTCTGCGAGATCTCCCAGTTCTGGCAGAACACGCAACGCAGGTTGCACCACGAGAAGAAGATGGTGCCCGAGCCGCGCGTGCCGCGCAGGCAGTCCTCCTCGCCGTGATGCGGCCCGAAGCTGTGCACCACGGCGCGTGCGCCGCTGCGGCACACGGCACCTTCGATGCCATGCAGCCGATTGACATGGCAGTAGCGCGCGCACAGATCGCAGTCCTCAAGGTGGCGCGCGGCGGCGGCCGCGCGTGCCGCGAGCGCCCCGCTCGCATGCAGGGCGACATAGGCCGGAACGAATTCCCTCGAAGTGACCGGGCGCATGGGTACATCGAACGCTGCTGATGACCCTACTTTGTGGTTCGCGGTGACGGAAAGCAAGGCGTATGTCCGACGTCGGGCGCACCGGGTCGACGGGGACACGCATTGACACTTCGCGCCTGGTATCCGTTGCGCGCCGAGCAGCCCTTGCCCCGGTTTCGGGTCCGAAGGATGATAGCTGCTCAAACAACTGGCACAACAACACGCGTCATCAGCGGGGGGCGGAAGCATGTTGGAAAGAATGGGGGAGGCCGGCACGCGCATCTTGCGTGTGGCCGGTATCGTAACTGCGACCCTTTGGCTAATGGTTGGCTACAGCCTTCCACGCCTGGCCCTGGCTGAGGAGCCAAAAGCGGAAGAGGCCAAGAGCGAGGAGGCCGCGCCGAGGCTGGAGCGCTTCACGCTGAGCGCCGCACTCGAAAGTTACCGCTGGCAGGAGTTCAGCGCCTCGGGCGCGCGGCTGCTGGGGGAGAGCGGACCGCACCTGCGGCTCACCGCCGCGCTCGACAGCCTGCAGCGCGCCAGCGATGGCGGGATCTACCGTCTCTCCGCCAGCGTTTACGGCGGTCAGGTCGACTACGATGGGCAGACCCAGGACGGCACTCCTGCCACGACCAATACCAATTATTTTGGCTACCTGTTCGAGGGTCTCGGCGGTTGGCGTTTCGGCGGTAGCGTCGGCTTCGACGTGTTTGGCGGACTCGCCGTGAACGGCTGGCGGCGCGAGCTGCTCAACGGTCGAACCGTCACGGGTGCGCCCGTGCAGGGTTACACCGAGGACTACCTGACTGCCCTCGGCAAGCTCGGCCTGGGCGGTTACTACCGCGCCGAAGACTGGCGCGCACAACTGCACGTCGGCGCACAACGTCCGCTCAAGACCTATGAGCGCGTCTATCTTTCGGATGCCGGCTTCGACGACGATGTCACCTTGCATCCGGGCAAGGACACTTCCGGATTCGCGCGCCTGCAGGTGGACCTCGGTCCGGCCGCCTCGCGCGCCTTCGTGGCGCTTTATTACGACGGTCTGCGTCTCACGCAGTCCGATAGCGCGACGGTGTCGAGCGCGACCCTCTGTGGGCCCTCGGGGATCTGCACGGTGACCCAGCCACAGTCGCAGCGCGACATTGTCGGGCTGGAAGTGGGTCTTGCCTTCTAG
>CAYZVX010000109.1:0-6534 GCA_964482055.1 uncultured Acidiferrobacteraceae bacterium
CAGCTCGCGCGCGTCCTCGTAGTAGCGCGACATCGCGAGCCGCCGGCGCGCCCGTTCCAGGTCGCCCGCGCCGCGCTCGGCGGCGCCGATCTCGGCCTCGGCCTGCTCGCGCGAGACGAGCCGCGCCGAGCCCATGAACACGATCGTGTCATCGATCTGGTAGTGATCGAAGCGGCTCTTGGGTTCGAGGTACTCGGCGAGGATGCGCAACGGGCGGGCGCCACTGCTCTTGAGAAAGGACTCCTTGAGGTAGGCCTTGACGCCGTGGCGGCGCCGTTCTGGTGGTTTTTCTTCCATTGTGCTTCTGCTCCCGCGACGGGCGACGGTCAATGGTACGACTCCAGCGACCGAGAAGGTAGAGCGGCGCACGGATCAGCCGCATCGCGCCGGTGTGATGGCAATCAAGGACGGGGCGGGCCATTCGGGCACAACCGTGCCGCTGCTGGCCTTTTGCCGCCGCCAGGGACCTCACATGCTCGTCCGCCGCGTGGCGCGAGCCTCGGGCGGCACCTCCGACAGCCCCCCGCTCGCTCACGAGTCGCCCCGCCTGCGGCGCACGGTTACGCTCTCGCCAGCGATGCCCCAGTTGTCGGTATCGACCTCCTCGATGATGACGAAGGTGGTCTTCGGGTTCTTACCGAGGACCTGCGCGAGCAGATCGGTCACGCCCTTGATGAGCCTGGCCTTCTGCTCGGCCGTGGCTCCCTCTTTCGTTATCTTGATGTTCACGTATGGCATCCGGGTTCCTCGTCGTCTCGATTGACTGGCACTGCGCCTGGCCGCGCGCGTTGATCTCGCACCCAGATTTTGCCCGCAAGGCGCACGGACAGTCACTATTTTTTCACCGAACTGTCATTGGCGCGTCGCGCTGCCGGCAGACAGTGGCAACAAAATCAACAAACGGGTGAGACGGTTTGATCGCATCACACAGCTTCTTGGCGCGCACCCGGCAGGCGGAGGCCCGGGTCTGCATCGTCTCGAACCGCGCCTGTCAGCGGCCGATGATTGCCGGCTTCTTCGCCTCGATCAGTCGACTCGGCAATGGGATCTTCTGGTACGTGCTTATTGCACTGCTGCCGTTGCTGTACGGGGCGCGAGCGTTGTCCGTTTCGGCCCGCATGCTCATCGCTGGCGTCGTCGGCGTGGCGGTCTACAAAATCCTCAAAGCGCGCACCGGGCGCTCGCGACCGTATTCGGTGCTGCGCGAGATCGACCTCATCGAGCGCCCACTCGATGCCGGCAGCTTTCCGTCCGGCCACACCCTGCACGCGGTGAGCTTTACCGTCATCGCCACAGCCGCTTACCCGGAACTCGCCTGGCTGCTCGCGCCGTTTGCGACTCTGGTTGCGCTGTCGCGGCTGGTACTGGGACTCCACTATCCGAGTGACGTCCTGGCCGGCGCCGCCATCGGGCTCGCCATCGCGCAGGCGACACTGCTCCTCTAGCGGGCCGGCGAAACCGCGCCGCCGGCCCGTCCGGCTAGGCGGCCGTCTCCATGGCGCGCGCATACTTCCCCTCGCGCGCCAGGCTGTTCAGCTGGCAACGCCGCAGGAACACCTTCTGCGCGGCGGCGACGTTGGCCTCCTGCCCCTTCCAGACGGCCAGCACCGGCGCCTGGAGCGCACGGCCGTAGGAAAAACTCAGCTCCCACGGCTGCGGGCCCATCGCGTTCATGGCGTTCAGGTGATCGGTGGCGTCCTCCGCGCTCTGCCCGCCGGACAGGAACACGATCCCGGGCACCGCCGCCGGCACGTAGCGGCGCAGGCACCGTATCGTGGCCTCGGACACCTGCTGCGCGCTCGCCTGTTTCGGGCACTTCATGCCGGGAATCACCATGTTCGGCTTGAGCAGCAGGCCGTCGAACACCACACGGTGCGCGTCGAGCTCGCTGAACACGGCCGCCAATACCTGCCCGGTGACCACCTCACAGCGCTCGATGCCGTGCGCGCCGTCCATCAGCACTTCCGGTTCCACGATCGGCACGATGTCGGCTTCCTGGCACAGCGCCGCGTAACGCGCGAGCCCATGGGCGTTGGCACGAATCGCGTACGGCGAGGGCAGATCGCGCTCGTCGATCTCAATCACCGCCCGCCACTTGGCGAACCTGGCACCCAGCTGCTTGTATTCGGCGAGCCGCTCGCGCAGGCCGTCCAGACCCTCGGCGACCTTGTCGCCGGGATGAAGCGCGAGCGCCTTGGCCCCCTTGTCCACCTTGATGCCGGGCACGATCCCCCGGCTCGCCAGCAGCTTGGCAAAGGGTACGCCATCGCGCGTGCCCTGCCGGATGGTCTCGTCAAACAGGATGACGCCGCCCAGATAGCGCTCGATACCTTCGGTCGTAAACAGCAACTCGCGGTAGCGGCGGCGGTTCTCCTCGGTGGACTCGAGCTTGATCGCGTCGAAACGCTTCTTGATCGTGGGGCTGCTTTCGTCCGCCGCCAGCACGCCCTTCTGCTTGGCGACAATGGTCTTGGCCACTGCGTTCAGCGCATCGATGTTCATTGGCTGAGTACCTCCATGGATGACCGACAGATTGCCATCGCCGCATCCTAACACGCTCGCTGCAACGTCCGCCGCCAACCGCGGCGTGATCAGCGGTCCGCGCCCGTCATCCGGACGCGATGGTCAGCCCAGATGCGCCTGCCAGACGAGCGCGAACGGCTGCGGTCCCTGCGGAACGTTGGAACCGACCACCTCGATCCTCCAGTCACCGGCCGGCGGCCGGCGCACCTGCACCACTTCGACGTTGTTGTGGGCATCCAGCGTGAGGCTCGCGCCGGCCTGGTTGCCGACGTGGCGCACGCCGTCGGGGCCGGTGACGATGAGGTTGAGGTTGTTGACCAGCGCCGGTCCCGGGTAGTCGCTGTACGCCAGCACGACGCGCAGCGCCGCCTGGTTGGATTTCACCTTGAGCGTGTAGCTGCGCAGGTCACCGGTGCGCACGCCGGGCTTGACATCGCGGAACTCGGTGCGCGCCGGTGCCTGTGGAGCGAGCACTGCGTCCACGTCGACGCGCCCGAATCCTTGCGCGTTGTCGAGCACCTCGCCGGCGGGCGCGTATCCGGGCAGGCGCTGCGCACCCAGGATCAGCGTCGCCTTGAGCAATGCGGCGCTCGGGCTCGCGATACGTTTTTGCTTGCGCAGGTACTCGCGGATCACGCCGAGCGCGCCGGCCACGAGCGGTGTCGCCATGCTGGTGCCGCCCATGTGGAAATACAGCGGGCTCGGGGGGAACGCCGCCCACGCCTTGTTGTTGGCCGCGATGCGGGTGGAACGCGTCGACAGGATGAAGGTGCCGGGCGCCACGACCTCGGGCTTGGCGCGCCCGTCGCGCGTCGGGCCGCGGCTGCTGAATGCCGCCACCTGGTCGCTGTTGTTGGCCATCGGGTCATTGCGGTACGGCGCCACCGGGTAGTCCTGCGGCCACCACTTGCCATAGGTTTCGCCGTTGAAATTGCTCCGGCGGTTCTCGCAGGCGCCCACCGTGATGCAGTTCTTGGCCGTGCCCGGCGAGGTGACGCTCATGGGATTGATCTTGCCGTCGCCGTCCGCGTCGGTGCCGTCGTTGCCGGCCGCTACCACCACGCAGAACGTGCGGTGGCCCCACACGTAGCGGTCGAGCTGCTCGCACTGCTCGTCGTACTCGCCCGGGTCGCCGCCGCCCCAGGAGTTCGAGTGGATGCGCGCGCCCTTGCGGTAGGCGCCGGCAAACAACCTGGAAAGATCGGCCGGAATGCCGGCCAGCAGGTAACGGCCGTAGAACTGGGTGTCGGCCGGATCCTTCCAGTCGAGCTCCTGCTCGATGGCCTGGAACACGAGGCGCGCCGCATAGGCCGGCCCACGGATGAGGCCGCTGGTCCCGGAAAGACCACGGCTCGCCGCGCCGCTGCCGAGCGCCGAGCCCGCGACGTGCGTGCCGTGACCGCTGTCGAGGTCGGCCGCACCGTCATCGCCACCCGGATTCCTTATATAAGCCGTGAAGTCGGGGGTGATCGGATAGCTCTTGATCCAAGCCACGCGCCCGGCGAAGTCCGGATGGATGCTGGCGGCGTCGCCGCTGTCGATGCCGGTATCGCACACGGCGATCGTCTCACCCTTGCCGCTCAGGCCCAGGCTGTTGGCTGCGAGGCTGCGCGCCGTCCCCATGATGCCGGCGGCAACGTCGTTGCTCGTGCGCTTGAAGGCGCGTTCGCGGATCGCGCGCACGCCGTGGACCGCGGACAGCCGTTCGAGCTGGCGTGTGCCGGCCACCGGCGACTCGATGATCGCCACCCGCGCCTTGGGATCGCTCGTCAACACTTTGAAGCCGAGCTTGCGGATCGCCCCGACCCCGCCGCGCACGTCTTCGGCGCCGAAGAACTCGACGGTAAACACGCCGGGACGCTTGCGCGTACGCGGCAGCTCGGCACGCGCCTTGCCCTTGAGCGGCAACACCAGACCCGGCGCCAGGCGCGCGCGGTGCGGCAGATGCCCGACCCAGCGCACCGACGGCAACGCCGCGATCCGGGCGCGCTCCCTTTCGTTGGCGCGCACCACGTAGGCAAAGTTCTCGTGCGGCGCGCGCGGCTCCCCGCCCGCCTGCCTGACCGCCTTGAGCCAGGCGCTCTTGATCGGACCGATGAACTGCACGAGGTAATGGTGCCTGCCCGGCGCCAGGCGCTTGACGTCTTTGTACGCCGGGTGCGCGCGCAGCTTGCCGGCGCGATCGATGCGCGGGCGCGCGGTGTCGATGCGCCGCTCGCCGGTCTGGATCGTGTAGAGCGCGGTGATGTCTTCGACGGGATAGCGGCGGGCGAGCGCTCTTGCCGTCGCCGGCGGCACTTGCAGCAGCACGAACGCCGCATAGCGCGCGATCACCTTGTGCGCCTTGGCGAGGGCGGCCTGCTCGGCGCGGCCGCAGAAGACCTTGATGATCCTGCCCATCGGTTCCTCCTCCCTAAGTCATGGTCGGGCGATGCGCGAACTCGCCCAACGATACCCTCGCCTGGCGGCAAATGCATCCCGTTTCGTCTTCGCGATACAGGCGCCGCGACAACCTGCCGCAGTTGTCTTGCGCTCGAATGAGCCCACGACCAAGCAAGAAGGGGCAGATTCGATGCATCAACTGTCACGATTCCTTGGCACCACCCTTCTCGCCGCTGCGCTCGCGGCAACGGGCGGTTGCGGCGGTGGGGGTGGCAAAGGCGGAGGAGATGGCGAAGCGCCGAATCAGCACCCCTGGGCCCTCGTGAGCGCCACTCCCACGAGCGGCGCCTACCCGTTGACCGTGACGCTCGACGGCTCGGCCTCGATCGACTACGACGGCACCATCATCAGCTACCAGTGGGACTTCGGTGACGGCGAGACCGGCAGCGGTGCGATCGTCGCGCATCAGTACGCCGCGCCGGGCCGCTACAGCGTGGCGCTCACGGTGACCGACGACGACGGCGCTACGCACAGCGTCACACAACCCGATCTCATCGAGGTGCACCGCACGGTCTGGCGTTTCGACGTCGAGAAGCCGGTGTATTGCTCGGCCCCGGCGGCTGGGGCCGACGGCACCACCCACTTCGCGACCGGCGTCCAGATCCACACGAGCACCGGCAGCCTCTATGCCGTCAATCCGGACGGCACCCTCAAGTGGAAGTACGGTCTTGAGAACAGCAGTGACGACAACAACATCTGGACCTCCGACAACAATGGCGCCTCGCCCGCAATCGCAGCCGACGGCACCATCTGTCTCGTCGACCACCGCAACGTGGTGTATGCGCTCAATCCGGACGGTACGCTCAAGTGGAAGGAGAACTTCTACAACGGCATCAATTGGTCATCGCCCGCGATCATGCCGGATGGCACGCTCTACATCGGCGGCAACCGCAGCGAGGGCGACCAAGTTTGGTACGGGCGGCTGGTGGCGATCCGCACCGAGAGCGCCGGGCTCGCCGCGGGCCTCTGGCCCAAGTTCCGGCGCGACCTCGCGAACAGCGGCCGCGCACCCTGATGCGCCGGGCTGCCGGCGGCGCGCGTTCCATGGCAAGCTGTGCGTGTCGGCGCCACGCCGACGGTCTCCTTAATGCACAGCGCCACGCTTCAACCCGCCGGGTCCTACACCGCCAACGACGACGTGGCGTTGCTGCTCGCCGTGCTGCCGCCCGAGCTGCAAGCGGCGGCGCGCGGGCAGGCGCTCGATGAGCTCATCGAGATCGTCCTCGACCTCGGGCGGCCGGCGGAGCTGCGCTTTGCCGGGCGCGCCGCGCGCCTGCTCGAGCGGCCGGTGAGCGAGGCCGATCTCGATCACCTCCTGTCCCTGGTCGGCGAGTTCAGCGCCGACAACCGCGCCGGCATCGCGCGCACCCTGCACCGCATCTCGGCGATCCGCAACCGCCAGGGGCGCGTGATCGGGCTCACGCTGCGCGTGGGGCGCGCGGTGTTCGGCACCATCGACATCCTGCGCGACCTGCTCGAGAGCGGCCGCAACATCCTCATCCTCGGCCGTCCCGGCGTGGGCAAGACCACGCTGCTGCGCGATGCGGCGCGCGTGCTCGCCGACGTCCT
>CAYZVX010000110.1:0-225 GCA_964482055.1 uncultured Acidiferrobacteraceae bacterium
GCCGGCGGCCATCTCGCGCTCGCCTTGCAGCACGTGCACGGTCACCGCGCTCTGGTTGTCGTCGGCGGTCGAAAACACCTGGCTCGCCTTGGTCGGGATCGTGGTGTTCTTGGTGATGATCTTGGTCATGACGCCGCCCAGGGTCTCGATGCCGAGCGACAGGGGCGTCACGTCGAGCAGCAGCACGTCCTTGACCTCGCCCGACAGCACGGCGCCCTGGATCGC
>CAYZVX010000110.1:259-6428 GCA_964482055.1 uncultured Acidiferrobacteraceae bacterium
GTCCTTGCGCGGCTCGCGGCCGAAGAAGTCCTTGACGACCTCCTGCACCTTGGGCATGCGCGTCTGCCCGCCCACCAGGATCACGTCGTTGATGTCGCTGGCCTTCAGGCCCGCATCCTTGAGCGCGACCTTGCACGGCTCGATGGTCCTGGCGATCAGGTCCTCGGTGAGCGCTTCGAGCTTGGCGCGCGTGAGCTTGACGTTCAAGTGCTTCGGGCCCTTGGCGTCGGCGGTGATGTACGGCAGGTTCACGTCGGTCTGCTGGCTCGAGGACAGCTCGATCTTGGCCTTCTCGGCCGCGTCCTTCAGGCGCTGCATGGCGAGCGGATCGCCGCGCAGGTCGATACCCTGGTCCTTTTTGAACTCGTCGGCCAGGTAATCGATGATGCGCTTGTCGAAGTCCTCGCCACCGAGGAAGGTGTCGCCGTTGGTCGAGAGCACCTCGAACTGGTGCTCGCCGTCGACCTCGGCAATCTCGATGATGGAAATATCGAAGGTGCCGCCGCCCAGGTCGTAGACGGCGATCTTCGAGTCGCCCGGCTTCTTGTCCATGCCGAAGGCGAGGGCCGCCGCCGTGGGCTCGTTGATGATGCGTTTGACCTCGAGGCCAGCGATACGCCCGGCGTCCTTGGTGGCCTGGCGCTGCGAATCGTTGAAGTAGGCCGGCACCGTAATGACCGCCTCTTTGACCTCTTCGCCGAGGTAGTCCTCGGCGGTCTTCTTCATCTTTTGCAGCACGCGCGCCGAGATCTCGGGCGGCGCCATAGCCTTACCCTGGACCTCAACCCAGGCGTCGCCGTTCTTGGCCCGCACGATCTTGTACGGCACGAGCTTGATGTCGCGCTGCACGACCTCTTCCTCGAACTTGCGGCCGATGAGGCGCTTGACCGCGTACAGGGTGTTCTGCGGGTTGGTGATGGCCTGGCGCTTGGCCGACTGCCCGACCAGCACCTCACCGTCCTCGGTGAAGGCCACGACGGACGGTGTGGTGCGGTCACCCTCACTGTTCTCGATCACCCGAACCTTGCCGCCCTCCATGATCGCGACACAGGAGTTGGTAGTGCCCAGGTCGATGCCGATTATTTTTGCCATTGCGTGGCCCTCAGGAATAACGAAAGTTTGAAATCAGTCACTTGCTGCTGGAAATGGGGCTAGGGCCCGGGTTTTCAAGGGTTTTCCGCCGGAGGCGCTGTGGTTTCGGCGGCGGCCGCGGGGGCCTTAGCCACCACGACCATGGCCGGACGCAGCACCCGGTCATGCAGGAGAAAGCCCTTCTGCACCACATCGATAACATGGTTAGGCGGCACGTTGGCCGACTCGACCATACTGATGGCCTGGTGGCGATTGGGATCGAACTTTTCGCCCTTGGGGTCGATCAGGCTCAGCCCAAACTTCTGGAAGACCCCGTCCATGAGCTTGAGCGTCAGGTCGAGACCCTCGTGCATCTTCTGCACGGCAGTGGCGCTGTCGAGCTGCAGGTCGAGATTGCGCGCGAGATCCAGGCTGTCGCGCACCGGCAGGATCTCGGCGGCGAAGCGCTCCACCGCGTACTTGCGCGCCGCCGCGATGTCCTGCTCGGCCCGGCGGCGCACGTTGTCAGCCTCCGCCTTGGCGCGCAGGAATTTGTCCTGGTACTCGGCCGCCTCGGCGCGCGCGGCCGCAAGCTCGGCCTTAAGCTTTTCCAGCTCGGCGGCAGGCGCGGGCGCCGGGGCTGCCGGCTCGTTGGCGGCGGAAGCGGTTTCCGCGGCCAGCGTCTCGGTGGACGCAGAAGACGGTACGTCGTTTTGGCTCATGCCAGCGAAGACTCCAGGAATCTTGGGGGATCAGGCGTCAGATAGGGCTAATGGCCCGGGCTTTCAAGCCGCCCGCCGCGCTCGCCCTGGCTGAGCGCGCTCGACAGCAACCGCGCGGTGATGTCGACAATGGGAATGACGTGCTCGTAGGCGATGCGCGTCGGGCCGACCACGCCGAGGGTGCCGACGATGTGACCCTCGATGCTGTACGGCGCGGTGACGAGGCTGCACTCGGCGAGCGGCTCGTAGCCCGATTCGCTGCCGATGAAGATCTTCACGCCCCCGGCGCGCAGGCTGTGGTCGAGCAGCTGCAGCAGGTCGCGCTTGGTGTTGAAGGCGTCGAACAGCCGGCGCAGCTTGCGCACGTCCCCGAGCTCCGGGAAGTCCATCAGGTTCGACTCCCCGCTCACCACCAGCTCGTCGGGCTCGGCGCGCTCAGCGGCAAAGGCCTTGGCGGCCATGCTCACGGCGAGCTGCATGACGCGCTGCATGTCCTCGCTCGTCTGCTGCATTTCCGCCACCAAGGCGCGCTTGACCTCCGCCAACGCCAGGCCGCTGTAGGTTTCGTTGAAGTAGTTGGCGGCGCGCGCGAGCTCCGCCGCGGAGTAGTCGCGGTCGGTCTGGATAATGCGGTTGTGCACCTGGCCGTCGTGGGTCACGATGATTACCAGGATGCGTCCGGCCGACAGCGTCACGAAATCGATGTGGCGAAAGGCCGTCAGGTCATCGCGCCGCGGCAGCATCACCAGGCCGGTGAGGTGGCTCACTTCCGACAGCAGGTGCGAGGCGCTCTCGACCAGGTGTTGTGGATCCTGGTTGGGGTCGAACTCGTCCCGAAGCTTGCTGACCTCGATCGAGTTGAGGGGCCTCACCTTGAGCAGGGTGTCGACAAACACCCGATAGCCCTTCTCGGTGGGCACGCGCCCGGCCGAGGTGTGCGGGGCGCGTATGAGGCCCATCTCCTCGAGATCGGCCATCACGTTGCGAATCGTGGCCGGCGACAGGTCGAGGCCCGCCTGGCGCGCCAGCGTGCGCGATCCCACCGGCTGACCGTCGGCGATGTAACGCTCGATGAGTGCCTTGAGGAGAGTCTCGGCGCGGCTACTTAAGGTGGTCATGACAGCGGCTCCCGGGCAAATCTAGCACTCTAAATGAGCGAGTGCCATGCTCTCTTATGCTGACTTTGCACGCAGAATTAAAGACCTGCGCGACCGCCAGCGGCTTGGGCCGCGGGCAGGGTGCATGCTAGCTTTACGTTTTCCCGGACAAATGTGATGAAAAAAACGATCAAGACCGTCGGCCTGTTCGGCAAGTACCAGGACCCGACTGTCGGCGGTCACGTCGCCCGGCTTGCCGAATACCTGAGCGCGCGCAAGCTCGAGGTGCTGGTCGAGGAGGCGACCGCCGGGGTGGTGCCCACGGCGGCGCGGCTCCCCCACCACGCGGTGGGGGAGCTCTGCCCGCTCGTCGACCTCGCCGTGGTGGTCGGCGGCGACGGCACCCTGCTCAACGCCGCGCGCAGCCTCGCGCCCTGTGGGGTACCGATCATCGGCGTCAACCTCGGCCGGCTCGGCTTCCTCGCCGACATCTCGGCCGAGGACATGTTCGAGCAGATTGGCAGAATCCTCGACGGCGACTACCAGATCGAGCAGCGGCTGCTGTTGCATGCGGAGGTCATGCGCCGCGGCGCCATCGTGCACAAGGCCACCGCCTTCAACGATGTGGTCGTCACCAAGGGCGACATCGCGCGCTTGATCGAATTCGAGATCTACCTGGGCGGGGAGTTCGTGATCGACTCGCGCGCCGACGGCATCATCGTCGCGAGCCCCACCGGTTCGACGGCCTATGCGATGTCCGCGGGCGGTCCGATCCTGCACCCGGCGCTGCCGGCCATTGCGCTCGTGCCGATCTGCCCGCACACCCTGAGCTTTCGCCCGATTGTGGTGTCGAGCGACAGCGTCGTGGAGATCGTGCTGGTCAGCCAGGCGCCGCAGCACGCACAGGCGAGCTTCGACGGGCAGCTGACGTTCGCCCTCGAGCCGGGCGATCGCATCTACGCGCGGCGCGCCGAGTACCCGGTCGAGCTCCTGCATCCGTCGGGGCGCAGTCACTTCGAGGTGCTGCGCGCCAAGCTTTCCTGGGGCGCTTGAGGCCGCCGTGCTCGCGCAGCTCTTCATCCGCGACTTCGCGATCGTCAAGACCCTCGAGCTCGCGCTCGAACCGGGCTTCAGCGTGCTGACCGGCGAGACCGGCGCGGGCAAATCGATCCTGATCGACGCGCTCGCCCTTGCCCTGGGCGAGCGCGCCGACAGCGGCGTGATCCGCCACGGCGCCGCGCGCGCCGAGGTCAGCGCGAGCTTCGCCCTCAAGCCCAGCTCCGACGCCGCCCGGTGGCTCAAGGCGCAGGACCTGTTCGAGGATCAGGAGTGCGTGGTGCGGCGCGTGGTCGAGGCTGACAAGCCGTCCAAGGGCTACATCAACGGCCGGCCCGTGCCGATCCAGATGCTGCGCGAGCTGGGCGAGCTGCTGGTCGACCTGCACGGCCAACACGAGCACCAGTCGCTGCTCAAGCGCGATGCGCAGCGCCAGATCCTCGATGACTACGCCGGCCACGCGGACGCCGTGGAACAGCTTGCCGATCGCTACCGGGCGCTGCGCGCGCTCGAAGAGCGCCTCGCCGCCATGCAGCGCGAGTCCGCCGATCGCAGTGCGCGTATCGAGCTGCTGCGCTACCAAGTGCGCGAGCTCGATGCGCTCAAGCTCAGCGCCGAGGAGGTGCCACAGCTCGAGGAGGAGTACGCGCGCCTGGCGAACGGCGCGGAGCTGCTCGAGGGCGTGCAGCAGGTCGTGCACGCGGCCTACGACGACGATGAAGGCTCGATCGCCCGGGCGCTGGCGCGCGTCCAGGGCCGGCTCGAGGCCTTGAGCCGCTTCGACGCCAGGCTCGGCGAGATCGCGAATCTCTTCAACGAGGCGAGCATCCAGGTCGACGAGGCCGCCGCGCGGTTGCACGGCTACCTCGACAGCCTCGAGCTCGACCCGCAGCGCCTCGCCTGGCTCGAGAACCGCATCGGCACGATCCACGACCTGTCGCGCAAGCACAAGGTGCGTGGCGAGGAGTTGCCGGCGCTCGCCGAACGCCTGCGCACAGAGCTCGCCGACCTCGAGAACTTCGACACCAATGTGGCGCGGCTCGAAGACGATATCGCCACGGGTCGCGCCGCCTACCAGGACCTCGCCCAGAAGATTTCAGCCGCCCGTAAGGCCGCGGCGAAGAAACTGGCCGACAGGGTCACGGCACGCATGCAGGAGCTCGGCATGCCGGACGGCAATTTCGAGGTGAGCCTCACGCCGCTGCCGGCGGGCGAGCTCGCGGCCCATGGCCTGGAACGCGTGGAGTTCTTGGTCAGCGCCAACCCCGGCCAGCCGGTCCGGCCGCTCAACAAGGTCGCCTCGGGCGGGGAGCTGTCGCGCATCTCGCTCGCGCTGCAGGTGGAAACGGCGAGCCTCGGGCGCATCCCGACGCTCATTTTCGACGAGGTCGACGTCGGCGTGGGCGGGCGCGTGGCCGAGATCGTGGGCCAGCTGCTGCGCGCGCTGGGCAAGACACGCCAGGTGCTGTGCATCACCCACCTCGCGCAGGTCGCGGCGCTCGGGCACCACCACCTGGCGGTTGCCAAGCGCACCAAGGACGGCGCGACGCAGACCGAGGTCAAGCGGCTCGACGGGACCGCGCGCGTGAAGGAGATCGCGCGCATGATCGGCGGCATCGAGATCAGCAAGCAGACGCTCGCGCACGCCGAGGACATGTTGAGCCGTGCTTCAGCCTGAATCCACCCCGCCGCACGCGGCAACCACCCCGACCGTGCGGCCGGCGGCCATCGGCGACGTGCCGGTCATTCACCACCTGCTCGAGATCTACGCCCAGCAGGGCAACCTGCTGCCACGCACCATGAGCGAGCTGTATCGCCACCTGCGCGATTTTTTCGTCATCGAGCTCGACGGCAAGGTCGTAGCCTGTGGCGCGCTCGAGATCTTCACCGAGGATCTGGGCGAAGTGCGCTCGCTCGTGGTCGACGACGCCTTCAAGGGCCGGGGACTGGGACGCCTGTTGGTCGAGCGCATCGTCGAGGAGGCGCGCCGCCTCGGGCTGCGGCGCATCATGGCGCTTACCTACGTGCCCGGCTTTTTTCACAAGCTCGGCTTCCAGACGGTGCCGAAAGAGACCCTGCCGGAAAAGGTCTGGAGCGTGTGCGTGAAGTGCTACAAGTTCAACAGCTGCGACGAGACCGCGGTGCTGAAAGTGTTGAAGTAGAGACAGGTTTGAGGTTTGAGGTTTGAGGTTTGAACCTGAAACTTGAAACCTCAAACCCGAA
>CAYZVX010000111.1:0-6341 GCA_964482055.1 uncultured Acidiferrobacteraceae bacterium
CCTGCGCGATCTCGCGCGCGGCGCGGCGCAGCAACCCCGGGCTCACCGTGCCCTTGCCGCGCGCATAGGCGCCGAGCAGGGCGCGATCGCACAGCACGTTGATGACGCGCGGAATGCCGCCCGACAGCCGATACACGGCGCGCAGCGCGCCCTCGGTGAACAGGCGGCGGCGCGCGCCGCCGACGCGGAGCCGATGAATGACGTACTCGCGCGTTTCGGCCGGGGCGAGCGGATGGATCTCGTAGCGCGCGGTCACGCGTTGCGCGAGCTGGCGCAGGTCCTCCTGCGCCAGCAGGCCCTTCAGCTCCGGCTGGCCGATCAGCATGATCTGCAGGAGCTTGTCCTTGGTGGTCTCGAGATTGGTGAGCAGGCGCACCTGTTCGAGCACGTCGCGGTTGAGCAGGTGTGCCTCGTCGATGATCAGCACCGTGCGCCGGCCCTTGGCATGATTGTCGAGCAGGTACTGATTGAGCGCATCGATCAGGGGCTTCAAGCTCGTGGCCGGCCGCTGGTAGGGCACGCGCAGGTCGTCGCAGATCGCGGCGATGAACTCCTGCGCCGAGAGCATCGGGTAGAGCACCAGTGCCACGTCGACGTTCTCGGGCAGCCGCTCGAGCAGCGCGCGGATGATCATGGTCTTGCCGGTGCCGACCTCACCGGTGAGTTGCACGAAACCGCCGCCCTCGGTGATGCCAAAGATCAGGTGGGCGAGCGCCTCCTGGTGGCGGCGGCTCAGGTAGAGATAGCGCGGGTCCGGAGGCAGCGCGAACGGGTTCTCGCGCAGGCCGAAGTACTGGATATACATGTCGGCTCGCATTCTACTCCAGCTTGTGCGCGCATGTGCCTGTTAGACAGCGAGCGCGTGGCGATCGCGCGGCGGACCGGGTAATCTATCGGCTGCCCGTCGTCATCGAATCGAGAGCTGTCGCTTGAAACAACAGGTTTACCCGGGGATCGACCACGACCACTACGGCGGCATGACGGATATCGGCAAGATCATCCGTGATGCCTGGGTGTTCGGGCTGTTGCCGCAAACCGAGACCTGTGCGGGCTGGGACTATGGCCGCATCGAGGCGCTGTACGACAAGGTGCACGAGGCGTGGCAGCCGCACGGCCACCTGGTGAGCCGCCTGCCGCCGGCGCTGCGCGAGCGCCACGCGCGCATCCACGGCGAGGCGATAGCCCGCGCCCGGGCGCTAGGCTGGTCTGTGGAGCTCGGTGACGAAGACTAGGAACGCATGAAGTATTGCAGTCAGTGCGGCGCGCCGGTCGAGATGCGCGTCCCGGCGGGCGAGCATCTCCCGCGGCACGTGTGCCGCGCGTGCGGTGCGATTCACTATCAGAATCCCAAGGTCGTGGTCGGAACCATCCCGGAGTGGGAGGGCAAGGTGTTGCTGTGCCGCCGCGCCATCGAGCCGCGCTATGGCCTGTGGACGTTGCCGGCCGGGTTTCTGGAAAACGACGAAACCACCATCGAGGGTGCGGCGCGCGAGACGCTCGAAGAGGCGTCGGCGCGCGTGGAGGTCGCGAGCCTTTACGCCTTGTTCAACCTGCCACAGGTCAATCAGATCTACGTCATGTTCCGTGCGCGTCTGCTCGACCTGCAATACGGGCCAGGTCCGGAAAGCCTCGAGGTCGAGCTCTACGAGGAGGCGGACATCCCCTGGGACAGGCTTGCGTTCCCGGTCATCCACAAGACGCTGCAGCTCTATTACGAAGACCGCCGCCGCGGCGAGTTCGGCACGCACACCGGCGACATCGTGCGCATCGCCGGGGACGTGCACGCCTACGAGGCGCGCTTGCTGCGTCGCTGACCGGGCGTGGTGGACCGTGGGCGCATGAGCTCGACGACGCGCTACCGCGGACGTTTTGCGCCATCGCCCACCGGGCCTTTGCACTTCGGTTCGCTGGTCGCGGCGGTCGGCAGCTTCTTGCAGGCACGGAGCCAAAACGGTGAATGGCTGGTGCGCATCGAAGACCTCGATCCTCCGCGCGAAGTGGCCGGAGCGGCTGACGACATCCTGCGCACGCTCGAAGCCTACGGTTTGCTGTGGGACCGCTCGGTCGTCTACCAGAGCCGCCGGCAGGACGCCTATGGCGCAGCGATCGACACACTGCGCGCGCGCGAGGCGCTGTACGTCTGTGCCTGCACGCGCCGCGAGATCGCGGACTCCAGCCTGTCCGGCAGCGACGGTCCGGTCTATCCGGGCCGCTGCCGGCGCGGCGTGGCGGCCGGACGCCGCGGCCGTGCCTGGCGCGTGCGCACCGACGATGCCTGCATCGTGTTCCACGACGCGCTGCAGGGTCGCCACGCATCGCACCTGGAGCGCGAGGTCGGCGATTTCGTGGTGCGGCGCGCCGACGGCTGCTTTGCCTACCAGCTCGCGGTGGTGGTGGATGACGCCGAGCAGGGCATCACCGAGGTCGTGCGCGGCGCCGATCTGCTCGGGTCGACCGCGCGGCAGATCCACCTGCAATGCTTGCTCGGATTGGCAACCCCGTGCTATGCGCACCTTCCCGCCGCCGTCAACGCAGCCGGCGAGAAGCTGAGCAAACAGACCTTCGCGCCGGCCGTGCCGCGCGCGGCGCCGCTGCCGGTGTTGGCGCGGGTGCTCGAATTTCTCGGTCAGCCGGTGCCGCCGGAGGTGCGCGACACCGACCTTGACAGCTTCTGGCGCTGGGCGATTGCGCACTGGCAGCTCGGGCGGGTGCCGCGCGAGCGGGCGATCGTGGTGACCGGCAGCGGCAACGGGTCGTGACCAAGGCAGCGCGCCGGTTGTTGTCGATCGTGGAGCTCGGCGGCTACCCGAACTTTGCGCCGCTCTACGCACGTGCCGGCTACGAGGTCAGCACGATCGTCTCGATGCGCAAGGCCCTGGCGGCGCTCAAACAGTCGGTGCCGGACGTGATAGTCGCCGAGTTCAACTTCCAATCCGACTTTCGCGACCGCACCAGCAGCCTCGAGTCGCTGCTTGCGGTGGTGCAGCGCCACCCGCACACGCGGGTCATCGTGTTCTATGACAAGGAGCAGGCGCACCAGCTGGCGCGCCTGCAGGCGCGCCATGCGATCTTCGCCGCGCTCAGTTACCCGGTCGCGGGGGCCGAGCTCGAGGACTGTCTGCGGCGCGCCGCCGCTACGGGCTAGCCTTGTAGGGAACGACGTCCTGCCCGACGAAGGGCGGTGTGCGCGCCACCAGCGACTCGAGCAGAATCAGCTCCTCGTCGGTATGGTCGATGACCTTGGCCGGCTCGATCGGCCGCTTCGGGTCGGCGTAGATGTAGCGCGGCGCCTCGTGGTGGCGGGTGCGCACCGTCTCGCGCCTGGTCGCATCGGCGCGCGCGGTGAGCTCGGTCTCGCCGTAGCAGGTGCAGGCGTAGGTCCGCTCGGGCTCGGTGGCAAGATAAAGGCCGGTGCCGCGCACGCCGATCACCGCGGTCGTGGTCTCGAAGCGCCGTGCCCCGAGCCCCGGGGCCAGCACCGACAACAGCCGACCGGTGCTGAGCCGCACGCGCTGCACCAGCGTCTTCTGCCCGGCGACCTCCATGCGGCTGTTCTCGCGCAACAGGTAGGCATCGAGCCCGATCACGAAGATCGCGTAGCCCGCAGCACCCGTGGTCACGGTGTCGCCGGGCAGGATGATCGAGCCCGGCTTGGCCGGCAGACGGTTTACGTGCACCGTGCCCTTCATCTCGTAGATGCCGGAGGCCTCCGGACGACCGGCGGCAGCGCGCGCCATCTGCAGCGCCGCAGTCAGACTGAAAGAACCGGCGCTGGCGGCAGCCAGCAGCCAGCGCAGCAGTCGGCGGCGGTCTGCGTCGGTGAGAGTGGGATCGACCATGGTTGCGCTCCCCGTGGTGTGTCCGGCAGTCTACCGCCTCCGCCCCATGCTGGGCAGTGCGCTGGCTCCGTGCAATACTGCGCCGGATTATCAAGGAACCTCCCGGTTGTCGTCTTCCAGAAGTGCTGAACTGCTGTCCGCCGGCGGGCCGCTCGCCGCACGGCTGCCGGGTTTTACGGCGCGCGCCGCGCAGCAGGCCATGGCCGAGCGCGTCGAGGAAGCAATCACCCACCACGGCGTGTTCATCGCCGAATCCGGCACCGGGACCGGCAAGACCTTCGCCTACCTGGTTCCGGCGCTGCTCGCCGGGAAGAAGGTGTTGATCTCGACCGGCACCAAGAACTTGCAGGACCAGCTGTTCCAGCGCGACCTGCCGCTGGTGCGCGAGGCGCTCGGCAAACCGGTCAGTACGGCGCTGCTCAAGGGGCGCGCCAACTACCTGTGCCTTTATCGCCTCGAGCAGGTCCAGCTCGACGCCCGCTTGGGGAACAAGCGGTCGGTCGGCGAGCTGGCGCGCATCGCCGAGCACGCGCGGCGCACGCGCAGCGGCGAGGTGGCGGAGATCCGCGGCGTGCCGGAGGACTCGGAGCTGTGGCCACTCGTCACCTCGAGCGCCGACAACTGCCTGGGTGGGCGCTGTCCCAGTTTCAATGATTGCTTCGTCAAGCGTGCGCGCGAGCAGGCGCTCGCCGCGGACGTGCTGATCGTCAATCACCACCTGTTCTTCGCCGACCTGGTGCTGCGCGAAGAGGGCTTCGGCCAACTGCTGCCCGGCGTGCAGGCCGTGATCTTCGACGAGGCGCACCAGCTCCCCGAGATCGCCAGCAACTTCTTCGGCTACGCGGTGAGCAGCCGCGAGCTCGCGGGGCTCGCGCGCGACGTGCTGCTCACCGAAACCAAGGAGCGCAGCGCCGTTGCCGGGCTCGCCGACCAGGCGCGCGCCGTCGACAAGGCCACCGCCGATCTGCGTCTGGCGTTCGGCGTGGAGCCGCGGCGCGAGGCCTGGAGCCGGCTCGATGGCGCGGGCGTGTTCCGCGCGCTCGATGCGCTCAAGCACGAGCTCGCGGAGCTGGGCAATCGGCTCGAAGCGGCAGCGCCGAAGGGCGAGGGCCTGGCCAACTGCTACCGGCGCGCCGCCGGCCTGCTCGATCGCCTGTACATGCTGAGCGAGAGCGTTCCGGCCGACTACATCGCGTGGTTCGAGACCACGGCGCGCGGCTTCAGCTTGCACTTGACGCCGTTGTCGGTGGCCGCGCTGTTCGGGACGCAGGTCTCCGGCGCGGACAAGGCGTGGGTGTTCACCTCGGCGACCCTCACGATCAACGGCAGCTTCGAGCACTTCAAGCGCGAGCTCGGTCTCGCGCATGCCGACACGGCGCAGTGGGACAGCCCCTTCGATTATGCGAGCCAGACACGGCTGTACCTGCCAGTGGGACTGCCGGAGCCGTCGACCCCCGACTACACGCGGCAGGTGATCGAGGCGGCGTTGCCGGTCATTGCCGCAAGCGGGGGGCGCGCGTTCTTTCTGTTCACCTCGCATCGGGCGCTCAAGCTCGCCCACGAGCTGCTGGCCGGGCGCATCGAGTTTCCGTTGCTGGTGCAGGGCACGGCGCCCAAGAACGAGCTGCTCGAACGGTTTCGCGCCGCCGGCAACGCCGTGCTGCTCGGCACGGCGAGCTTCTGGGAAGGTGTTGACGTGCGCGGCGAGGCGCTGTCGCTCGTCATCATCGACAAGCTGCCGTTTGCAAGCCCCGACGATCCGGTGCTGCAGGCGCGCGCCCAGGCAATCGAGGAGCAGGGCGGCAACGCCTTCCGCCAGTACCAGCTCCCCGCCGCCGTCATTGCGCTCAAGCAAGGCGCCGGGCGGCTGATCCGCGACGAGACCGACCACGGTGTCCTCATGCTGTGCGACCCGCGGCTGCTCAGCAAGTCCTACGGCAAGGTATTCTTGAGGAGCCTGCCGGCCATGCCCGTGACCCGCGAGCTCGGCGAGGTCGAGCGCTTCTTCGCAGTGCGCCGCCGCCGCGATCGGGCGCACGCCGGGGGTTGATGTGCGTTGCGACCCGCCGGCAAAGCGGGTAGCTTACGCGCGCAATGCCGGAGCCCGCGGTCGAACTGCGTCACGTCAGCAAATCCTTCGCCGACCATGTCGTGGTCGATGCGCTCTCGCTGGACGTGGCCCGTGGTGAATTCTTCTCGCTGCTCGGCCCTTCCGGCTGCGGCAAGTCGACCACCCTGCGCATGATTGCCGGTTTCGAGCGTCCGACCGCGGGCGACATCCGGCTCAACGGCGAGAGCGTCCTCGCCAAACCGGTGGCGGCGCGCGACCTCAACCTGGTGTTTCAGAACTACGCGCTGTTTCCGCACCTCACGGTGGCCGACAACGTCGCCTTCGGCCTGCGCATGCAGAAGGTAGCGGCGGCCGAGATCGAGCGGCGCGTGCGCGAGGCGCTCGCCATCGTGCACCTCGAGGGCCTCGAGCGCCGGCTGCCGCGCCAGCTC
>CAYZVX010000112.1:0-5593 GCA_964482055.1 uncultured Acidiferrobacteraceae bacterium
AGACGCGTCTGCGTGATGAGCGCATGGGTCGTGGCAAGCAGCGGCTCGTGCGCGGCGGCGAGCGCGGCCAGCCGGAACTGGGTCTGCTCGAGCGTCTGTAGCGCACCGAGCGGGACGCGGCCCGTGTCGCTGCGCACCGCCGCGAGCGCGCCGCGATGCGTGGCGGCGAGCGTCTCGAACTCACCGCGCACCGCCTCGAGCGGCTGGCGGCGCGCCTGCTCGAACTGCTGCTCGAGCGCTGCGAACAGCTGCTCGCGCTGCCAGGCAAAGGCGGGTGCGCCGTTCTGCGCGGCGGTTGGGAGCGGGGCCAAGGCCAGCGCCAGCGCAATGCACGGCAGCACGGCGCGTGCTCCCGCGCGACGTGCGCATGCTCGACGTGCACCGGGCGACGACATTGTCGATATTATGGGCCAGGCGGCGCGCGCGGTCATTGTAACCGACACGCTGCCCGACGGCGTGACGCGCCCCCGCGAGCCTTTGAGCGTACTGCCGCGCAGGCGACTGTCAGCCTCCGCGCCCGGCGAGCCAGGCGAGAATTCGCTCCGGCATGGCGTCGCGGTTGGCGCGTGTGATCTCCCAGACCACAGCGTCGGGTCGGCGCTTGGCCTCGGCGATGAAACCGCCGCCCTTGACGGCCACGGTCGCAATGACCAGGGCGGGCGTATCGAGCAGGCGGCGCATGGCAGCGACGAAGCGTGGCGACAGGCACTCCATCTTGCCGATCTCATCGACCAGGTAGACGGCCGCGCCGGGGTGCGGCACGAGCAGGGTATCGGCGACGGCGTCGAGCGCCGCGACGTCGACGCCGTAGCGGGATATGCGCGGTCCGCTACGAAAGTCCACGTGCGCGAGCACCCGCTCGCTGCCGTCGAAGCCCAACAGGCGAAAGCCCCGGCGCGTGCCGGCGACGCGCATCTCCTCGGTGTAGAAACCGCCCAGTCGCCGCCCGGCGAGCCGCTCGGCCACGCGCCGGATCACCGTAGTCTTGCCGATGCCGGGAATGCCGGTGAGCAGCAGCACGTGTCCGGTAGCGGGAATGGGTTTGGGCGTGGCGCGGCCGGTCAATGCCAGAACATGATGCAGGTCAAATCGGCCGTGCGGCAACCGTGGTAAACAGCTTGCAGCGCGTGCAGCAGACCGCGCATTCTTTCGGATGGAGGCACATTCCCATGGCACACATCGTGGTACTTGGCGCCGGGCTCGGCGGCATGCCGGCGGCCTACGAGCTGCGCGAGGCGCTCGACAGGAAACACGAAGTCACCGTGATCAACGCGAACGACTTCTTCCAGTTCGTTCCTTCCAACCCGTGGCTTGCGGTCGGCTGGCGGACGCGCGAGGCCATCACCATGCCGATCGAGCCGTACCTGCGCAAGCACGGCATCAACTTCATCGCCGGCTGGGCCGAGAGAATCGATCCGCAGGCAAACCGGTTGACCCTCCAGGGCGGCCGCGAGGTCGGGTATGACTACCTGGTGCTGACCACCGGGGCGAAGCTTGCGTTCGAGGAAGTGCCCGGCAGCGGCCCGGTCAACGGTCACACGCAGTCGGTGTGCACCGTAGACCACGCCGAGCAGGCGCACGCGGATTTCCAGAGGCTGCTGGCCGATCCCGGCCACGTCATCGTCGGGGCCGTGCAGTTCGCCTCCTGCTTCGGCCCGGCCTACGAGTACGCCTCGATTCTCGACACGGCGCTGCGCCGCCACCGCGTGCGCGACCGCGTGCCTATTACCTTCGTGACGAGCGAGCCGTACGTGGGCCACTTGGGGCTTGGCGGCGTGGGCGATTCCAAGGGGTTGCTGGAACACGAGTTCCGCCAGCGCCACATCAAGTGGATCGCCAACGCCAGGGTGACCAAGGTCGAGCCCGGCAAGATGCTCGTCGAGGAGCTCGACATGAAAGGCGAGCTCGCCAAGAGTCATGAGCTCGCCTTCAAGCACGCCATGCTGATTCCCGCCTTCAAGGGCGTGGAGCCGGTCGCGGCGGTCGAGGGGCTTGCCAATCCGCGCGGCTTCGTGATCGTCGACGAGCACCAGCGCAGCCCCAAGTACCGCAACATCTTCGCGGCCGGAGTGTGCATCGCCATCCCGCCGGTCGAGGCCACGCCGGTGCCGACCGGTGCGCCCAAGACCGGCTACATGATCGAGTCGATGGTTACCGCCATCGTGCGCAACATCCGCGCCGAGCTCACCGGCTATGCGCCGATGTATCGCGCGACGTGGAACGCGTTCTGCCTCGCCGATTTCGGCGATACCGGCGCGGCGTTCATCGCCCAGCCGCAGATCCCGCCGCGCAACGTCACCTGGTTCAAGAAGGGCAAGTGGGTGCACTGGGCGAAGATCGGTTTCGAGAAATACTTCCTGCGCAAGATGCGCCTGGGTGTCTCGGAGCCGATCTTCGAGAAGTGGGTGCTGCAGCTGATCGGGCTCGCGCGCCTCAAGTCCTGACCGCGCCTCCCGCGCCTAACGGCGCCACGCCACGCGCAGCAGGTCGCCCTCGTCGGTGTAGTGCGAGTCGAGTTCGCCCTGGTAGGCGTGGTGCAGCGCCTCGCCGATGCCGTGCACGAGATGGGCATCGGTGAAGGTGACGACGGTCTGGTCGGCCTCCTCCCGGATGTCCATCAGGCGCTCGAGCGGATGCTCGGCGCGCGCCTTGGCCTCGGCGTTGCGCACCAGGTGCATGATCTCCTCGCGGTGGGCACGGAAGAATTCCCCGCTCAGCGTGAGCTGCCCGGCCGGCACGCGGTCGCGCACCCGCTGGCAGGCCGGGCACAGATGCTGCTCGGCGCCGGCCGGCGCCTGTCCCCACTGCCAGCGGCCGTGATGAAAGATCGCGCCACAGCCGGGGCAGGCCGTGGGTTCCGGCCACTTGCCGCGCGTGCGGTACGGATCGCTCACGCGCTCCTCGTCCATGCGATCGCGCCGGGGCTGATGGCTGTAGTCTGGTCGCTGTCGTCGTCCGGTCATGGGGCACCTCCCGCGCATGGTTATGTCCCGATTTGCCGGGTACTTGAGCGTCGGAGATGACGCTTGACCCTTTGTGCTCATGCTCACAGGGAAGCGCGCCGCCCGCCTTGATGAATGTCAACCATCGCACCGACGCTTGGGTGCGCGAACAACGACTTAAGTTGTCAGTCGTAACCGTACAGCCAGCGCGTGGTGTCGTGATGGATGTTGCGCACCGTGTGCGCGGAGCGGCTCGGGATGTACAGCTCATCGCCCGGCTCGAGCACATAGCTCTCGCCGTGCATGAGCACTTCGAGCCTGCCCTCCACGACCGTGACGACCTCGTTGCTGTCGTGCACGTAGCCGCGCCACTCCCGGCCCGGCGGGTCGTCAAAGGCCGCGCACGAAAAGCCGCGCTGCGCCCAGTCGCGCACCACTTCGCCGTGGTCCACCGGCCGCCGGAACTTGTGGCGCGTGACGTACTCCTCGGTGCCGGCCTCGATTGGGATGCGCCCGGTCAGCATGCCGTAGAGCCGGTCCTTCAAGTGCACGCGCCGGCGCTTCAGCGCCTCGGTGTAGTCATCCGACGGGGTCTCGATCTCCTGCTCGATGCGCAGGATCTCGTTGTCGAGCGCCTGGTACTCCTCGTACAGGCGGCGGAACGCGCGGCTCCCGAGCTTCAGCTCATGGACGCGGTGCTTGAGCTCGGGGAACTCGTGCGCCAGGTCGCGATGATGTTCGCTGTCCATTCCAACTCCACGGTAGCCACATTTTTTAATATGCCGCGCGAACGCCACTACGGCATTGCCCTAGGTCAAACGCAGCCGCCTGCGAATACCGCACCAGTAGCGCCGCGCCGGCACTGAGAGAGCGTGCCGTCGGGCCTCGAGCTGGGCACCCCCGGCCCATCACTGCGCCCTGGGCGCGGCTGCCGGTCCCCGGCAGGGCGTCGATGGTTTACGGCGACCTCGGTTCCGGGCGGCGCCCCTTCTCCGCAGGTCAAGACGACGCTCTGCGTGCCGGGTATCCTCTATCTGCCATGGGGTACCCGTCGAACACCTGTCTTCTGCCGGCCGGCCGTGCGCACGCCTGACCCGCCATGGCTGGCGGCCTTTCCAGAGCTGGCGGCGCTCGATGACCCGGTGGCGCGCCAGGTGCTGGCCGCCGCGCCGCTCGTAGAGCTGCCGCCGGGGGAGACGTTGTTTCGCGCCGGTGATGCCTGCCGCCACTACGTGATGGTGCTTTCGGGCAGTATCCGCGTGCACAAGGTTAGCGAATCGGGGCGCGAGATCGTCCTGTACCGCGTGGAGCGCGGCCAGACCTGCGTGCTCACGACCTCCTGCCTGTTCGCGGCCGCGCCGTATTCGGCCGAGGGCGTCACCGAGACCCCGGTCAGGGCGGCGCTGCTGTCGCGGGAGCGCTTCAACCAGGCGGTCGCCGGCAGCGCCGGGTTTCGCCGCTTCGTATTTGCTGCCTTTGGCGAGCGCATCGAGGGGCTGATGGAGCTGATCGACGCGATCGCCTTCGGGCGCGTCGACGAGCGCCTCGCCGCGCGTCTGCTCGCGTTCGCGGACACAGCCGCGGTGATTAGCCTCACCCATCAGCAGCTCGCCACCGAGCTCGGCACGGCGCGCGAGGTGGTAAGCCGCCTGCTCAAGGAGTTCGAGCGGCGTGGCTGGGTGGCGCTCATGCGCGGCGAGATTGCGATCCGCGACCGCGTTGCGCTCAAACGACTCGCCAGCGGCTAGCAGCGCGCCGCTCAGCCCGCTCGCTGTGTGACTTTGTCGCGGAAGCAGCGCCCGCAGCGGCCTAGACTGTCGGTGCCGGTCCGGCGCGTGCGCGCTGCGACTGTAAATCCATCAATCATTCGCGCAAGGAGACACTCATGGTCAAGAACGTTGGTGGCGTCGATCGCGTGATCCGCATCTTGGTCGGGCTCGGCCTGCTGAGCCTGGTGTTCGTCGGCCCGCAGACGCCGTGGGGCTGGATCGGCATCATTCCGCTCGCCACGGCGCTGCTCGGCTTCTGCCCGGCCTACAGCATCTTCAAGATCAACACCGCCAAGGGTTGAGCAAGGGCCGCGGGGCAGGTGGTCAGACGCCCGTCGCGTTGGAGTTGACCGGGCCTGGCCGTGCGCCGGGCCTTGTCTTTGCGGCTAGAGGTTGAGCGCCTGGTAGGCGAGGTGGGCGATGTCCATGAGGCGTGCACGGTCGGGCTCGCCCACGAGCGCGAAACCGAGATCCCGATCCATCCAGTAGAGCACGTGCGTGCCGGCTTCCTCGCCGTAGCGGAACGCGCTTGGGCGCGCGCCTTCGCCGGGCGTGGAGACGTACAGCGTCAGGCGCGCGCCGCGCACGTCCTGGTACATGAACTGCGCGGCCGGACCCCTGTCGCCCGGCAGCAGGCGCCCGCCGATGAGCTGGTAGCCGAACGGCGTGAAGTCGGGCGTGCGCAATTCCTTGCCGAGCCGTTTGGACAGCCATTGCACCAGGTGTCTCTCCTGCTCGGCGCCGACCTCGACCGGATGCAGCACCTCGGCCGCGTACACCACGTGCGCCACCGCGGCGCGCTCCGCGAATAGCGTCGGTGGCGCCGGCGGCGTGAGCCAACCGTGCAGCCCGTAGCCCGCCACGGCGCCGAGCGCAAGCCAC
>CAYZVX010000113.1:0-5452 GCA_964482055.1 uncultured Acidiferrobacteraceae bacterium
TGTTGAGCGTGAGCCGCCCCATCGAGGTCGTGGTGTTGAACTGCTGCGTGACCGAGACGAAGGACACGCCGTGGCGCTCGAACACCTCGACCATCTTGGAGAAGTCGGCCAGGCTGCGCGTCAGGCGGTCGATCTTGTAGACCACCACGATGTCGACCAACCCGCGCTCGATGTCGGCCAGCAGACGCTTGAGGGCCGGCCGCTCGGTGTTGCCGCCGGAGTAGCCGGGGTCGTCGTAGTCGTCGACGACCGGAATCCACCCCTCGGCGCGTTGGCTGGCGATGAAGGCATGGCCCGCCTCCTTCTGCGCGTCGATGGAGTTGAACTCCTGGTCGAGTCGTTCATCCGACGACACCCGGCAGTAGACCGCGCAGCGCTTGCGCGCCTTGGTGGAGGCGATTTCCGTCATCAGGCACCTCCCTTCAGGCCGAAGAACAGCGGGCCGCTCCAATGCTGGCCGGTGATGTGCCGCGCCACGGCGGTCAGGCTCTTGAAGCGGCGGCCTTCGTATTCGAAGTGACCGTCGGCGTCGACCGTCACCCGATGCTCGCGCTCGCCCCATTCGCGCAGCAGCACGGTGCCCGGTGCGAAGTCGAACTTGCGCGGGCGCGCGCGCAGTTTGATCTTGGAGTGCTTCGCGCCGATGGCCTCCAGGCGCTGGCGCGTTTCGGGGGCAAGTCCGCCGAAGGCTTCTTCCTGCAGCTTGTAGGCGATGCGGGATTCGACATGGGTGCGGTTCGGAAACTGCGGGCGCCGCTCGAAGTACCGATCCCAGAGCACCCAGAGTTCGGCCATCGGCAGGTGACTCAGCTCGGCGATCCGCGCCGCGACGGAAGCTTGTTTTTCGTTCATCACAACGGCTCCTGTTGAGAGGGGGTTGTATGAACGCGCTGGTCGGGCAGGAAGCCAAGGCGAACCGCGCTCTGTTCCAGCCCGGAAGACCCGAGGGTACGGACGATGGCGGCCGCAAGGATGGTGGTGATTTCGCCAGCACGGGCGCTGGCGCTCATCTCTGCCGGAGATGCAAGTTCGAGGTTTGTCATGACGGCTCCAGGGAATCGAAACCGTCAGGGATGATGTGCGCAGATTTCCGAAGCGGATCGCAACGCCGATCAATCGGCGCGGCGCGCTGACGCCTCAACGGCGGTCAGACGTCTTCGGTGACTGCTTCGATCGCAGCGCTGCGCGTGTCGCTGTCATCGACGATCACTCGATCGAGTGGGGTCAGCTTCAGCTGCCACGCCCGCGTGCCTGGGACCCTTTCGAGATAGTCGCGCCAGGGCGAGTGCTTGCCGGTGAAGAGGTTGGCCGCAGACGTGCAGCCCGTGCCGGCCATCAGCGCCTTCGTGTTGACGTGGGGCGTTCCTGCGGCCCAGGCCTCCACCAGCCGCTGCAAGACGGCGATCCTTGCTTTGCCCGTGACCCGCCACGGCGCCTTGCCCGGAAGGTACAGCGTCGCCGCGTGACCATCGGGGGCGACCTTGAGCGTCACCGTCGACCCGCCCATGGCCGCCAGTTGCCCGTGGCGATAGGCCACCTTCAGCCGGTCCAGGTCGATGGCGCTGCCGTTGCCCGCATCGGCGAGCACATCCTCGATGGGAATGACGACATTGGTGCCGGCGAATGGCAGCGGCGTCGAGGTCGTCGTCAACACCACGCCCGCCACCGGGCGCGGACGAAGCCTCAGCGCAGCGTCGACTTTCGCGTACGCGCGCTCGTGGGACATCCTGGACGCGAAGTACAGCGCCACGGCATGGCCGTCGATGTCGATCTCGCCAAGGAACACCGGCTCGTCGTCGAAGTGCCGACTGCGGGGTCCTTTCAAGGCCGATCCCAGCGCCGTGATCAACTCCTCGCGCAACCAGTCCAGCTGCACCTTCCAGCGCCGGGCGAGACGGGCCGGCATGACCACGTCGTTGCCCGTCAGAGGATCGCGGTAGCGCACGGTGTCGGCATCGGCGCAGCGTTCGAGCACCACCTTCATCGGCTCGCCTTCGTCGACGGGGACCGACAGCTCGGCGATGCGCTCGCCTTCGATGAGGATGCCTTCGTCCTGCAGCCGCTCGATGTCGATGCCGAGCTTGTGCAGTGCGAAGCCGTCCATCGGGCTGCTGGCGCTCTCCAGAAGCCGGGCCACCTGCGCGATCAGGCTCGGATCGTCCCGCCCGCAGCCCGGGTGCAGCGGTTTGCGCACCCCCAGGGCCTCGAGCAGTTGCATCCCGGCGCGGCGCAGGCGTTGGTCTTTCTCGCCAGCCAGGCTGCAGCGACCGGGCTCGGCCAGCACGATGGCCAGCGGGGTGGCCGCCGTCTCCCCCTCGAACACCAGTTCGGCCACCAGGGTCACACCGAGCAAGGCGCCGGGCTGCGCGAAGGGGTGGTTGCCCCAGCGCTCGTCGATCACCTCGTGCAGTTCTGCGCCGCTGTCGATGTGCAGCGTGACGGCGTCCGTGGCATGCCCAAGCAAGGCCTTGGCTTCGGTCAGATACAGCCGCTCGATGCGGCCCCCGTCGATGCGCGGCTTGGTGTCCTTCAGTGGCCGCGCAAAGCGCGACAGGTCGTAGCGCGAGCGGTCCAGCGGACGGTTCGACAAGGGGGCTTTGAAGCCGTGACGGGACAGCACGTTGGCCAGCGGCGCACGGGTGCCCAGCGTCGGGGCAAAGACTTCGACGAGCCCACGATGGGGCGCGTAGATGAGGGTGGCGTCGCGCGCCGGGAAGTAGAAGAAGCTCTTGCGCTGGCGGTTGCGCATCTCCACCGCGGCCACCTGATCGCCGGCGAAACGCACCACGAGGTAGTGCGTCGTCTGGTTCTGGCCTTGCCGGTCCGGCTCCTCCACGGCCACGTGGATGACCTCGCAGGGCTCGGCCAGCCGCATCGCCTCGGTGAGTTGCGCTTCCAGCCGGTCCTTGACCGCATCGTTCCACAGGAAGGGCGGCGCCTCGCCAGGCACGTCGAACGCGTCGTGCAGGCGTTTGAGCCCCTTCAGGTCCTGGGTGTTGACGATGGACTCGGCAGTGTCGAAGAGCTTGATCGAGGCCTCGCTGTGCGTGCGCATCCACACCGCGCGACCGACCTCGCCGCCTTCTTGCGCACGAAACCGTGCGAGCAGGTCCTCGTCGTAGAGCTGCTCGGCGACGGTGGCGAGGATGGCGGCCCCGCGCACGGTGCTCAGGCGCAGCACCCGCAAAGCTTCGCGCTCGGCCGGATCGCGCTGCTCCTTGCGCAGGTGCTTGATGTGCTCGATGAGGGCAGCGCTCAGCCCCTCGTCGGGCTGCGTCCAATCAAACCCGCGCTGCAGTCCCAGGCACTCGGGCAGGCCGGCGAACAGCTTGAGGACTGAGGCCGGCACGCGCTCGACCAGCTCCAGCAGACAGTGTGCGTTGGTCAGGGTCTTCTTGCCCATGCTCCCTCCGATACAGCGCGGTGCCTCACATGGCCATGACCCATGGGCGCATCACCGCCACCGATTGCGTCAGCCCCTGCGCCAGCAGGGTGTCCAGGTAGTCGTCCGCCGACTTGGGCGGGTTCTTCAGACTGCGGCGGTGGCGGGCGACTGCTTCGAGCACGCCGGCCGGGTGCAGATCCAGCAGATCGACGATGAAGTCGTCCGGATGCTGCGCCGCGAGGTTGTAGGGCTTGAGCGCCTCGGGCGGGAAGTCCTTGAGGTTGAAGGTCACGATGAGGCTGGCGCCGGCGTGGATGGCGGCCGCCACCACATGGCGGTCGCTGGGGTCGGGCAACTCGATCGAGGCAATCAGGTACTCGAAGCCGGTGACCAGGCAGTCGCGGACGTGGGCGTTCATCAGCCGCCGCGTGCGCTCGAGCTGTTCGACCGAGAGATCGGGACGGCTGGCCAGCACGTGGCGCATCCACTCGTCGTGAATCATGTCGCTCCAGCGCGCCCGGTACAGGTCCGACAGCGCCAGATGCATCAGCAGGTCGCGCAGGGGCGCGGGATAGAGCACGCAGGCGTCGTAGACGACGGTGAAGTGCGAGCTCATCCGCTCAGTACCCCATGCCGAGTTCCTGGGCCTGCGCGGCCAGTTCGTCGAGGGCCTTGCGGCGCTCGGCATCGATCCGGTGCTTGTAGGCGATCACGTCCTGGTAGCGCACCCGACGATGCGTGCCGATCTTGTGGAACGGGATCTCGCCTTTTTCCAGCAACTGCACGAGGAAGGGCCGCGAGACGTTGAGCAGGTCGGCCGCTTCCTGCGTGGTCAGTTCGGCGTGGATGGGGATGACGGTGACGGCATTGCCCTGGCCGATCTCGGTCAGCACGTCCAGCAGCAACCGCAGCGCCGTCGTCGGCAGCGTCACTGAGCGCACGGCGCCCTTGTCGTCGTGGAAGTCGATCTGCTGGGTCTCGGCGCGCGTTTGCAGCACCGTCGAGAGCACGCGCCCGGATTCCCGAGCCAGCGCGACGTCCTCGGCCGAGGGCAGCGCATTGGGGATGGTGGGGGTCGTCATGGGGCTCTCCTGGTCGGATCGGATGCGATAGGGGTCATTGTAAACGAAACAAACGAAATCGCAATAACCGAAAAGACATTGTTATGACCATACAAATCAAAGACTTAAGGCGCATTCCTGGCTCGCCACCGGTCGGGCCGCGCCCCGTGATCGCCTAAAAAGCACTCGCCCAAGCCCAAAGCGCCGGGCAATTCAATGAGGGCTCCCAAACAGAAGGAGCCCCGCCATGCAGAAACACCCTGCATCTGTTCGATCCACCCGGAACTTCTATCCGGCACCACCCGAAGGCACGACGCCGGTCGCGCTCAACGAGTTCGAACTCGCCGAGCGCTGGCGACTGTCCGTCCACACCCTGCGCCGCTGGCGGCAGGAGCAGCTGGGCCCGGTCTTTTGCAAGCTGGGCGCACGCGTCACCTACCTGATCAGCGACGTCGAGGCCTTCGAGCGGCGCGTCTCGCGCTACTCGACCTTCGCGCGAGCGCATCAGTGAGGAGGGCGGTCATGAGCGACCTCACACTCTACCCCGCCGACATCGCCGCGATGTCCGTCGGCCAGCTGGCTCAACTTCCGCCCGCCCAGAAGGCGGAGATCAGCCGCCACCTGGACGAAGCGCTCGCCTGGCTCAAGCAAGCCCGCGCGAAGTTCGACGCTGCGCTGGAGGCCGCCTACGGCGAGCAGGCCCGCGCCGCACGTCAGCAGGCCGGCAAGGACTTCGGCGTCGTGCACCTGAACGACGGTGCGCTGCGCGTGACGGTCGATGTCCCGAAGCGCGTGTCCTGGAACCAGGAGCAACTCGCGGCCATCGCCGGGCGCATCGCCGCCGCCGGCGAGCGCGTCGAGGACTACCTGGACGTCGAGTACTCGGTGTCCGAGTCCCGTTTCAACCACTGGCCCGCGGCTCTGCGTGCCCAGTTCGAGGCTGCGCGCACGGTCAAGCCCGGCAAGCCCACGTTCCGGCTGGCCCTCGTCTCGGAGGAGTGATCCA
>CAYZVX010000114.1:0-5399 GCA_964482055.1 uncultured Acidiferrobacteraceae bacterium
AGCCGCGCCGGCACCGGCTCGTCGAGCAGCGGATCGAACAGCGCGCGCAACGCGCGATTCTGTGCACGGTAGGCCTGCGCGCGCTCGGCGGCCTGCGGGTCGGCGGCGAGCCGCGCCTCGAGCTCGGCGGCGCGACCGGGGTCGAGACGCCCGTCCACGTAGGCCTGGAGCTCTGCTTCGCTCACCGACAGGGGCTTGTCGCTCATTTGATTCTCCACAGATGCGGCGTGCTCTGCTCAGACATCAGCGTGCGCAGCCGTTCGCGTCCACGCGACAGGCGCGACATCACCGTGCCGATCGGCACGTCGAGCACACGCGCGGTCTGGTCATAGGAAAGCTGCTCCAGCCCGACCAGCAGGATCACCTCGCGCTGTTCCGGCGCCAGCCGTTCCAGCGCACCGAGCAGGTCGCGCAAGGCCGTGCCGTCCTCGACCGATGCGGGCGCCGCTTCGGTGTCCTGGTATTCGACGGTCATGGCGCGAGCGCCGGCGGCGCGCCGCTGGTTGACGTAGACGTTGTGCATGATGGCGAACAGCCACGCGCGCAGGTCCGTGCCGCGGCGAAACAGCGTGAGCTTGCGCAGCGCCCGCTCGAGCGTGTCCTGCACCAGATCATCGGCACGCGCGCGATCGCGCAGCAGCGCAATCGCGTACCGCCGAAGCCGCGGGATATGTTCCTCGAACGGATGGCCTGCCATGGTTCCTCGAAACGACCCGTTCGCCCCTCGAATCGGCCGCGCGGCGAACAGGCGTCCCGCCGGTGCCTAGTACGCGCCGAGCTTCGGGTCGATCTGCCACACCTCGTTCGCGAGCTTGCCCGCGCGGTAGGTGAGCACGTAACGGACCTTGATTGTATTCGTGCCGCTGAAGGTTACGTTAGCCGTGACCGTCGCGCCGCTCGGATTGGCGCTTTCCTCGAGCTTGTCGATGCGGGCCTCGAGCGGGGCGTTGGCCTTCGCGAACTTGCTCCACACGCCGCGAATGCTGTCGGCACCCTGGTAGGCGCCGTCGAGCGGGCCGCCGACCCACTGAAAAACCGCCTCCGGCGCGTAGCCAGCCATGATCCTGTCGAGATCACCGGCTGCAATGGCCTGGAAGTGAGCGCGGGCATCGTCTGCCGGACCGGCCAGGGCCGATGTCGAGAGGACGGCGAACGCGGCCGCGGCCGCAAGCTGCGTGAACGTCATGGTCTGCTCCGTGTCCTGGATCGTGGGGTTGACCCCGCTCGGCGGGATCTCGGCTGGATGAACAGCGGGCGGTGGCGGTTTATTCCACGACGCGATGCGCGCTGCCGCAGCGCGGCCCGCGGCTTACACACGCGCGACGAGCGAGGCCCCGGAGCGGGTGCTGCATTCGCCGCGTTTTCCGCATAGGATGCGCGCAGGCCGGCTCCCGCGCGGAGCCGGGACGTGAGCAGATTGGCCGGGGGGTATCGAATGCCCGCCCGGCGTCAGCGGAGGGAGAATGCGTTTTCACCATGCAGGCGGCGCCATCGCACTGTTGCTGGCGGCCGGCCTGGCCGCGTGCAGCGGCGGCGACGCCAGCCGCGATGTGACCACCACGGTCAGCGCCAACAGCCTGCGCTTCAGCGCCGCCAGCCCCGATGCGCCGACGCCCGCCGCGCAAACGTTCAACGCGAGCTTCGGTCCGGACACGGTGTACGTCGCCGTTCTGCACGACGGGTCGGCGATCGCCGAGGTGACCTACACCCTGGCCGGCAACAGCGCGCAAGTGACCGTGACTCCCGCCGCGCCCGCGAGCGTCGGTGCCGGCGCGTTCAGCGGCGCGCTCACCGTGACCGCCTACGCCTGCGCCGATGCGGCCTGCAGTCACCTGGTGGCCGGCAATACCGCGGTTGTCACCGTGAGCTACGGCATTCCGCCGATCGTGCGCAACGTCGCGCCTTACGTCGGTATCACGAACGCCTCCCAGGCGGCCATCGTGCGCGGCCGGGGCTTTCAGCAGTTCACGGTGCAGGGCGTGAGGTTCGGCGGCGTGGCCGCGACGACCTTCACGGTAGTGAGCGACACCGAGATCCAGGCGACCTACCCGGCGCTGGCGAGCGGGACCTATCCGGTCGAGATCGACGTGCCGGGCAGCCCGGGCCCCATCGTGTCGACCGCGAGCCTGGTGGTGGTCGATCCGCCCAACTACGCCGCCGCCACACTCGCCTATCCGGCGGCCGCGCCGCAGGTCCGCAGCCTGGTCTACGACGCCGAGCGCCGGGCGCTGCTGCTCGCCGTGACCGACGCGGTCGGCGGCGGCGAGATCCTGCGCTATGCCTTCAGCGCCGGGAGCTGGGGCGCGCCGGCGACGGCGCCGCTCAACGGGCTCGCCGATATCGCGCTGTCGACCAACGGAGATGAGCTGCTCGCGCTCTCACAGACCGCGCTCACCCATGCCGATCCGGTGAGCCTTGCCGCCGGTACCGTCACGCCGGGCCCGGCGCTCGCCAGCGGCGCCTTCCTCAAGAACCTCGCCGTCGCAAACGATGACACGGCGGTGGTGACGAGCGGCATCAGCGGCAGCACCGCCACGCCGGTCTACCTGTACACGCCGCGCAACCCGGCGTTTGCGGCGCCCACCACCGCGCTCAATCTGGACAACGCGACGGTGCGCGCGTCGCCCGACGGGTCCACGCTGGCGATCGCGCAGGGCGATCCGGCGCTGACCTCCGCGCCGGCCGTGTACCGCTACAGCGCCTCGACGCAGGCCTTCTCCTCGGTGGGCGTTACGCTCAATCAAAATGACCTCGCGCCGGCCCTCGACCGCGCCGCGACCCGCATTGTGCTGAACGGAACCAACGTGTACGACAGCGGCTACCAGCTCCTCGGCACGCTCCCGGCCACGACGCTGGCCGTGGTCGTGAAGCCGGACGCCACGCGCGCCTACACGTTCGATTCCGCAGCATCGCAGATACTGAGCTTTGATCTCACGGCGAACCCGGCCGGCGCGGCCTTCCCGCCGGTCGGCTCGGCGACGGCGCCGGTTGGCGATCCGGGCAGCGGCGTGAAAATGGCGATCAGCCCGGACGGCGGAACGCTGTTTCTGGCCGGCAGTAACCAGATCGTGGTGCAGCCGGCGCCGCCGTGAACGGGCATGATGCAGAAACCAGACCCGGAGCGCTTTCCTCGATGATGCGCCATCTCCTTGCCGTGCTGCTGCTCGTTCACAGTGCGCAGGCGCTTTCCGATTCGCAGGCGGTCGAGCGGACCAATTACCAGGTGGGCATCGGCGCCGGCGATGTCACGCGGTCCGGCACGCGCGTCAGCAACTCCTATGGCATCAACGCGCGCGGGACGATCGCGCTCGCCGACTACTTCGGCGCCGCGCTCGCCCTGGCCGGGGAGCGCACCAACCTAGGCGCGGCGTTTCGTACCGAGACGCCGGCCCTGACCGCCCCCGGGACACCGCCGGAGTGCGAGATGGACACGAGCCATTTGGAGCTTGATCTGTTCGCGCGTGCGGCGAGCACCGGCCGCATCGGATTGCAGTACGGCGCCGGACAGGCGCGTTCCAAGTGCAATGGCACCTTTCTCGCCACCGGCACCAAGTCGCTCGACACGCAGAGCATCGCCGCGAATGCCGAGTACTACTTCGCCCGGGTCACGCTCGCCGCCGCACGCACGCACACCCGGCTCGACAGTTCCGCCAACCTTGACTCGGCGACGCTCGCCACCGCCTGGTATCCGACGGACAATCTGCGTCTTACGCTTGCCGCCGATGGTCTCGATCTCAAGGACACTTACCGGTTCGAGCTCGAGTACCAGCCGCCCTTGTTCGGCAACGCGCTCAGCCTGCTGCTCGGCTACAGCGAGCAGGATGTGGCCGAGAAGACGCACTCGATCACGGTAGGGGTCAGCTACTTCTTCGGCACGCGCGTCGAGCTGCTCACGCGCGATCGCCACTACCGCTAACCGGCTGGCGCGGCCTTGCGCAGGGCCTCGGCCTCGCGGTCGAGCCGCGGTGCGGGCCGTTGCCGATCACCGACAGTCGCGCCACGGTGTGGCGCATGAGCTCATCGGCCACGGCGATGGCGCGTTCCTTGGCTTCCAGGTCCTCGAGCGCCGCGAAATACTTGCGCTTCCAGGTGTCGGTTCCGTCACTGCCCATGGCATGACCGTACGAAGAATACGGATGCAGCCTGGTATAGATTGCGTTGTCGTCCCGGCCCCGCGTCTTGCCCGGTGAGCGGCGATCTACTTAAAATCGCGGCCCCTGCGGCTGCGCCCCGTCAACGGCTGATCGATTCTCGAGACAATATGCCTCGTCATCGTTTTCGCAAACCGGCTGCGACTCGCCCGGCAAGACCGGCAGGCAGTGCGCGCCGCATCCCGCGCGCAGCCTGGCCGGCGCGCGACAAGGGACGCCTGGCGCTGGCGTTGGTGCTCGGCGCGCTGGTCGGGGCCAGCGGCTTGCTCACGTATTCGGTCTTCGCAAGCGTCAATGACCGCAAGAACCTCGAGTGTCTCGCGCAGAACGTGTACTTCGAGGCGCGCGGCGAGCCGCCCGCCGGCCAGTACGCGGTTGCCGAGGTGACCATGAACCGGGTGGCCTCGGGGCGCTTTCCGAGCACGGTGTGCGGCGTGGTGTACGAGAAGCGCTGGGATCCGATCCGCCAGCGCTACGTCGGCGGATTCTCCTGGACCGATCTGCGCGAGCGGCCCGCGCCGCAGGGCGAGGAGTGGCAGCGCGCCTGGAAGATCGCCGAAGAGGTCTACTATCGCCACCGTGAGCCGGACCTCGACGGCGCGACGCACTTCCACGCGACCTACGTGCGCCCCCGCTGGTCGCAGGAAAAGACCGTCGTCGCCCGCATCGGCCGGCACGTCTTCTACAAGTAGCGCTGCGCCCGGCGTTGCCGGGAACAGGAAAGGGCGGCCGTGGGCCGCCCTTTGTATTGCTGTGGCCTGGAACCGGAGGGTCCCGGTCAGGTTCCTGCGGCCTCGTCCGTGATGCTGCCGGCATCGGCGCCCCACCAGCGGCCGCGCCGCTCGAAACGCTGTTGCAGCTTCTCGCGCTGCTCCGGGGTGAGCACGGCGTGGATCTCGTTGTGCACCTTGGTGCGCTGCACGATCATGTCGGCCACGAGCTTGCCCTGCGCATCGGCGAGCTTGCGCACGTCGGCTTCCTTGGCGTTGCCTTGCTGCGCGAGCGCGCGCAGCTGCTTGCGGTTGTCGGTCAGCTTGTCGCGCAGCTCGCGCACCTGGGGCCTTAACTTGTCGACGATCGCGCGGACCTTGTCGCGCTGCTCCGTGGTGAGATCGAGCGCCTCGGCCATGCGCTCGATGCGCACCTCGGGGTCGAAGCGCTGCGGCCCATAGCCCATGCCGGGCCCGCCGAATCCTGCTGGTCCCGGATTTCCAGGGCGTCACACTTGGGCGCGTGCTGGCGCGTCCG
>CAYZVX010000115.1:0-5395 GCA_964482055.1 uncultured Acidiferrobacteraceae bacterium
GGGGAGCGCGTCCTGGCCGCGGTCGCGGTAGTATTCGCCCGTCGAGCAGCCGGCGTAGGGCGCGATGTACTGCATCGCCGCTGAATCCGAGGCCGAGGCGGCGACCACGATGGTGTAGGCCATGGCGCCGAATTCCTCGAGCTTGCGCACCACGTTGGCGATGGAGGAGGCCTTCTGGCCGATCGCCACGTAGATGCAGATCAGGTCCTTGCCCTTCTGGTTGAGGATGGTGTCGACGGCGAGCGCGGTCTTGCCGGTCTGGCGGTCGCCGATGATGAGCTCGCGCTGGCCGCGCCCGATCGGCACCATGGCGTCGATCGCCTTCAGGCCGGTCTGCACCGGTTGCGAGACGCTCTTGCGCCAGATCACGCCGGGGGCGATCTTCTCGATCGGCGAGGTCTCCTTGGCGTTGAGCGGGCCCTTGCCGTCGATCGGCGCGCCCAGCGAGTTGACCACGCGCCCGATGAGCTCGGGGCCAACCGGCACCTCGAGGATGCGTCCCGTACATTTGACGGTGTCGCCCTCGCAGATGTGCTCGTACTCGCCCAAGACCACGGCGCCGACCGAGTCGCGCTCGAGGTTAAGGGCCAGCCCGTAGGTGTTGCCCGGGAACTCCAGCATCTCGCCCTGCATCACGTCGGCCAGGCCGTGCACGCGGCAGATGCCGTCGGTCACGGTCACGACGGTGCCTTCGGTGCGCACCTCGGGGGCGACGGCGAGCGACTCGATACGCTTGCGGATGAGGTCGCTGATCTCGGATGGGTTGAGTTGCATCGTTGAAATCCTCGTCACAGATTCAGGTTCGCCGCGAGCCGCGCAAGCTGCCCGCGCACGGAGGCGTCGATGACCAGATCGCCGGCGCGGATGAACACGCCGCCGATCAGCCCGCGGTCCACCGTGGTCGAGACGCGCACCTCGCGCTGCAGGCGGCGCTCGAGCGCCGCCTCGATTCTCTTGATCTGGCCGGCATCCAGCTCGAAGGCGCTCACGACCGTTGCCTCGACGCGCGCCTCGGCGGCGTTCTTGAGCTCTTCGTACACCGCGGCTATCTCGGGCAGCAGCGCGAGGCGCCGGTTCTCGATGAGCACGCGGATGAGATTCTGCCCGGCCGCATCGAGCCGCTCCCCGCACACGCCCAGGAACAAGGCGAGCAGGCGCTCGCCGGTGATCTTGGGGTCCGCGGCCAGGCGCGCCATGTTGGGGTCGGAGGCGACCGCCGCGGCCAACGCCAGCATGTGCGACCAGGCCTCGAGCGCCTTGCGCTCGCGCGCGAGCGCGAAGGCGGCCTCGGCGTAGGGTCGGGCGATGGTCTTGGCTTCGGCCATGGTCAGGTCTGCGCGCGCCTCAGAGCTTCTTCACGATGTCATCGAGAAGTCTGGCGTGCGCCGCCTTGTCGATCTCTTTTTCCAGGATACGCGCGGCGCCGGCCACCGCCAGCTCGGCGACGGCGGCGCGCAGGCTTTCCTTGGCGCGCGAGGCCTCGAGCTCGATCTCGGCGCGCGCAGCGGCGATCAGGCGCTCGCCCTCGGCGCGCGCCTGGTTCTTCGCTTCCTCGATCAAGTGGCTTGCGCGCTTGCCGGCCTCGGCGATGAGTCCGGCCGCATCCTCGCGCGCCTCGCGCAGGATCTCCGCACCCTTCTTGTGCGCGAGCTCAAGCTCGCGTCTGCCGCGTTCGGCCTCCGCCAGGCCGTCGGCGATGGTCTTCTGCCGCTCGGCCATGGCGCGCATGAGCGGCGGCCACACGAGCTTCATCGTGAACCACACAAGCAGCGCAAAAGTGATCATCTGGCCGAGCAGCGTGATGTTGATATTCACGTGCCTACCCCCGAATCAATTGGGACATGCGCAACGCAGGCTACGCGCTGCTCAGCCGCCGGCGGCCTTGATGGCCGCGGCGAACGGATTGGCGGTGGTGAACCACAGCGCCAGGCCCACGCCGATCATGGTCACTGCGTCGAGCAGGCCGGCGACGATGAACATCTTGACCTGCAGGGTCGGGATCATTTCCGGCTGGCGCGCCGCGCCCTCGAGGAAGCGCCCGCCCAGCAGGCCGAAACCGATCGCCGTGCCGAGCGCGCCCATGCCGAGGATCAGACCCACCGCAATGGCGGTCATGCCGTACAGAGTTTCCATGGATAGCCTCCGAAAAGTCGCAAGTTGAAATAGGAAATCGTGTCAGTGAACGTCCTCGTGCGCCATGGACAGGTACACGATGGTCAGCACCATGAAGATGAACGCCTGTAGCGTGATGATCAGAATATGGAACACCGCCCACGGCCACGACAGCAGCGGCTGGATCCACCACGGCAGCAGCGCAATCAGGATGAAGATCATCTCGCCCGCGTACAGGTTGCCGAACAGACGCAGGCTGAGCGACAGCGGCTTGGCGAACAGCTCCACGAGGTTGAGCAGCAGATTGGCTGGAAACAGGTACGGCCCGAAGGGGTGCGTGAGGAATTCGCGCGCGTAGCCGACCGCGCCCTTCACCTTGAAGCTGTAGAAAATGATGAGCAGCAGGACCGTGAGCGACAGGCCAAAGGTCGCGTTCATGTCGGTGGACGGCACGACGCGCAGATAGTGGATGCCGAAGGAGCTGGCGATGAGCGGCAGCAGGTCCACCGGGATCAGGTCCATGAAATTCCACAGGAACACCCAACAGAAGATCGTGAGCGCGAGCGGCGCGATCAGCTCGCTACGCCCGTGAAAGGTGTCTTTCACCTGCTTGTCCGCGAACTCCACCATGATCTCGACGAAGTTCTGCAGCCCACCCGGCACTCCGGCCGTGGCGCGCACGGCGACGCGCCGGAACAGTACGAAAAATACGAGCCCGAGGGCGATCGAGAAGAACAGGGTATCCACGTGCAGGGTCCAGAAGCCCTGACCGATGGTGAGGTTGGTCAGGTGGTGAACGATGTAATCGGTGGCCGTCTGACCACCTGCGGCGCCGGAGCTCATGTCGGATTGGCTTTTCTCATTGGCGCAACCGACAGCAGCGCGAACCAGTACACCAGCAGGGTGAGCGCATAGGCCACGATAAGGGGCAGAAACTCGACCTTGAGCCACAGCACGGCTGCCAGAAACAGCAGTGCCGTGACTGCCATCTTCACGATTTCAGCCCGATAGAAGCTCCGAACCACGAGGCGCGCAGCGTTGGCACGCACCCCGAAGACATGCAGGGCGAAGTAGAGGCTGGCCACCGTCGCGATCAGTCCGCCGACCAGGGCCGAGTAGCCGACGCGAGCGCTCCAGACTCCACCGGCTAGCACCGCCAGGACGAGAGCGGCTGCAAACTGCGCCAGAACGATCTTGTAAGCTGTTGATTTCCCGTTCATCGCAGAATTTCGGCGGCACAGCCGGCTGGCGATGCTGCCCCGGAACCACGGATGATCAGATCCCTGTTTGCGCGCGAGCCCGGCCACAAAAAACGCGAGCGGCCGCAGGGCCGCCCAGCAAGGGCGCGCAGTATAAATATCGCCCTACGCAGGGTCAATAATGGCCCAATTAATCTTAATTATCCGCGCCCGCTAATTCTCCCGTGTAAGGTTCTTCCGGAAGATCGCCTTGTGCACGTCACCGACGCTAATGATTCCGAGCAGGCGACCGCCGTTCGCAACCGGGATGCGGCGAATGCGGTTACGGAACATGATCGAGGCGGCGCGCAATACCGGCATGTCCGGTTCGACGACAAATACGCGCGGGCTCATGAGGTCGGCCACGCGCAGGTGCACGACGTCGCGGTACTCGGCCTCGAGCGACTCGAAGTCGACCAGTTTCGGGTTTTCCATCATGTCGTCGAGGCTCGGAAACATCGCGTGCAGAATGTCCTTCTCCGAGATGACGCCGACGATATTGCCGGCGTCGTCGACGACCGGCATGCCGCTGATTTTGTTGAAGCACATGATCGTGGCGACATCGCGGATACGGTCGTCGGGTTTGGCGACCTTCACGGCGGTCGTCATGATGTCTTTGACGCGCATGCTCTCCTCCTGATGTGGGCGGTAATGACGGCCCGCGGCGCTATTGTCAATCCGCTGCTGTAGTCGTCGGCGCTGCGCTGACAACGCGCCGCGCTCGCCGCTTGAGCCTGTCGGCATGTTAGCGACGCGCCGATCCGCCCGGCTAGAAGAAAGCCGCTATGCGCGTATGAACGACGCTTATTGGCGGGTGGCTGGTATCGAACTTGCAGCCGCACCAAGGTCCCCGCTCAACATCTGGCCGAGCCGGCGCGCGGCCACGTCGATGCCGGCCGGCGGCGGTGCGGGCGGTGCTGGCCGGGCCCACAGCGCGCGCAGGGCATCGAGTACCTCGCCGCGTTCGAGCGCCACCGGATCGAGGGCGCACGCGCGACCATGCCGTTCGAGCCAGTCGACGAGATAGGGCGATTCCGGCCAGTCGGAGCGCGGCAGGTACAGCACGGGGACCGCGTTGCAGCCGGCCTCGGTAAACGTGCCATAGCCGGGTTTTCCGATCAGCGCGTCGCAGGAGCGCAGAACGTCGGTGAAAGGCAGCTGCAGCGCCTCCAGGTCACTGAAGCCCGCGCGGCGCACGCCCCAGGAGCGTGGCACCAGCCAGTGGATTGGCGCCGCTGCCGGCCAGCGCTCCACGGGCAGGCGCAACTCGATGCCGCCCGGCGCGATCAGCACCAGCCGGGTGTGCGCATCCAGGCCCAGACGCGCCATGATTTCCGCGCGGCGATTGTTCCCGATTGTGGCAACGGGACCGATGGTCACGGCATTGGGCAGTTCCGGCATCGGCATGCCGGGCTCGAGCCGCAGGAACAGGCGTGCGCTGCGGTAGGCATCGCCCATCTGCCGCAGGATGCGCTCGGCCGCGGGCCGGCCGCCGTAGTAGTGCCGGAAGACGTCCGCCCAATTGAGCGAGCACATCGCGACCGCCGCGATACCCGCGCGCGCGGCGCCGGCGAGCGGCAGGTAGGGCACATTGGCCAACACGAGGTCAGGCGACAGACCCCGCAGTGCCTGGGCCTCGCGCTCCACGCGCGCCTCCCAATCACGGTGAAACGCCTCGTAGGCCTGCGCCGTCGGGTGATGATCGATCTGCACGGCCGAGCGCATGCGCATCCCAATGTCGGTGGCTTCGCCGATCAGCCGGAATTCCCCGGCAAAACGCCGGCGCAGGAACTCAAGGGGCAGTGTGGTGCGCAGCGTCACGCGCAGCGCCGGCACCCGCGCACGCAACGCGTTGACGACCGCAGCGGTCTGCGCGCCATGACCGTAGCCATGCGCGGACAGCGCAACCAGGAGGTGGGGCATGCGCACGCCGCCGATGGCGGCTAGTTCGGCCCTTCGACCTTGGGCTGAGGGGCAGGGACCGCGCTCGACTCGGCCGGCGGCGGTGTCGCCGCCCGCGCGGGCGCGGCAATCGCGGCGCGCCG
>CAYZVX010000116.1:0-5317 GCA_964482055.1 uncultured Acidiferrobacteraceae bacterium
CGCGGCGCCGGGCCGCAGGGTTGCGCCGGCGCCGCGCCACCGGTCCCGCCTTTGTTCGCTCAAAGGCGCTGGCGCACGGCAACCTCGCCGGCGATGGATCCCTTGAACGCGAAATACGGATTCCTGGCCAGATAGGGCGAGCCGGTCACCGCGGCGGAAAAGCCTGCGCCTTGAAACACCAACTGGCCGGAGCCATGCACGCCCTCGAGCAGCACCCTGGCTTCATCATTGGCATAACGCGCTTTGGCAGCGGAAGGATCGAGCGGTGCCTGCCCCGAATTGGCCACGCCGCCAAGGCGAACGTTCACGTCTCTTTCTGCGGAGGCCCCCCGGTTGGTGCGCACCACCACGCGGCCGCTTCGCGGCATGGAGACCCGCAGGCTCCACTTGTCCAACGCGCCCTCTTGCACCGTGATCGAGGTGACGGCTAGCTGGCCGGTCGGCAGCGCAAACGAGATTTCTGCCGAATCGCCGGCACCCAGTGCCGGCGAGAAGCTGACCCCGATGGGCACCACGGCGCCGTTCTCGGCAATATCCGGCGCCATCAACGAAACGGTGCCGCGCGCTCGCTCGGGCACTAGCGCCGGTGCGATCGACGCGACGTTCGTCGGCGGTTCCGCAGCCTGGTGTGCGTTCCCTGTGGCCGGTGCGAACAAAGCTACGTTTGCCGATGACTCGGCAGGCGCCGCGAGGCCAGGCGGCTGGAAATAAAAATCGCCCTCAAGGGAAGTATTCTCCCAGGGCACCTGGCGGTTCCCGGAGTCCTTGCGCACCCCCGCACGCACGCGCTTGAACACGTCTTCGATCTTGAGCCCCGGCTGGTTTATGGCGCTGAGCAGGTGCTGGGTGTAGAGGCCGTTGCGACCCTGTCCGTCGGCCGCCACCGAACCGGGCGCGGTAGCGAAGGCGATGAGGGTGCCGACGGGCGCTTCCATCTGGGCCAGACCCTGTGCCGAGGAACGAAAGCTTCTGGCAAAGGGATTGTTGCGGCAGGCGTCCAGAATCACGAGATTGATGCGGTTGCGAGCGCTTTCCATCTTGGCGAGCACCTCATTGACATCGATGGAGCGATACGGGACTTCGTCCTCGCTTTGGATGTCGGCATCCACCGGAATCAAGTAGTTCCTGCCCTTCACTTGCATGCCATGGCCGGCGTAATAGAAAAGGCCGGTGCCGCCACGCTTCAATTGGTTGCCGAACTCGCGGATCGCCTGGGCCATAGCCTCGCGACCTTGGTTCTGCTTGAGCGTAACCTGGAAGCCAAAACCCCGAAGGGTCTTGGCGATGTCGGCGGCGTCGTTGGCGGGGTTCTTGAGCGGAGCGGATTGGTAACTGGAGTTGCCGATAACCAGCGCAAGGCGCTGTTCCGTGGCGTACGCACCATCGGCGGGTTGGGACACCGCGAGATTGCGGCTGGGTTCGGCGGCCAGAGACGGAAACGACCAGACAACGGCGGCGCACAAGACGGCGGCACGAAACAGAATTTGCTGCGGGGATCGCATGTTGGCCTCCCTCTTCTTTATAGAACGCGCCTGGAGAGATTCACCGTGAAGATCGCCCGACCGCCAGCGCCGGGGTAAGCCCCGCCAATGGCTCGCCGGCTGGTGGCGTTACGGGTAAAAGGTCCTCTGGAGCGCGTCGAGGTCGGGGATCGCGAGCACCGTACCACGGTGCTTGAGGCCGGAGGCGATGTAGGGCGAGTCCGGCAGATCGGATGCCTCGATCGCGACCACCTCGCCGCCGTCGATCGAGCGCGGACGCGGCTCGGCGGCAGTCAGCAGGCCGACGAATTCCCAGTCGGCGCGCCCCGGGAACGGATAGAGGATCACGACCTTGGCGCCGACGGCGCGCGCCGACGGCGCGCCACCGAGCAACGTGCCGAAGGACACGACCGGCACCGCGAGCGTGCGCCAGCCGATTGCCCCCACCAGCCAGGGTTGTGCGAGCGGAACGTGGCTCAGCTCCGGTGCGCTTACGACCTCCGCAATCGTGGCGCTCGGCAGCAGCAGCGACAGCCCGCCGATCGGGATCTCGAGCGTGTGAATACGGTCGGCAGCGGTCTGGCGACGCATGCGCTACACCCCGAGGTCGCGCAGATAGGCGATCAGCACCGGCGGGTCCAGCACCAGCGTTACGCGCCGCCCCGAGATCCAGGCCGCCGCGAACAGGTGCCCGCGCGGCGTCATCGGCGCACCGAGCGGGGTGAACGGCGCTACCTGCACGCCGCCGCGCGGCAGCAGGTGCACGTCATCGACGATCAGCCCCACGGCCTCCGGGGCGCTTTCGATGAACACGGCGCGCTGCCAATCGTTGCGCGGCGCAGGGCGCAGGTCGGCGTTGACGCAATAGGCCGGCCAGCGCGCCGAGCGGATCAGTCGATAGGCGACCACCGGGCTGGCGGGCTCGGGATTGGGCGTGAGGCTGTCGCGCTGCTCGATCGTGTAGCGCACGGTGCCGGGCAGCAGGAAGCTCGCACCCCCGATGTCGAGCCGCAGGTATTGGTTGGTCTCGGCCAAGGTTCAGGTCTCGCGCGGCGCGGCGTCGTTCGGCATCAGCCCGCGCGCCTGCGCGAGCAGCGTGTCGATGTTGCGGAACAGCTCCTCTTCCTGGTAGGGCTTGCTCATGTACTGGTCGACGCCAAGCTCGAAGGCCTTCTGTCGATGTTTGCCGCCGGCGCGCGAGGTGATCATGATGATTGGAATGTGCTTGAGGCGCGCATCGCCGCGCACGCGCGTGGTGAGCTCATAACCGTCCATGCGCGGCATCTCGATGTCGACCAGCATCAGGTCCGGCACGTGGTCGCGCAGCTGCTCGACCGCATCGAGGCCGTCCTTCGCCACCAGCACGTCCATGCCGCGCTTCTGCAGATGCTTGCTCGTCACCTTGCGCACCGTGAGCGAGTCGTCAACCACCATGATGACCGGGCGCTCGCGCACCGCCTTGGCCGGCTCGGCCGCGGCCGGGCGTTCCTCGAGGTGAATCGTGTCGTCCCGGTACCACAGCCCAGCGACATCGATGATCAACACCACGCGCCCGTCACCGAGGATGGTGGCGCCGGCCAGGCCCTTGAGCTCGGCCAGCTGCGGGCTCAGGGCCTTGATCACGATTTCGCGCGTGCCGCCCAGACCGTCCACCTGGATCGCGATGTCGCGGGTGCCGGTGCGGGCGATCAGCACCGGCACCTTGCGGCTGTTGCGCGGCGTGGAGGCCACGCCGAAACGCATGCCGAGGTGCATGTAGGGATAGACGAGCTCGCCATGCCTGAGCAGCGGATTCTTGCCGACGGCCAGCTCGTTCAGATGCTCCACCGGGTATTCGATGATGTTCGCCACCGAGGCGAGCGGCACGGCGAACATCTGGTCGCCGACGTAGACCATGAGCGCCTGGGCAATTGACAGCGTGAGCGGCAGGCGAATGATGAAGGTCGTGCCCTGCCCGCGCCGCGTGTCGACCGACATGCTTCCGCCGAGCTGTTTGACCTCACTGTAGACCACGTCCATGCCCACCCCGCGCCCCGATACCTCGGTGACCTTCTCGGCGGTGGAGAAACCGGAGCGCAGGATGTACTGCACGAGCTCGTCGTCGGTAACGGCGGCGTTGGGCGCGAGCAGCCCGCGTTCGATGGCCTTCTTGCGAATGGCCGGCAGGTTCAACCCGGCGCCGTCATCGGAGAAGCGGATCACGATCTCGCTGCCGTGCTGGGCGGTCGCGATGGTGATGCGCCCGGTCTCGGGCTTGCCGGCGCGCTGGCGCTCGGCCTCGGGCTCGATGCCATGGTCGAGGCTGTTGCGGATCATGTGCTCAAAGGGGCCGATCATGCGCTCAAGCACAGTGCGGTCGAGCTCGACATCGGCGCCCTCGAGATCGAGCTCGGCACGCTTGCCGAGCTCGCGCGCGGTCTGCCGAACCATGTGACGCAGCCGTCCCGCCTGGGTGGCGAAGCTCACCATGCGGGTGCGCATCAGACCCTCTTGCAGCTCGGTGTTGATGCGAGCCTGCTGCTGCAGCACCGCCTCGGCCTCGCCGATGAAGTTGCCGAGACTGCCCTGGATGGTGGTCAGGTCGTGCAGACTCTCAGCCAGCTGGCGCGACAGCTGCTGCAGCCGCGAGTAGCGGTCGAATTCGAGCGGATCGAAGTCCAGTCCTTTGACATTGTCGGGCGATTCGTTTTCGAGACGATAAAGAATCTGCGACTCGGACTGGATCTCGAGCTCGCGAATCTGATCGCGGAAGCGCGTGATGTTGCGCGCCAGCTCCGCCAGGTTGTCGCGGAAGCCGTAGACCTGCTGCTCCATGCGCGAGCGGGCGATACTGACCTCGCCAGCGTAGTTCACGAGGCTGTTGAGGAGCTGTGTGTTGACGCGGATCTGACCGCGCCGCTCGGCGCGTTCCGGCCAGAGCTTGCCCGCATCTTCGTCGCCCTCGCGCCGGTCCGGCACTTCGCCGAACTCGACGGCGCTTTCCGGCGCGGCGGCCGCAATCCGCTCGAGCGGTTCAGGCGAAGGTGCGGCAACAGGTGCCGGCGTGTCGAAATGGGGGGCTTCGAACGGCGCCGACGCGGGTCCTTCTTCGCTCACCTCGATGGTCGGCAGCCGCCCGCTGCCAGTGACGCTCGGGGGAGTCGGCATGATCTGCGCTTCCGGAACGGCGGCGCGCGGGCCGGCTGCCGGCGCTACCGCACCCGGCGACACCCCACCCTCGGGTGCAACGCTCGGCGCCGCCGCGGGCGATTCGCCGCTCGTCAGTGGCTGCTCGATGGGGCCGAGGCCATTCCTCGCGCTCCCTGGCCCACGCGCCGTTCGTGCATCCTGCGCATGAGCGGGGCCGCGTGCCAGGGACGGCACGTCTGCGGGCTGGCCCCTGATCAGGGTATCGACGCGCGCATTGAGACCGCTCGGCACGAGAAGCGGCTCGCCGGCGTTGAGCTTTTCGACCATGTGGGCGAGCGTGTCATGAACCTCGACCAGCACCTCGAGCAGCTCGGGGCCTGCCACAAGCGTGCGGTCTTCGACGTTCTTGAGCAGGCTCTCGGTGTTGTGGGCAAGCGTGCCCACCGTGGCCGCCCCGGCCATGCGCGCGCCACCCTTCAGCGTGTGCAGCAGGCGCTTGAGCTCGGGCACCTGGCGCAGATCATCCGGCGCCGCGCGCCACTGCGCGAGCGCGCTGTCGATCGCGCTCAACAGGTCGAGCGCCTCCTCGTGGAAGATCTCGAGCAGCTCGGGATCGACCCTTTCGACGACCGTCTCGACCGCGGTGGGCCGCGGCGCAGCCACCGTGGCGCGTGCGACCGGCAGCGGCACCACCGGCGCGCGCGGAG
>CAYZVX010000117.1:0-937 GCA_964482055.1 uncultured Acidiferrobacteraceae bacterium
GCAGGATCATGTCGTTCTTGCGCGCCCACTTGGCCATGGTCTGGATGGCGGTGTAGCCGATCACGAGGTCGATCATGATGATCACGCTGCCCAGCTTCTTTGCGAACTCGGCGCGTTCGATCATCTCGTCCATGGTCGCGGCGGTGACGTTGAGATAGTGGCCCTTGACCTCGCCGGTTGCGGCCGAGGCCTTGTTGACCGCCTCCATGCAGTACAGGAATCGATCGCGCCAGTGCATGAAGGGCTGACTGTTGATGTTCTCGTCGTCCTTCACGAAGTCGAGGCCGCCCTTCAGCGCCTCGTACACCACGCGCCCGTAGTTGCGGCCGGAGAGACCGAGCTTGGGCTTGGTCGTGGCGCCGAGCAGGGGCCGACCGAACTTGTCGAGGCGCTCGCGCTCGACCACGATGCCGGTGGCCGGGCCCTGGAAGGTCTTCAAGTAGGCGACCGGGATGCGCATATCCTCGAGCCTGAGCGCCTTCACCGCCTTGAAGCCGAACACATTGCCGATAATGGATGCGGTCAGATTAGCGATCGAGCCTTCCTCGAAGAGATCGAGGTCATAGGCGATGTAGGCGAAGTATTGCTGGTCGACCTTGGTGCCCGGGCCGGTGTTCGGCACCGGGTCGACGCGATAGGCCTTGGCGCGGTACAGCTCGCAGGCGGTCAGGCGATCGGTCCATACCACGGTCCAGGTGGCGGTCGACGACTCGCCGGCGACTGCCGCGGCCGCCTCCTCCGGCTCCACACCGGCCTGCGGCGTGATGCGGAACAGCGCGATAACGTCGGTGTCCTTGGGTTTGTAGTCCGGCTCCCAGTAGCCCATTTTTTTGTAGGGAATCACGCCAGACTTGTAGCGCTGTTTGGCGTCCGTAATGGTCTCGGTCTTGCCCATGTTTGCCTCCATGATTGTCAAAGGATTACGTTCCGCACCTGC
>CAYZVX010000117.1:1037-5119 GCA_964482055.1 uncultured Acidiferrobacteraceae bacterium
ATGCCCGCACCTGCATGCCCGCACCTGCATGCCCGCACCTGCATGCCCGCACCTGCATGCCCGCACCTGAAAAGCCACAGATGCCATGAGGACGTTCGGTCAGCACGTAGCTGGTATCCTGCTGGCTCTCATCCATCAATAACAGTCAATCTTTTCGATATGATTGATAGACTATTGTCTATCTACATCGAGGAAATCCATATGCGCCACAGCACCCTGCGACAGCTCGAGGTCTTTGAAACCATCGCCCGGCTCGGCAGCTTCACGCGCGCCGCCGAGGAGCTGTATCTCACCCAGCCGACGGTCTCGATGCAGATCAAGAAGCTCACCGACGCCGTCGGGCTGCCGTTGTTTGAGCAGGTCGGCAAGAAGATCTATTTGACCGATGCCGGGCGCGCGCTGCAGGCGTTCACGCGCGAGCTACTCGACCATTTCGCGCGCTTCGAGATGACGCTTGCCGACATGAAGGGCCTCAAGCAAGGCACGCTCAAGCTCGCGGTGGTGACCACCGCGAAATATTTTGCGCCGCGCCTGCTCGGCCCGTTCTGCCAGCAGTATCCGGGCATCGAGGTCTCGCTCAAGGTGACCAACCGTGAACGCATCCTCGAGCGGCTCGGGCACAACGAGGACGATCTCTACATCCTCGGCCAGCCGCCGGAGGAGATCGACACGATTGCCGAACCGTTCCTCGACAATCCGCTCGTAGCGCTGGCGCCGGCCAATCATCCACTCGCCGGCAAGAAGAACATTCCGCTCGCGCGCCTCGCCGAGGAACCGTTCCTGCTGCGCGAGCCGGGCTCCGGGACGCGCAAGGCGCTGGAGCGCCTGTTCGCCGATCACGGCCACCCGCTCAAGGTGCGCATGGAGCTTGGCAGCAACGAGGCGATCAAGCAGGCGATCGTCGGGGGCCTGGGCGTGTCGGTACTCTCGCGCCACACGCTCGCGCTTGATGCGCCCCTGGGGCAGCTCGCGATTCTCGACGTGGTGGGCTTCCCGATTGAACGCCAGTGGTACGTGGCCTATCCGGCCGGCAAGCAGCTCTCTATTGTTGCGCGCACGTTCCTGGACTACCTCAAGCAGGCCCCGAAGTTCGTCGGCGACGTGTCCTGCCACCACGCCGAACAAGGCGAATGCCCCCTGTTGCCGGCCAGGCTGGCAGGCGCAAGACCGCCGGCTGATCGCGCCGGTTAGCGCGTCAGCCCGGCGTACAGCATCGGCAGCCGCTCGGGCAGGCGGCCGACATGGTCCACGATCATGTAGCCCTTCGGCCCGAAGAGGCGCGCGACGTAGTCGTCGGCCTTCGGGTCGAGCGTGAGACAGAAGGTGCGCACGCCGCGCGCGGCCAGCTCCTCGACCGCCTTCTTGGTGTCGTGGCGCAGGTACTGCGGGTCGCGCACGTCGATGTCGGCGGGTTCGCCGTCGGTCACGAGCAGGATCAGCTTCTTTTGCTCGCGCTGCCGCAGAAGGAACGACGCCGCGTGCCGCAACGCCGCGCCCATGCGCGTGGATAGTCCGCCCTGCATCCCGGCAAGTCTGGCCTTGACCTCGTCATTGTACGAATCGCCGAAGTCTTTGAAACGGTAGTATTCGACATCGTGACGACCGTCGGAGGCGAAACCGTGAATCGCAAACGGATCGCCGACGCGGTCGATGGCCCACGACAACAATGATGTCGCCTCGCGTGCCAGCTGGATCACCGGTTTCTCGGAATCGCCGAGCTTCTCGTTGGTGGATTCCGACAAATCGAGCAACACCAACACCGCGAGATCGCGCACCTTGCGGGTGACGCGGATGCTGATGCGCGGATCGGGCATCCGGCCCATCCGGATATCGATCATGGCGCGGATTGCGGCGTTGAGATCGATCTCCTCGCCGTCCTCCTGGCGGCGCAACCGCTGCACGCCCTCCGGCTGCATGGCGTCGATGATGTGGCGCAGGCGTGCGGCCACCGGTTTGTGCTCGGCCAGAATCTTGTCGATTTGCTGTGGGTCGCCCTTCTTCTGTCGCTTCTCGAGCACCGTTACCCAGTTGGGGCGGTGTAGCTGCACGGCGTAATCCCATTCTGGGTAGTGATAGGGTTCGCTCACCGGCTCCTTGCCTTCGAGCTCGTTGATGGTGCAGCCCTCCTGATCGAGGTAGAACGGCGTGGCGAGCACCCAGATCTCCTGGGCATCGTCGCCGGCCAGCTCGCAGTCCACCTCGTTGGCCATCTCCATTGCCGAGACGTACTTGCGCACCTGCTTCGGTGCCGGCACGTACTCGGCCTCGTGCCAGGCCATCTCGTCGGACGCCCACAGGTAGCGGTTGTCGTCGCGGTAGGGAATCGCCATTGACTCCAGGACCCGCAGGCTCGGGAGCCCTCGGCGCTCGCCCAGCTTGTTGTAGAGCGTCACACCGAGGTCCCAGGAAAGCTGGTTGTCCTGCGGGCGCCTGGCAAACTCGTCGCGGAAAGCGGCGGCCATTTCGATAATTACACGATCGTCTTCCTTGACGTTTTCGTCCAGCAGCGCATAGGCCAGGCGTTCCAGCAACCCGACCACCGGGTCGGTCGAGCAGCTGACCTCACGGACTTTGGCGTGGAATTGGGCCCACATCTGTTTCATACCGGGGAATTCGCGGATCGCGAGTCCCTCGACGCGCGCGTCCTCGATGAGGCCAATCAGGAACATCTGTGCCGGATTGAGCTGCTCCATCGACAACGGCTTCGTGGTGTACACGAGGTGCGCCGCGGCGTGCGCCGCCGCCGCGCGGTACAGGTCTTTGCCAGGTAAGCCGGCGTAGTCGTCGTAGGCATCCGGCAAGTGGATCACGCGGCTCTCGATGAACGGCCGGTAGCCCTCGCGGGTCTCGTAGTCACCCGAGGTCGGACGCAAGAAGAAGTCGCGGCCCCAGAACGCGCGCAGATAGAAATTGAGCTTGCGCTGGTTGTCGATGAACAACGTCCCACGCCGCTCCTTCTGCAGCATCGCTTGGGAGTCGGCGCTCTTGAGATCGAAGTAGTCGAGCTGCGCGGCGAAATCTCGCGCATGCGCTTGCGCGCCCCACATCGCCCAGCGCCTTAAGCCCCCGAGCGTGAGCTTACCGAACAGCTCGTCGAGGTGCGCGAGCATCGGCCGCAGGCCGCGTGGCGCCTTGGCGGAAAGCTGGTGCAGCAGCCCAACATATCCGCGCAGCAGCTCGGCATCGCCGAGGCGCCGGGCAGCGGTCGGGAGCGTGTCGAACATGAGCTGGATCACCTCGCCGCTCACCATCGAGGCAAGCTTCATGGCGCCGGTAATGCTATCTTTAATGACGTCCTCGCCGACTTCCTTGACCACCGCCGGCATGGACTGAATGTAGGTTATTACCAGCTCATTGCCACGCCCGAGCTGGATCAACCCCTTGGCGCCCTCCAGCCAGTTGTGCAGGCCTGCCGGCGACATGACGCGCGCGGCCTCGTGGAAGCTCGCCTCGAGCGTGGCACGCACGTGCGGATCGAGCGCGTCGAGCTGCTCGTGATAATCCTTCAGATCAATGCTCATAAGATTCTTTCTTGATCCGCCAAGGCGCCAAGGACGCCAAGACAATCAACTCGAATAAACAATTCTTTGAATGCCATCACGAAGCACAGACACATTGAAATCGATCAACAAACCAAGATGCCGCTTTGTGGCCTTCAGATACGAAATCACCTGTGCTTTATGCACGGGCAACAACGTTTCGACAGCTTTCAATTCCACACCAGCTGATCGGCGATCAATACATCGAGCTTTCCTCCGCCAACGGTTTTGCCCTTATACAAAACCGAGATTGGATGTTGGCGTTGAGATACAATCTTTCGATCCAACAACTCGATTCCGAGCGCTTCTTCATACACGCTTTCCAGATAACCTGGCCCGAGGTGCCTATGTACCTCTATCGCAGCCCCGATGACCGCGTTAGCCAGATCATCAAACTCTTTGCTCGGTTCCATCTTTCAAATCCTTTTTACTTTTCTTGGCGTCCTTGGCGTCTTGGCGGTTCGAAATATTAAAAATACGTATTAATCGCCGCGTCGAGCGTGTCGCGCATGTCCGGATCGTCGGTGATCGGGCGCACCAGCG
>CAYZVX010000118.1:0-5115 GCA_964482055.1 uncultured Acidiferrobacteraceae bacterium
CCACCGGCGGCTGGTTGATGTTGATCGTCACCGTCACCGTGTTTGAGGCGATCGCGCCGACCTTGGCCCGGTAGGTGAAGCTGTCAGAGATTGCGCCGTCGTTGTTGTGCGTGTAACTGAACGACCCATCGGGGTTGAGCGTGAACGAGCCCTGACGCGATGGCCCGGTCATCAACTCTGCCGTCAGTCCGCTGGCCGGGTTGTCGTTGGCCAGTACATTGCCGCTCACCGTTCCGCCCGGCGCGTTCATTGAAAATGTGTCGGCGACCGCCTCTGGCGGCGTGATATTGATTGTCACTGTCGCAACGCCGGAAACGGCCGTACCATTGCGTGCGCGGTAGGTGAAGCTGTCGGTGGTCGCGGCCGCCGTGCTGCGCAGCGTGTAGGTGAAAGAGCCGTTGGCGTTGAGGGTGAACGTGCCGGAATGATTGGTCGGCGGGTCCACGATCTCGGCGGTCAAGGCTGAACCAGTATCATTGGCCAGAACGCCGGGGCTGGTCACGGTGATCGTTGTCTGTCCAATCGCGCTGGTATAGCTGTCCGCGACGGCTACGGGCGATTGACCTCCGCTCCCACCGCCGCCACTGCAACCGGTTATAACGCTGACCATCAATGCCGGCGCGGCTGCGAGGCGAAGTGAATTGAAGGTGCGGCCAGACATGCTGCGGCAGTAGCGGTTCATCGATGCATGGTCCGTCGTGGACAGGTCCATTCTGGCAAGATTCTTTTAGTCTCACAACAAGAAAGGGCCCGGCGCCTTCCAGCACCGGGCCCGTTTCAGACTTCTTACAGCCTCACGTCCCTACCGCGCGCAGCGGTAGTAGATATTGGCGAACGTGGCGGTAGAAAGCTGGTTGTTGAAGAACGCGATTCCACCCCCGAGGTCAGCCGTGGTGCCCATGTAGCCGACGTACATCTGGAAATTCTCACCGGGTGTGTTGTTCTGGTTGACGGCGTCGACCCACTCGAGCTTATCGTCTTCAGCATCGAGCGCGCCCTGCTGTTTCGCGGCTACCCATTCGCCCGGGGTCAGGAGCCGCTTACCGGCGGTACGGCACGCGGTCACGGCGTTTAGCCACGAGGTGTTTGCAGGGCCACGTGTATTGTCCACGCATGTCGGGCCGACACGCGTCATGCCCGTACCGCACGAGCCGGTGGCGACGTTCTGCTTTAGACTGTTGACGTCTGTCTCGAGCCCGCTGATCTTGTCGACCTGGGTCTTCAGGGTGCCGGCTTGCGTGTTGTTGATGATGCCCTGGATCTTGTCGACTTCGGTCTTGAGCGCGCTGCCCTCGGTGTTTGCCATGATAGCGTTCACCTTATTCTGGACCGCGGTAAAGTTCGCGTTCATCTGGCTCGAGCTGATGGTGGTGTTAGGAGAGAAGGTGTTGGGCACCTCAAGATCAGCAGCCCAGCTGGGAGTGCCGAAAGTGATGAGCGCCGCAGCGCTGATGATCGTCGAAAGCTTGTTCATACGCATTGGTATACTCCGGGAAAACGTATCTGAGGATGATTTTGAAATCGGGAATTCGCCACGTCGTGAGGCTAGGTGCCCCACTGTGTGTTGGTGTCATCCCATTTCGATGTCGGCGAGTCCCATTGACCCGCTGTTGGTGTAACCGTCGCATCGCCACCGCCACCGCCGCCGCCACCGCACGCGGTGAGCAGCGCAAAGAACGGCAGCAGCCACAAAAGCTTGCCGAGTCTGAAACGTCGCTTCATGTACTTGCCCCTTTACCCGAGTTGACAACGACTGTCCCTACCGCTTGCCGGATGCATCGCGCTTGCGCGCGGCACCGTGGCGAGCCATAAGCGAGAGCTCTTAGGAACCAGAGCATCTGAAAAACCGACAGACGCCGCCGGCCACCGAACTTCGCTGCAATTCCAATTTGCGGCGGCTAGCCTAGCGTACCCGTACTAGTGGCGCAATTCCCGATGGATTGACGGATCACGAATTCGCGCCAAAAAACCGCCGGGCGGCGCGTTCGACCGCGGGGCCGCAAGATACGCGCTGGGCTGGCATGACCCGTGCTCGGGCGCATCGAATGTGTTACAGGGGCCCGAAGGCGTGCCGGCCGTTTCAGGCAGAATCGAAGAGCCTCCTCTCGCTATCGCCGCGGATGCTGATGTCGCGATCGCGCGGTCTGCGTGATGCCGATCGCGCAATTGATGGTCGGCGTTGCGCGTGCATCGCCGCGAGGTCCTGACCAGACGTTAACGTCGTTTCCTGGTTCGTAGTGTTTTGGAGCAGCCGCGTGCGCGTTGGTGCGCGCCGTCTTGCCTTGGTGTCAGAATGCCAGACGCGCGCGAGGTTGCAGTCACAACACTCCGCGCGGCAGAACGAAATGGCAAGCGGCGCTGTTGCCAACAGACGGCGCGAACGACGAGGGCGCGCGCGACGCGCACGGGCATGGGGTTGACGAGGTGACCGGCTCTTCGTGCGCGGCAGCACAGCAAGCGAACAAACGAAATCCAGAAGTGCGCTGAGAGACATCCCTTCGCCCGCCCGAGCAGCAAGCTTGAGCGCTGTGCGCCGCAGCCGGGCACTGTCCATGGAACCAGCATTAGCCAGCACACGGCCAGGACGAGAAGAAGTGGCCGATGTTTCCGAAGGCCTGAGTCTCGTCGATGTTACAGCGGTGCTACGCTCCATTCTCGAAAGCCCTGCGTGTCGCTTGGTGCCGCGACGCTCGGGGTAGTCGCAAGCCGCGCACTGGCGCGGCGGCGCCAACGCGTGTCAGGCAGGCGTAACCGCTTCGCGAGCGGTCGAAAAATTGACGGCATTGGCAAGAAATATGCATGGCCGCATCGATTGTCGTGTTGTATCCTACCGGCTGCCCGAGCGTGGCGGCGAAGAAAGGAAGATCCGGACCAGTGCCGATCGAGTCGCCGGACGTGCAAGAGATGTACTGAAGGTCAGCGCGATGTGCTGCGGTTTGCCCGTGACGAATGTCCTCTGGATTTCTTTGGAAGGAAAGTGTCGCTTCAATGCCCGGCGGCACAGAAGGCCAGACCGGGAGACGGTGCGCCTGAGCTTTGTTGCTGCATTCGACCCACTGTCGGCAGAGCAACGAGACGATGAGCGGTAGGCTTCGCAAGGTTCTCGGCGCCCCCTTTAAACGCTTCGCCATCAGTCTCGCCGAGCGCGTCGAAGCGTGGCGGCGCGACGCGTTGCCCGAGTTCGCCACCGCACCGCGCAACCTCACCATCGAATTGCCGCGCACCATTTGCCTTCCGCAACGGATCTACATCGGTGATGACGTGTGGCTCGGGCCCGGCTGCCTGCTCTGTCCGATTCCGCATTTTCCCTCGCTGCCGTTTTGGCCGCGCGATCGTGATGTCACATTCGTTCAGCGCTTCGACCCGAAGATCATCATCGGCAACCGTGTCGTCGCTACCGGACATCTGACGCTCGGTGCGCATCAGGAGATTCGCATTGGCGACGACGTCATGTTCGCCGACAACGTGCACCTGACCGACGCGTTTCATGGCTTCGAGAATGCCGAGGAGCCGTACAAGTACCAGCCGATGTTCCGCATGGCACCGATCGTGATCGAGCGCGGCTGCTGGATCGGCCAGAACGTGGTGATCCTGCCGGGCGTGACCGTTGGCGAGCTGTCGATCGTGGGCGCGAACAGCGTGGTGGCGCGCGACATCCCGGCGCGGTCGATCGCGGTCGGCGCGCCGGCGCGCGTGATCAAGACCTGGGACGGGCAAGCGCGTCGCTGGATTCCGGTCGCCGCGACCGGCTGAGTCCGCCACTGCGCGCGCAGTGACGGGTGCGCGGTTCCCGTGATCCTGGTTCTCACCGGGAGGGCGGTAGCGTGCCTGCGTGGCGTGCTAGCTTGACCGCCGACCTCATAGTGCCCCATGTCCATTTGCAGCAGTTCGAAGAGTTGCAGCAGTCGAGTTCGAAGAGCGTTGCTCGGGCTTGCAGCCGCGGTGCGGCGGTTGTTCGACGAGGCGCAGCGCGCGCATGCTGCGCAAAGCGATTGCCGGCGTCGGTGCGCAACCGCGGCGAGCGCCGCGTTGTGGTATCGCGCGGGCGGCCTTCGCGCGGCGCGCGAGATCGACGCGGTCTGAGGCAGCGCATGAGCGATGGCGTTCTGTACAACGCGTTGAAGGCGATCAAGCCGCTGCGCGCGGCCGTGCGCAGACTGCGGTCGCTGCGCGACCGGCATTTCCGCGACGTGTGGCGGCTCACCGGGGCGGAGCGACATAGCGGTGAGGCGTTACGGATCTTCTGCGCCGGTCAGCGCGAGGTGTGTCGGTATGTCGAGCAGCTCGTCTTCGTGCCGGGCAGCGCGCAGGTGCAGCATGGCCGGATGTGGTCAGGCCGTGTTCCCGCCATGCTGGCTCGAGAGCGCGCCCGCTACGGGCTCACATTCATTCAGGTGCATGACGACGTGCCGCCCGAGGCGGCGCGCGACGGTGTGTTCGTGCTGCCTTCCTGGCTTGCCGGTGAGCTCGACGTCGCGCACGCGCTGGCATGCCAAAAAGGCAACGACAGCGTAAAAACCGACCTGCGCAACATCCGCAAGCAGGGTTTCACGAGCCGGTCCACGAGCGACCCCCGCGAGATCGAGCGGTTCTACCGCACGATGTATCTGCCGTATGTCCGCCAAAGGCACGGGGAACGTGGTTTCGTCGCGACCCTCGCGGAGCTGGAACGCGAATCGGGTCGCGGCGTCGAGTTGCTGTTGATCGAGCAGGGCGGGCGTGAGGTCGCCGGGGTGATTCTGGGCGCGCACGATTCGCAGCGCCTCGATGCGCTGGAGCTTGGCGTGCTGGATGGCGACCGCGCTCTGATCAAGAAGGGGGTACTTGCGGCCATCTACTATTTCGCCCTGCAACTTGCCGCGCAGCGCGCATACAAGCGCCTGTATCTCGGAGGCGCGCGGCCCTTCCTGACCGATGGCGCCCTGCGCTACAAGAGCAAGTGGGGGCTGCGCATCACCGGCCGGCTGCCGTCGATGCCGGACCGCCTGCTGCTGCGGCCGCGGCTCGACGATGCGGCGGTCGCGGCGTTCCTGCAGCACAACCCCTTCGTCTACGAGCAGCCCGAAGGCGTGTTCCGCATCGCCCTGTTCGTCGATGGTGCGCAGCCCTCGGCGG
>CAYZVX010000119.1:0-5046 GCA_964482055.1 uncultured Acidiferrobacteraceae bacterium
CGATTGCCGAGGTGACCGAGGTGGTCGAGGACGTGGTCGCCGAGGCCAAGGCCGAAATCGAGCACGAGCACATGGCCAAGATGGCGGCGAGCGAGACGACGGCGCAACCCGGTACGCCGGCACAGTCACCGGGTGCCTAGATGCTGTCACAGGCGAGCATCAGCCACCGGACAGCAGGGCGTTTGCGGATTCGCGTTCCGTCGCGACGCGGTGAGGAGTCGTACTTTAGACAGGTGTCGCAACAACTGGCGCGCTGTCCGGGGGTGGAGCGGATCGAGGCCAATCCGGTCACCGCCAGCATTCTGGTCGTGTCGGCGGTGGACACGGAGACGCTCGCGCGGTTCGCGGAAACGGAGGGTCTGTTTCTGCTGAGTGCAGCCGGATCGGCGCCGATGACGATCACGGAAACGCTCGCCGCGGGGTTCGGCGGGTTGAACCAGGAGCTGCGGCGGTTGAGCGATGGGACAGTCGATCTCGGCACGCTTGCCTTTGCCGCGCTTGTCACCGGCGCGATTGTCCAGTGGCAGAAAGGTCACGTTCTCGGCCCGGCCTCGACATTACTGTGGTACGCCGCCGGGTTGCTGTTGATGACGCGCGCTGTCAAAAGCAAGCGCGCGGATTCATGAACGTGTCATCGTGCACGATGTAGATTTGGAGGAGTGTCATGAACACACCGCAAGATGAAGGCAAATCGGGTGTCAAGGGCGCGAAGCCCTCAACCGTCAAAGGTACGAGTAAAAGGAGACCTGTCATGCAAACTGAAACCAGTCAAACCGCAAACCGGCCGGATATGGCCGAAACCATGGGACGCGCCGGCCATACCGTCAAGGAAGGCATCGTCACCAGCCTCAAGGGCATCAACGAAATCGAGGCCGAAATCGTGACCCTGGTTCGCAGCACCGTTTCCAACAGCCTGCGCGCCGCCGGCGCCGTCGCGACCGAGGGTATCGCCATCACCAAGGATGTGATGAAGGGCGCGTTCCAGGCAACCGAGGAGGTAGGCAACGGCCTGGTACTGTGCACCAAGAGCGTTGCCAAGGGCGTGATCATGGGCGTGACCGACGTGGGCGGCGATGCGATCGGCGCGGCCAAGGAGACGGTCAAGGCCGCGGTGAAAGGCGCGGCCGAGGTAGGCGCCGATGTGGGGATGGTGGCCAAGCGCGCCGTGGACGGCGTCATCGAGGCCGGTGTCGAGACCGGTGGCAACGTGCTCGAGATCGGCAAGAGCGCCGCCAGCGGCGCGATCGAGGCGGCCGGCACCATCGGTAATGCCGCAGTGAACACCATGCGCGACCTCATGCTGAACGCGGTCACGGGAGTGAAGCAGGTGGCCTCGGCCGCGCTGCCGCAGGCGGCCGGCACGACTCAGGCCAAGTAAGTTCAACGTGCGGTCCAAAGCGAGCGGACTGTCTGCCCAGGAGCAGGCAGGGTTATCGCGCGCCCTTCCCATGCTGGCGAATGACATGAGCACCGCCGCCGCCGGCCCCACCGAACCCCTCCTCGAAACCGCTGGCCAGCATCTCGCGGCACGAGTGCCGCGCGCGCACGCCGACGAACCGGTGGCCCACGTGATCGCGCGCCTGCACGGCGACAGTTTCGATGCCTTGGATGCGGTGTATGTGGTGGATCGTGAGGGGCGTCTTCAGGGTCTGGTGCGACTGCGTACCCTGTGCGCCGCCTCGCCCGCGCAGACACTGGGCGCGATCATGGACGCCCCCCCGCCCAAGGTGTACCCCGAGGAAGATCAGGAGCGCGTCGCCTCGCTCGCGATTCGCGCGCGCATCGCGGCCGTGCCGGTGGTGGATAGCGGCGGGCGGCTGCTCGGCGTCGTGCCGCCCGAGGCGCTCATTGAGATTCTGCGACGCGAGCATATCGAGGATCTGCAGCGCTTCGTCGGCATCCACCAGCACCGCAACCAGGCCGTGCACGCACTGGCGGCCTCGCCGCTTATCCGTGCGCGCGAGCGCCTGCCGTGGCTGCTTGTGGGACTGCTCGGCAGCATCCTCGCCACCTTCATCGTCTCGCGCTTCGAGACAGCACTGTCGGCGCAGCTCGCGATCGCGTTCTTTGTGCCCGGCATCGTCTATCTCGCCGACGCTATCGGCACCCAGAGTGAGGCGGTCGCGGTGCGTGGCTTGTCTTTCAATAACAGCTCTGTTGGGCATCTGATCGCGGGAGAGTTCGGTACCGGGCTGGTGATCGGCGTCACCCTCGCGGTGCTGGCGCTGCCGCTGGCCTGGTATGCCTTCGGCAGTTTCCATCTCGCGGCCGCGGTGGCGGGGGCCATCGTGGTTGCCGGCGCCGCGGCGACCAGCATCGGCCTTTTTCTGCCCTGGCTTCTGTCCCGCGCCGGTCTCGATCCGGCGCTCGGCTCGGGGCCGGTGGCCACCATCATTCAGGACGTCCTTAGCCTGCTCGTCTACTTCTCCCTCGTTACCGTGCTGGTGTTCTAGCGTCACGCGCGCGCCACAGCGCGGACATAAAAGTGTCGCATGATCGTGACTATACTGATAACCAAACAAGGAAAACGTTATCTGAATGTAAGTTACGGAGACAGTATCATATGGCACATTATATCCACCATGTACCGGGACGCTTGCGAGTCCGTACCCCGAAGCTCAAACGCGATGACGGGCGCGCCAAGGCCGCGGAACAATTGTTGCAATCGATCGATGGCGTGAGATCGGTTCGCGCCAACACGGTGACGGGCAGCATCACACTTATGTATGAGCGCGACACGGTGAGTTCGGCGACGATCCTGCACGCCCTGGCGCAGCACGGCTATTACCATCCGGAGACGGTGCAGCACGCCGATGTCCAGTGGCACGACATGGCGGCGCGCACCGGAGACAAACTCGGCAAGACGCTGTTCGGCTTCGTCGTCGAAAAGGCCTTTGAACGTTCCGCCGTCGCGCTCATCGGGGCGTTGTTGTAGCGCATCGCCTCACGCGCGGCCGTGGGCCGGCCTAATGCCGACGCCGCAGGCTTTCCTTCACTAACCGGCGGGTAAGCACCAACAAGTAATCCTTTACCCGCGCCGTTCTCTTCAGATTACCCAGATTCTGTTCGTAGATTTTCCCGATTTCCTGTTCCGGCAGTCCGCACTCGCGCGATAGATCGTGAATCGCGCCGCGATGCATGGCCAGCTCCTTCTCGTTCTCGTACAGTGCGTCGTCTCCCATGGCAGTTCTCGTGTTATCCCAGAAATCCTGTCTTGTCGGTGCGTTCCCAGGGCAGGCCGATATCCATCCGTCCGACATGCCCATAGACGGCCAGCTTGCGATAGAAGCCGCCCTTCGTGACCGCCGGCAAGTGCCGCAGATTGAACTGGCGGACAATGCCGGCGGGGCGAAAGTCGAAATGCCTCCCCAGCCGCGCGGCGATTTCGCTGTCGGCGGGCTTCCCGGTGCCGAAGGTCTCAACCTGGATGCTCACCGGTTGCGACAGGCCGATGGTGTAGGACAGCTGCACCTCGCATTCATCCGCGAGTCCCGCCGCCACCACGTTTTTCGCGGCGTAACGCGCGGCATAGGCGCCAACACGGTCGATGCGAAGCGGATCCTTGCCGGAGAGCGCCGCGCCGCTGTGGCGCGAGTACTCGCCATAGGTGTCGATCGCATTCTTGCGCCCGGTGAGTCCGGAGTGCACCGACGGCCCGCCCACGTTGAACGGCCCATCGGGATTCACGAATATCCGCGTATCCCCGTCCGGTCGGACCTCTTCATCGTGGAATACCGGCTCGATCACGTGCGTCCGCAGGTCCTCGTGCATTTGCAGGGGTTCCGGGATTCCCGTGGGCGCATGCGAGACGAGCAGGGTGACCGAATGAATCCTCGCCGGACGGCGGTTGCGGTATTCCACGCCGACCTGGGTCTTGGCGTCGGGTCGCAGGTAGGAGAGCGCCCGCGTCAGCCGCACGGTATTCAGCCGCCGCGCGAGCTTGTGCGCCAGCCAGATTGGCAGCGGCAGGTACGCCGCCGTTTGACGGCAGGCGTAACCGAAGACCGTCGCCTGGTTTTTGGCCGTTACCGCCTCGAGCGCCGCCTCGTCCATGTCGCGCTCGTCGATGGCCCGATCTTCGTTCCGCAGCTCGTTGAAACTCGTCACGATGCTGCTGGTCCTGGCATTGAAGTCCTCGCGGTCGTAACCCGCCTGACCGATCACCTGGCGCGCGACGTGCGGGATATCGACGATGGCCTTGGAGCAGTAACGTGCCGCGATGAACACGACGCCGGTCGCGACGGCGCATTCGATGACGGCGCGTGAGCAGGGATCCTCGATCAGGAACTGATCGATCACCGCGTCGCTGATCTGGTCGCAGAGTTTGTCCGGATGACCCTCGGTGACAGACTCCGAGATGAAAATGAAATCCTGTTTCATGGAGGAGCGCCTCCCGCGACCGAAGACGTCGCATGATGTATTACGTCGTTGCCGTTTGACGCCGCCATCGTTGATTTTGTCGATTCATTAATAAGGAATGGCAACAGGGCGCCGGCGCCGATGACCGCGCCGTCGATGAGCCCGATCGGGCCGATGCCGAGGAACTGGCGCAGGCCGGGGACCAAGGCCGCGCCGACTTGTATCGCGAGCGAACCGCCGATCGCCGCCGTGAGATAAGGGTTGGGCGGCAGTCGTTCCCGGCCGAACAGGCCGTGGCGTTCGGAGCGGCAGCTCAGCGCATGCAGCAATTGCGCGCTGGTAATGCCCATGAATGCCAGCGCGCCGGCCCGGGGACCGGCGCCATAACGCGCCAAGCCATAACCGTAGGCTGCCAGCGTGCCGGCGCTGAGGGTTGTCGCCTCGAATGCCAGGCGCTTGAAATCGGCGGCCGCCACGATCGGGGCGTGGGGGTCGCGTGGCGGACGCCGCAATACGTCCGGTTCAGGCGGTTCGAGCGCCAGCGCCAGCGCCGGAAAGATATCGGTGATCAGGTTGATCCAGAGCAACTGCATGGGATTGAGCGGTTGTCCCATGCCGGTCGCGATCGCGGTGAACATCACGGCGATTTCGGAGAGGTTGGTGGCGAGAAGGAAACGCACCGACTTG
>CAYZVX010000120.1:0-4900 GCA_964482055.1 uncultured Acidiferrobacteraceae bacterium
ACCGGTACCGCCGCCGCGCTCGGTACGGCCGCGGCGGCGCGCGCCTCGCCCGCCAGCAGGCCGCGCAGGACCTCGGCGAGCTTCACGGCCTCGGCGTTCTTGAGGTAGACCACGCGCGTCTGCCCGCCGACCACGGCCGGCACGTCGAGCTTGGCAATGAGCGAGCGCAGTTGATTGAGCCGACCCGGGCTGTCGGTGCGGATCAGCAGGCTGTTGGTGCGCAAGTCCGGGATCACTGTGAAGCGATCCCCGCCGACACCGGCGGCTATGCCAGGTTGCGGCGCCGCGCTCGGGGCCGCGCCCGTGGGGCGCGTGAGCCGCGAGACCAGATCGCCGATGTCGGCGGCCGAGGCGTGCTTGAGCGGAACTACCGTGACATCGGCAGAGTCTTCCTTGTCGAGCTTCTCTACGATCAGCACCATGCGCCGGATGTTGTCGGCGTAGTCGGTGATGATGAGCGCGTTGGCCGGTTCGTAGGCCGACAGCTGGCTGGTCGGCGCCATGAGCGGGCGCAGCAGCGGCACGAGCTGGGTGGCGCTGGCGTGCTCGACCACGATCACGTGGGTGGCCATCTGCTCGCCGCCACCCGGGACGTTCCTAATGAAAACGTCGGCGCCCTGCTTGGCCTCGCCGACCGGCACGATCTTGACGACCCCGCCCGGACCGCTGATGGCGGAGAAGCCCTGCGCCTTGAGCGCCGAGACGAAGATCTCATAGGCCGCGGCGGTCGCCACCGGTTTCGACGAGATGATGGTGATCTGGCCCTTGACCCGCGGGTCGAGCAGGAAATTCTTGCCGGTCATCTGTCCGATAGTGCGTACCACGGCCTGAATGTCGGCGGCCTGGAAGTTCAGCAGCACTTCGCCCGGTTTGACTGCCACCGGTCCGCTTGCCGGCGTGGAGCTCGCTGGGATCGCGTTTGTCGATGATGGCGCCGCCGGTTTGGCCGCGGCGCCGAGCGGGGCGATCGGGGCAGCGGCCGGCGGCAGCGGGCGCGGTGGCGACGGGGGCTGCGCCAGGGCGATGAGGGGTGCAAGAAGGCTAATAGTAAGGAATCGGCGTCGCCACATGTGGGGCCTGCGTTGGGGCTGTCGCTTACTGCAGGCTGTACTGCAGTCGTTGCGGTTTGCCGGCGCGCGTGACCTCGATGTCTACTTGCGCGACGGCCTGGCTTCCACCCATCTGCTGGTATATCCGCATGACATCTTCGATGGTGCTGATCGACTGCCCGTTGACCGACTGGATGATATCACCAACCTTCAGGCCGAGTTTTTCATAAAGACTACCGGGCTTGATGTCACGCACCATGAAGCCGCCGCCGGCATGCGGCACGATCAGGGCCTGGCTCAGGAACTCCGGTGTTTGCATCTGTTGCGTGAGTTGTTCGCGGTTGACGCTGAACTGGTTGGCCGCGAGCTGTGTCACCGCCGGCCCCTGCGGCACGCTATAGGTCACGCTCGGCCCGGTTGCTCCGGGGGCGGGCTGGCTGTCCTTGAGCAGCACAGCCTCTTGCGCGCCGCCGCGCACGATAATGGCCCGATCGGAATAAACCGCCTGGAGCGTGGCCCCGGCGGTCAGGGGCTGTCCAACCGACACCGGAGCCTCCGGCGCGCCGTCGATGCTCATCAACGCAAAGCTGCCTGTGGGGGTGACCACCACACCGGTGAGGACGAGATTAAGGGATGTCACCGGAATCGATTCGAGCGGTAGCTGGCGCGCCGGCCCCGAGGCGGCGCTTTGACCGAAGAGGTTTGCGCCGAGGATGGTTTGCAGGTCCTGGGCGCGTGAGGCCACTTGTGGCGCGAGGGCCGCTGCCGGTGCGGACGGCGGTTTCGGTGTTGCGAACCGCCACGTCCATTGGGCAAGGCTGTAGGTGAGCAGCGTGAGGGCGCCAAGATTGATCGCCCACACAATCCAGCGCCGCGCCAGGAGCTTTTGCAGATAGTCGCCTGCGCTTTCCAGCGACAGGTGCGGCATGATAGCGGGGGAAGCACTCATTTTTGGTTAATTATAGTACCCATGTCTTTGAAAGAGAAAACAAAAGAATAAATGCGTTCCAGCACATTGAGTTGCCTTTCTTGTAATGGCCGATGCTTGCCGGTCGCGCTCCTAAAAACGCGCTCGCAAAACAGTCTGCAGGACCACATCGCTTGCGGTGTTGTGCACCAGCTCTTCGGATACCGAGAGATCGAGCGCGTAGCGCTCCGACAGCAACAGAGTTCCTCCCATCACAACCTGGACCGAGGCGGCGCCGATCTGGGGCAGCGCGGTCTGGCGAAAGAAATCCGTGTGTCCATCGAACTGCACCTTAAGTGTCACGGCCGGCGCGAGTCGATAAGCGAGGCCGCCGCTGCCAAAACCAACCAAGTGATGTTGCTGCGCGGCCAGCACTTCGCCCTGGCCGGCGATCATCAGACCGCCGCCGCCGTACCAGCCCCAGCGCCCCTCGCAGTGGGCGCCGCAGCCGGCGCTCAGCCAAAAGGCGAGGTCCGTGCCGCCGCTACCGAGCAACTTGGCGCTGTCGCCAGTGGGCAGTTTGACGCTCGCCCGCAGCGCCAAATCACCCGGGAACGGGGCAGCGAGTTGATAGGCGGCCGTCAGGCGCACATCGCCAACCCCAGAGACCGGTTCGGTGAGGTCCAGTTCCACCACGCCGTCGCGTTCGTAGCGGTACTTGAGCCGATCGGCGGGCGCCGTGTCGCGGTTGTTTTGGGGCAAGCCGAAGAGCTCGTGCCAATTCTCCACGAAGCGGTCGAGGCTCCCGCCGCCGTGCCGGACAAACGGCAATTCGATGCCGAGCTCGACGCCGTGCGCGAAGCCGCGGCGTGCGAGCAGCGTCGTGCGCCACGTTTCGCCGTCGAGGCTGGCGGTTTCGTTGGACGTCTCACCGAAGCTGAAGTTGTTCGCGACCGCCAGGCTGAGCCCTATGTCGGTGGCTCGCTCTGGGACGACTCGCGCGGGGCCAAGCGCGGGCAGGCCGAAGATCTGCACCAATGGGCCCTGATCGAAGCTGTAGAAGGGGATTACGCCAACCGCGGATGCAGCCGGCGGTGCGAGCGCGCCGCCAAGAAAAAACCCGGCAAATGCTGTCACAGCGGAAATCCGGCGCATAGAGGGACGAGGGTGAGCGGCTGAATTGAGCAGGTTTTTTCTTTAAGATAGCCGCCCGCCCACGACTTGCCGCGCCTGCTTGCCATGACCGTCCGTACCCGCTTTGCTCCCAGCCCGACCGGCTATCTGCACGTCGGTGGTGCGCGCACCGCGCTGTTTTCCTGGTTGTTTGCACGAAAGCACGGCGGCACCTTCATTCTGCGCATCGAGGACACGGATATCGAGCGCTCCACTGCCGAGTCGGTGAACGCCATCCTCGAGGGCATGACGTGGCTCGGGCTCGAGTACGACGAAGGGCCGTTTTTCCAGACCCATCGCTTCCCGCGCTACAAGGAAGTCATCGCGCGCATGCTCAAGGAGGGCAGCGCGTATTACTGTTACTGCACCAAGGAACGGCTCGAGCAGCTGCGCCACGAACAGGCGGCGCGCAAGGAGAAGCCGCGTTACGACGGGCGCTGCCGCAACGGCGTGGCCAATCCGCCATCGGACATCAAGCCGGTCGTGCGCTTCAAGAACCCGACGCAGGGCCCGGTTGTGGTCGAGGATATGATCCGCGGGCGCGTGGTGTTCCAGAATGCCGAGCTCGACGACCTCATCATTGCCCGCAGTGACGGCACCCCGACGTATAACTTCACCGTGGTCGTCGACGACATGGACATGCGCATCACGCATGTGATACGCGGTGACGATCACCTCAACAATACCCCGCGCCAGATGAACATGCTCAAGGCGCTCGGTTGCACGCCGCCGCTGTATGCGCACGTACCGATGATCCTCGGTCCGGACGGCAGCCGCCTGTCCAAGCGCCACGGCGCCGTGAGCGTGATGCAGTACCGAGAGGAGGGCTACCTCCCCGAGGCCCTGCTCAATTATCTCGTGCGCCTGGGTTGGTCGCACGGCGATCAGGAGATTTTCAGCGTCGAGGAGATGATCGCGCTATTCGACGTGACGAAGGTGCATAGCTCGGCCGCCTCCTTTGATCCGAACAAGCTGCTGTGGCTCAACCAGCACTATCTAAAAACGAGCGATGCAAGGCACATCGCTCACCACTTGAGCCATCATCTCGGCAAGCTTGGCATCGATCCGTCCGAGGGGCCGGATCTCGCCCTCGTGGTCGAAGCCCAGCGCGAGCGCGCCAAGACGCTGCGCGAAATGGCCGAGGCCAGCGCGTTTTTCTACCGCGAGCCGGCCACGTACGACCCGAAGGACGCGAAGGCCCACCTGACGGCGGACAGCGAGCGCGTGCTGAGCGACCTGCGGGCACGCCTGGCCGCGCTGGTTCTGTGGACGCGCGAAGCAATCCACGAGACGGTCATCGCGCTTGCGGATGCGCATGGCGTCAAGCTCGGTAAGGTGGCACAGCCCGTGCGCGTGGCGGTGGCGGGGCGGGCGGTGTCGCCACCCATTGATGTCACCCTCGCGTTGCTCGGGCGCGAGCAGACGCTGCGCCGGCTCGACCGCGCGCTCGATCACATTGCGCAGCAAAGCGCGGCTTGACCGGGGTTACCCCCCGACGGTAGAGTACCGACCCCTTGAAGGGGCTATAGCTCAGCTGGGAGAGCGCTTGCATGGCATGCAAGAGGTCGCCGGTTCGATCCCGGCTAGCTCCACCAGGTTTCGTGAACGGTGATCAGTGAGCGGTGACCGGTAACCTCAGGGCCACGCCTGCAAGTTACGGTTCACTGTTTGCCGTTCACTGCTCACCGCCGTTCCGTCCCCATCGTCTAGAGGCCTAGGACATCGCCCTTTCACGGCGGTAACAGGGGTTCGAATCCCCTTGGGGACGCCA
>CAYZVX010000121.1:0-4847 GCA_964482055.1 uncultured Acidiferrobacteraceae bacterium
ACGTGGTCGTCGCGCGCAGCACGATGTTGCCGGGGTCGATGCGCAGTGTGGTGATCCCGACGCTCGAGGAGTTCTCCGGCAAGAAGGCGGGGCAGGGGTTTGGCGTTTGCATCAATCCGGAATTCCTGCGCGAAGGCACGGCGGTGTACGACTTCTACAATCCGCCGAAGACGGTGATCGGCGAGATCGACGCGCGCAGCGGTGACGTGGTCGCGAGCATCTACAAGGATCTCAATGCGCCGCTCATCCGCACGAGCATCGAAACCGCCGAGATGGTGAAGTACACCGACAACGTCTGGCACGCCCTTAAGGTCGGGTTCGCCAACGAGATCGGCAACGTATGCAAAGCCTTAGGGATAGACGGACATAAGGTCATGGACATCTTTTGTCAGGACACCAAGCTCAACCTCTCGCCGTACTACATGAAGCCGGGCTTCGCGTTCGGTGGCTCGTGCCTGCCGAAGGACGTGCGCGCTCTGACCTACAAGGCCAAAAGCCTCGATGTCGAGGTGCCGATTCTGAATGCGATCCTGCCGAGCAACGACCGGCAGGTCGAGCGCGGGCTTCGCATGATCATGGACAAGGGCGGCAGGAAGGTCGGCATCCTCGGTTTTAGCTTCAAGGCCGGCACGGACGATCTGCGCGAGAGCCCGATGGTCGAAGTGATCGAGCGACTGCTCGGCAAGGGGTACGACCTGCGTCTGTACGACCGCAATGTGAAGCTCGCCAGCCTGGTCGGCGCGAACCGCGACTATATTCTTAACCGCATCCCGCACATCTCCCGCCTCATGGTCGAGCGCATCGAGGACATTCTTGGCTTTGCCGAAACCATCGTGGTCGGGAACGGCGATAAAGAATTTCACGGCATCGTCGATCGGCTTTGTGAGGGGCAGGTCGTTATAGACCTCGTGCGCATCACCCCGAGCCAGAGTGTGGTCGGAAAGTACGACGGGATATGCTGGTAGGGCGCGTGTGGTACCACTGGGCGCTTAAGCGCCTGAGCAGAAGACACAAGAAGAATCAAAAGCGGTTGGGAGAGACAGAACCATGTCCGCGCAGAAGCCACGGCGCGTTTTGATCATTGTCGAGAACCTGCCAGTTCCGTTTGACCGGCGCGTGTGGCAGGAAGCGACCACGCTGCAGCAGGCGGGTTACCAGGTATCGATCATCTGCCCGAAAGGCAAGGGCTACGAGAAAGGGCACGAGGTGATCGACGGCATTTACATCTATCGCCACGCGTTGCCGATCGAGGCCGCCGGGGCCGTGGGGTACGCCATCGAGTACTCATGGGCGCTGTTCTGGGAATTCGTGCTGGCGCTTCGCGTGTTGATGACAAGGGGTTTCGATGTCATTCACGCCTGCAATCCACCGGACACGATCTTCCTGATCGGTGGGTTCTTCAAGCTGTTCGGCAAGAAATTCATCTTCGATCACCACGACATCAACCCAGAGCTCTACGAGGCAAAGTTCGGTCGGCGGGATGGGTTTTACAAGCTGTTGGTGGCGCTAGAGCGCTGGACGTTCAAAACGGCTGCCGTGTCGATCGCCACGAACGAGTCCTACAAGAGAATCGCGGTTGAGCGTGGCGGCAAGCGTCCGGAGCGGGTGTTCATCGTTCGCAGCGGTCCGGACCTGCGCCGTCTGAAAACCGTGCCGCCGGTGCCGGAGCTCAAGTGCGGACGCAAGTACCTGGTAGGGTACGTCGGCGTGATGGGCAAGCAGGAGGGCATCGACTATCTGCTGCGCGCGGTGCAGCACATCGTGCGCGATCTCAGGCGCACCGACATTCACTTCGGACTGGTCGGCGGCGGGACCGAGCTCGAGGACATGAAGGCCTATGCGCGCGAGCTGGGCGTGGCGGACTACGTGACCTTCACCGGGCGCGTGCCCGACCAGCAGATGCTGGAGATGCTCAACACCGCGGACGTGTGCGTCAACCCGGATGTCGCCAACGAGATGAACGACAAGTCGACCATGAACAAGGTCATGGAGTACATGGCGCTCGGCAAGCCGATCGTGCAGTTCGACCTGACCGAGGGCCGCTTCTCCGCCCAGGAGGCGTCGCTCTACGCGGACAAGAACAACGAGCTCGACCTGGCGCGCAAGATCGTGCGGCTGGTGGACGACCCGGATCTGCGGGACAGGATGGGCCGCTTTGGGCGGAATCGAGTCGAAAACGAGCTGGAGTGGAAGTACGAGGTGCCGAAGCTGCTGGCAGCCTACGACATGGCCTTTGCCGTCCGGAAATGACGGCGGCGCGGGCTGGGTGAGCAGAGAGGAGTTGTTGAGATCCGTTCGCGCCTCGACGAGCTCCGCCCCGGACGGCGACGAGAAGCTGTTAGCCCGAGGCCTCGAGCGCGCCCATCGTGGGCGGATTGGCTCGGCACTGACCGGCGAGATCGACGCCCGCCAGGCTCTGGTTGGCGGCCGGGTCGGTGCACTGAACCACTGCACCGGACGGCAGCCGCCCGCCCGTCAGGTCGCCGCCACAGGCCGCAAGCATGGAAAGCGGTAGCGCGATGAACACGACACGCAAGCTAAAGGGTCTCCGAGGAGACATTCGATCTCCGAAATCTGGTGTTGCTAAGGGAAGAGGGGAAGGCCGATTGGCCGAAACTGACTGCTGCATCCGCCCTATGAGTCTTTGTTTCCGTGCTGCCGCAATTATGTGGCGTCGTGCCGGCGGGTCGCAACGAATTCGAGACGTACGGGGCGGTGCGACGGACAAATGGCGCTGCGTCTGGTTCGCTGGAGCCGTTCGAGAGGCGGTCCAAGTCTACAAGCTTTGGCCTCGCGGCGAATCCGCAATCGGGCCGTCCCGTCGACCGCCCGCAGCCCAGCCCGCGCGACCCTCGACTCGCGGATGAGGTCGAGGGGCCTCGGGCGGGGGCGCCTAGTCCGGGGTTTCGCCTCGGTCCGAATCGGCGTCAAAAAAACGGCGCGCAGTCTAACCCGCCTCGTTGGCTGGGAAAAGGTCGGACGCGGCGGGCTGGCACAACACATGCAAACCAGCAGGGACCCGTCGCGCGTTTCCGCTTATTGGACGCGCGTGGATCGCCGCGATGCCGCAGACGGCTGCCGCCCAAGGGGTAGCGGAATGGCCGCTGGTTCCCTGCTCCGGGCGCGGCGGGCTGTGGTAACCTTTGGGCGAGCCAACGTGCTGGGCGTGCAGGAACTAATTTCGTCGCGCTGCATGCGGAAACAATGCATGCCGATCGGCCTCGGGTTGCGAAAGCGAGATACCGAGCCGGTGCTGCGCGGGACGTTCCGGATTACCAACCTTCAGTCGTTGATGTGATGTTGCGATGACCCCTGACGAAACGAAAACCTATATCGAGCGCCGCCTCCGTGAAGTGGGTTGGGAAGTGCGCATCCCCGGCGCCGGTTACGAGCGCATTCAGTCGTACACGGGGGGTGAAGAGTCCCGTCTCAACCAGCTCTACTACAAGCTCGTGTCGATCGGTTCGCAGCAGCCGAAGCGCGAGGTGAACAACGACGTGGTAACGCTTGCCATCGACGAGCTCCAGAAGATGGACGATCTACTTGAAAAGGCCGGAGTGCGTCCAACCCGCCAGGAGAATCTCGACAACGACCGCCAGTCGATCGAGCAGCTCGCAGCGGCCCTGGAACAGAAGGCGTCGGTCGACACCGGCGCTGCCAAGAAGGAGAAACGGAACAACACGCCGGCGGCGGCCGGCGTGGCCGCACCCGCCGAGATGAAGGCTCCAGCCGCGGCCGGCCAGCTGCCCAAGATGCTCGTCGTCGATGACTCCGCCACGATCCGCGCCGTGGTCACCAAGGCGCTAGCCAAGGATTTCAGCATGGTCGAGGCCTCCGACGGCGAGCAAGCCTGGAAGCTCCTCAAGGAAGACGACAGCATCGAGATCGTGGTCACCGATCTGATGATGCCCAACCTCGACGGCTACGGGCTCATCAACCGAATCCGCGCCGAGCAGACTTCGCCACGTTTCGCCAACCTGCCGATCATCGTCGTCACGGCGCTGGCCGACGCAAACGCGAAGTTGAAGGCACTGGTGGCCGGGGCCAACGATTTCATCACCAAGAACACCGACGCGCTGGAGATGCAGGCCCGCGTGCTCGCCCGCTACAAGCTGGCGCAGACGACCGCCGGCCACCCGCGCCACCGGCACGTGGCCGCGGAACCGGCAGCTACCCACGCGCGCGGCGGCAGCTCGGTAGCGACGGTCGCGCACGCGCGTCAGGTGCGCAGCGCGCCCGTTGCGCCGACGCGGCCGAAGCCCGTTGAGCCACCCCAGGGCGCGCGAGTTGCATCGCGCCCGATGGGCGAGCAGCCGACGGCACACCCGAAGCTGACCCTGGACAGGGTCGCGGCGCTTCACCCGGCGCTCAAGAAGGCCGCCGATGCGGCGGCGACGGCGCGCGCGCGAATCGAGAAGTTGGGCCCGAGCACCCTGATCACGCTCGGTGCGACGGCGCTGTTCTTTGTCGTGGTGGGCATCATTTTTTACATCAACCGGGTTTCGCCGAAGCCTTCCCCGCTACCCTCGGAGGTCGCGAAGATCGAGGGAGCAGGCCCATCGGAAGCACCCGGGGAAGTGATCCCGCGCACCGCGGGCGATGCGCTGGCGCGCGCGCAGCTGCCGAACGACGCGGCTACGCCAGTGCCGGCAACGGGCGGCGGCAAGCCGGTCGAACCCGCAGTCAAGCCAAGGGCGGGGGCGACGATCCCGGGAGTGATGGGCGCGACGCTGCCACAGACACCGCCCGCGACTGCACCGGCAAAACCAGCCCCTGAGCCGGCGGCGCAGCGAGCGGCAACGGCGGCGCCGGTGGCGCCTCTCGCTTCCGAGGCCGGGGTCGCCCCC
>CAYZVX010000122.1:0-4827 GCA_964482055.1 uncultured Acidiferrobacteraceae bacterium
TACACTCTTTCCCAGGGACGCGGCGATTACTTCATCACGGTCAGCATTCGTCCGCTTGCGCCTGGCGTCACCGAAGCGCTCGTCTCTGTCGCCGACGCGCGCGAGGCCAGGCAGGCTGCCGGCCGGCCCCTGGGATTGCGCGTGCCTGCCGATTCGGCCGTGCTCTCCGACATGGAGTCGGTCGATGACGGAATGCGCTCGCGGCAGCTCGTGTTGAGCAACACCCACGCGATCCCGACGAATCTTCAAGCCATTTCGCGCGAGCTGGCGCTGCGCGGCATGCGGCCTGACGGGCCGCCGTTGAGGGCAACCGCGTCCGGGCATGCGCAGCTCTTCCGGGGCGAGGGACGAGAGGCGCAGCTCACTGTTTTTCTCCAGGGTGGCGGCACCCGCATCGTCCTCACCACGATCGAGAAGCCATGAAACCTTTACCTCTGCGTTCAAGCCAGCATGGCCAGTCGATGACCGAGTACCTGGTCGCACTGCTCGTCGCGATGATGATGGTCGGCGTCAGTTTCAGCGGTGAAACCTCGGTCATCGGCCTTTTCCTCGATGCGGTAAGAACCGCGTTCGAGCGGCTCAGCAGTTTCCTGTCCCTCCCACTTTGAGAAGTAGCAAACCATGGCCTACCGGATCAACAAGAACTGGATCGTTCTGCTCGCCGCGCTCGGCGTCGGGGGGCTCGCAGCCTTCGGCGCGAAAACTTACCTGAGCAACCAGATGGCGGAGATCGAGGCGCGCGAAAAAAACAAGGCCATGGTTCAACTCGTCGTCGCCAAAACCCATCTCGAAAAAGGCAGTGTCGTGTCGCCGGCGCATTTCGCGGTACGGCAGGTGCCCAAGGAATGGGCGCACTCCGGCGCCATCACGCCCGAACAGTTCGCACGCGCCGAAGGCGCGAGGCTCGCGTATCCCGCGAACGCGGGCGAACCCGTCCTCTGGGCCCAGCTCGAAGGGCAGAAGGCGCCGACCTTCTCGGCGCGCCTGTCGCAGGGACGACGCGCCGTCACCGTACCGGTCGACGAGATTAGCTCGCTTTCCGGCATGGTCGAGCCTGGCGATCTCATCGACGTCGTCGTGTCGATCAAGAAAGACAACCGCAACTTCACCTTCACCCTGCTGCAGAGCGTCAGCGTGCTCGCCACCGGCACCAAGGCCTCGCAGCAGGATACCGACCCCGAGGGACGCGCGCGCCACTTCACCACCATCACCCTCGACACCACGCCGGAAGACGCCAAGCGCGTCATCGCGGCGCGTGAGGTCGGCCGGGTCACGGCGCTGCTGCGCGCCCCCAACGACGCGAGCCAGGTATCGCGTGACCGCTCGGACGCGCTGGCGCTGCTGGGTCTGTCGGGTGGCCTTGCCTCGTCGGCCAGCACGGTGCCAGTGATCTATGGCGGCGGGCCGATCACGGCTGGACAGCGCATGGGGCCGCCGCTGCCAGGTGACGCGCTGGGTCAACCCTAGTGTGGTGTTGCCTCTCGATCCTGACGCCGTGGCCGTCGCGGCGTGAATAACACAAAACAAGGGAGTTGGATTTTGAAATGCCTGATAAGAAAAATCGGCCAGGGCCTGGCCCTGATCGCACTTGGCCTGTCAGCGGCACATGCCGTCGAATCACCCGCTCCGGCGGGGGCGCCTGGACAGCTCGCGATGGAATCGGGCGGTATCCGGCCGGCCATTTCCGGCGATACGCTCGCGCCCGACGTGGCGGGGCAGGCTTCCCCTGCTGCGGCCAGCCGTTCGGTGCGGCGGGCAAAAAACACGCAGCCAGCCGGGGCACCGGCAGCCGTCGTGCACCGGCCCGGTTTCGCGGCGGAAATCGAAATGTTCGTCGGCGAAACCCGGGTGATCGCCGAGCCCAACGCCGGGCGCCTTGCGGTCGGCAACGGCAAGGCGCTTTCTGCCGCGGTGCTCGACGACAAGGAAATCCTGCTCATCGCCAACGAAGCGGGCTTGTCCTCGCTGCACATCTGGACACGCAATGGGCGCAACCGCCGTATCAAGGTCACCGTCGTGCCAGGCGACACCCCGCGCGTGAACCGCGAGGTCAGCGCCTTCCTCGCCGCGATCCCCAACGCCAGGGCCTCGGTCATCGGCGACAAGGTCATCGTCGAGGGTGACAGCCTTTCCGACCGCGACCTCGCCAAGATCGAAGAGCTGGCCAGACGTTACCCGCAGATCGTCAACTTCACCAACCGCATCGGGTGGGAAAAGATGATCGTGATGGATGTCAAGGTCGTCGAGTTCCCCACCGCGGCCTTGAAGGAAATCGGCCTCAAGTGGAACGCAGTCGGCGGCATGGCGGTGGGCGGCATCTGGATGCCGACCCGGCGCGGCAACGACGGTCCGTACCAGATCAACGTTCAGACCGGTTCGTCGAACGCGCCGCCAATCACGAATCCCTCGGGCGCGGGACTCGGCGTGCCGCTCCCTTCCAGCCTCAACATCCTGTCGGTGCTCAACATGGGCCTCAACGCCCAGCTCAACCTGATGGAGCAGAACGGCACCGCAACCATCCTTGCCCAGCCCACGCTCTCGGCGCGCAGCGGCAGCAAGGCCACCTTTCTCGCAGGGGGCGAGTTCCCCTACAGCGTCAGCAACGTCAACGGCACTACCGTCCAGTTCAAGCCCTATGGCATACGCCTCGACATCGAGCCAAGGGTGGACCACAACGGCGTGATCCGCGCCAGGATCATGAGCGAGGTGAGCGATATCGACACGTCGGTCAGTACGGCGGCCGGCCCGGCGCTGCGCACCCGCAAGACCGAGACCGAATTCAATGTCATGGAAGGCGGCACCATCGTGCTCTCCGGCCTGTTGCGGCGCGAGACCGCCACCTCGCTCGACAAGGTGCCTTTCCTCGGCGACATCCCCGTGCTGGGCGCCCTGTTCCGCTCGAAACGCTTCCAGAACAACGAGACCGAGCTGGTCGTGTTCGTCACGCCCGTCGCTGTCGATCGCAACACTTTTGAACAGGCGGAGGCGCTCGCCAGCGCGCTGCGCCGCCTCGATGCCACGCCGCGGGCAATCAAGCCGGACCTCGACGCCGTGCCCGGCCTACGCCCCTCGCCGTGGGTCGACCCTGAACATTGAGGGGGCGCCACGCATGTTCCGGATCCATGTCACCGAACCAGACAACAAGCAGCGCGCCCATCTGATCGAGGATACGGCCGCGACGATCGGCAAGAGCCGCGAGTGCAGCGTCAGACTCGCCGGCTGGCGCATCGGCCGCGAGCACGCGCGCATCTACCGCACCAAGAGCGGGCTTTTCATCCAGGATCTCGGCCAGTTCGCCGGCACCTGGGTCAATGGTGTGCGCGTGGAGCAGCACGGCCCCATCGCACGCACCGACGAGATCGTCGTGGGCACCTATCGGCTCACAGTCGAAGACCAATTCGATTCCGATGCCACTTTTTACCCCCCCGCAGCAGCGCCGGTGGGGGACGCGCCGCCCGTGCCGGGCGCATCTAGCACGGCTTCAGTGCGCGAGATTACCCCGCATCGGTTCTGGCGCCGCCGCATCCACGAAAAGCTACTCGACGTCATCGATCTGCGCCGGCGCGATTTGCTGCGCCTGGAAGACGACCAACTGCGTACCGAAACCGAAACGCTCATCCGCGAGATCATCGACGCCGAGACCGCCTTGCCGGACACGCTCGACCGCGATCGCCTGCTGCTCGATGTGCTCAACGAAGCCGTGGGCCTCGGTCCGCTCGAAGACCTGCTGGCCGACGACAGCGTCACCGAGATCATGGTCAACCGCTACGACGAGATCTATGTCGAACGGGCAGGGCGCATCGAGCCCTATTCCGCGCTTTTCACCAGCGACCGCGCCGTGCTCGGCGTCATCGAGCGCATCGTCGCGCCGCTCGGGCGCCGCATCGACGAATCCAGCCCCATGGTCGATGCGCGCCTCAAGGACGGCTCGCGTGTCAACGCCATCATCCCGCCGCTGGCGATCAAGGGCCCCGCGCTCACCATCCGCAAGTTCGCCCGCCGCGCGCTCACCGCCGACGACCTCATCGACTTCGGTGCCCTGAGCCCCGCGATGGCCGAATTCCTGCGCATTGCCGTGCTGCACCGCAAGAACATCGTCATTTCCGGCGGCACCGGCTCAGGCAAGACCACGCTGCTCAACGTCCTGTCCAACTACATTCCCGACGGCGAACGCATCATCACCATCGAAGACGCCGCCGAGCTGCGGCTGGCGCATTCGCACCTGGTCAGCCTCGAAGCGCGCCCGGCCAACGCCGAAGGCCGCGGCGCGGTCAGCATCCGCGACCTGGTCAGGAACGCGCTCCGCATGCGCCCCGACCGCATCGTCGTCGGCGAATGCCGCGGCGGTGAAGCGCTCGACATGCTGCAGGCCATGAACACCGGCCACGAAGGCTCGCTCACCACGCTCCACGCCAACAGCCCGCGCGACGCGCTCGCCCGGCTCGAAACCCTGGTGCTGATGGCCGGCATGGATTTGCCCCTGACCGCCATCCGCGATCAAGTCGTCTCCGCCGTCGATCTCATCGTCCAGCAGGCGCGGCTCGCCGACGGGCGGCGCGTGATCACCGGCATCGTCGAAATCACCGGCAGCGAATCCGGCAAGGCCCAGATGCAGGAACTGTTCCGCTTCGAACCGCAAGGGCGCGACCGCGATGGCCGCGTGCTCGGCCGCTTCACCGGCTGCAACGCCGTGCCGACTTTCTACGACGACTTGCGCGAAGCCGGCATTGTGCTTGACCTCACGCTCTTCGACCGGGTGGGGGACGCATGATCGTCGCCGCCTTCACCCTCGCCATCGCCGCCGCCGTCGCCTTGCTGGTGTGGGCG
>CAYZVX010000123.1:0-4719 GCA_964482055.1 uncultured Acidiferrobacteraceae bacterium
ATCCCTTCGGGCTCGACTGGACGCTCACCACCGGCATCGTCTCGGCGCTCGACCGCACGCTCGCCGACAATGGCCGGGTCATCCAGCACCTGATCCAGACCGATGCCGCCATCAACCCCGGCAACTCCGGCGGTCCGCTGCTCGACTCGGCCGGGCGCCTGATCGGCATCAACACCGCGATCTACAGCCCGAGCGGCGCCTCGGCGGGAATCGGCTTCGCCGTGCCGGTCGACACGGTGGCGCGCGTCGTCCCGCAGGTCATCCGCCACGGCCGCTACATCCGCCCGGCGCTCGGCATCGAGATCGACGAGGACCTCAACCGTCGCCTGACGCAAATCCTGCAGGTCGAGGGCGTGGTGATCCTGCGCGTCGTTCCCGGCTCGGCCGCCTCCGCCGCGGGGCTGCGGGGCGCACGGGTGACGCCGGACGGCGGAATCGCCCCCGGGGACATCATCGTGGCACTCGATGGCAAGCCGATCGACTCGGTCGGCAAGCTGCTCGCGCGCCTCGATGATTACAAGGTCGGCGACACCGTGCGGCTCACGGTGCTGCGCGAGGGGGCCAAGACCGAGGTGAGCGTGACACTGCAGCCGGGAACGTGAACCGGGGAACTGGCCAGCCCATCCAGGCTTGTCCGCTACGGTTACCGGCGCACAGAGTCTTGCGCCACGCCTCGTCGCTCGGTCCAGGCTTGCTCTGCGCTTTCCTTGCTGGCGATGGTCTCGAGCCATCGGGCAGCTCGCATTCGGCGCCAACCCCTTGCACCAATGCGCGGGCGCAGCAACCCCGAAGCTGACACGACGCTGCGGCAACTGCTATAGTTACGGCGGTGTAGGGAGATGGCATTCCTCCCCGAACCGCCCTCGCGGCTGATGATGCCTACGGATTCCTGGCGACGGGAAGAAGTGGGCGTGCTGCTCGAGACTCCCACCCCCCTTCTTCCCCGTCTGTCCGGGTCGGCGCATTTGCCGCATCCATGCGCAACGCCATCCTCCTGTCGGTGGCGCGCGCGGGGCGGGGCGCGATAACGGCGAATAACAACGGAGGCTGTCTATGACCGAGACCTGGGCGCTGGCCGCGCTGTGGCTGGGGCTGGCGCTGCTCGCCACGCTGATCGCCATCTGGTTTCGCATCGCCACGGCGCTGTCGGAGATCGTGGTCGGCACGGTGGCGCAACTCGTCATCGGTGTGGCGGCCGGCGCGGCAGTACTGCAAACCGACGCCTCCTGGGTCAAGTTCCTGGCCGGCACCGGCGCGATCCTGCTCACGTTTCTCGCCGGCGCCGAGCTCGACCCGGCGGTGTTCCGGGCGAAATGGAAGGAAGCAGGTGCCGTCGGCCTCGTGAGCTTCCTCGCGCCGTTCCTCGGCTGCACCGCGGTGGCCTACTACCTGCTCGACTGGAGCGTGCCGGCGAGCTGGCTCGCGGGCGTGGCGCTGTCGACGACCTCGGTCGCCGTGGTCTACGCGGTGATGCTCGAATTCGGGCTCAACAAGACCGACTACGGCAAGACCGTGCTCGCCGCCTGCTTCATCACCGACCTCGCCACGGTGCTCGCGCTCGGATTCATCTTTTCGCCGTTTACCGGGAAGACGCTGGTGTTCTTCGGCGCGAGCATCGTCGTGTTCGCCGTGCTCCCCTCAATCACCCCGCGGTTCTTCAAGCGCTTCGGCAACCGCCCCTCGGAGCTCGAGGCCAAGTTCCTGCTGCTGTGCCTGTTCGCGTTGGGTGCCCTCGCCGCCTGGGCCGACAGCGAAGCGGTGCTGCCGGCCTACGTGATCGGCATGGTGCTCGCCGGCAGCGTCGGCAAGGATCATGCGTTGATCCGCCGACTGCGCACGCTCACCTTCGGGCTGCTCACGCCGTTTTACTTTATCCGCGCCGGATCGCTGGTCTCGGCCTCGGCGCTCGTGGCCGCGCCCGCCGCCTTCCTGATCCTGCTCGCGGCCAAGATGGTCACCAAGCTCGTGGGCGTCTATCCGGTAACGCGGCTGTACCGCTCGCCACCCGGGGAGGCGGCCTACACCACGCTGCTCATGTCCACGGGGCTCACCTTCGGCACGATCTCGGCGCTGTTCGGGCTGTCGCACGAGGTCATCGACCAGGCGCAGTATTCGTACCTGGTCGCCGCCGTGGTGGGCAGCGCGGTGGTGCCAACCCTCATCGCCAATGCCTTCTTCCTGCCGCATCATCTGCTGCGGCGCGATGAGCCGCCACCGGTGGCGCCGGCCGGCGCGGCGCCGGTGTCCGAATCCAAATCCTGATGCAGGGGCTACGCCATGATCCAGAGAATTCTCGTTGGTTACGACGGCTCCGAAGCGGCCGACAAGGCCTACCGGTTCGCGCTCGATCTCGCCCGGCACTATGGCGCCACCCTCACGGTGCTGGCGGTCGCACGACCGCCCGAGCCGCCCGAAGACGTCGAGACCGAGGCGGTGCTGGAGAGCGCCGCGCAGTACTACAAGGATCGCTTCGAGGCAATGCGCCGGGAGGCCCGGCAACAGGGCCTCGCACCCGAGTTCCGCGTCGTCGCCGGCCACCCGGCCGAGCAGATCCTCTACGAGGCCGAGCGCGCGGGCGTCGATCACATCGTGCTCGGGCACCGCGGCAAGAGCCTCATCGATCGCTGGCGGCTTGGTTCGGTGTCCAAGCAGGTGATTCATTACGCGCACTGCGCCGTGACGGTGGTGCGATGAGGCCGGCGGAACAATCGAAGCGTTCGGCTGGCACCCAGCCGAGCTACTGCCCGGGCTGCTTCGCCCAGATCGAGGCGGCCGCCGAGCGCTGCCTCGCCTGCGGCCTCGACCTGCAACGCTTGAGCGCACGCGACTATCGCGCGAAGCTGCTCGCCGCGCTCCATCACCCGCTTTCCGAGGTGCGCATGCGCGCGATCATCGCGCTCGGCTGGCGCGGCGAAGCCGATGCGGCGCAGCCGCTCGCCGAATGCGCGCTGCGTCACCCCACCGATGTCGTCGAGGGGCTGCAGATCGTCGAAAGCCTGGCCGGGCTGCGCGACACGCCGGCCCGCGAAGGCGCCTTGCGCACGCTCGCCGCGACGCATCCCGCGCGCGCCGTCCGATCGGCGGCGCGGCGCCGTCTCGCGGAGGGTTAGCCACGAGGAACATGGCATGGCGTTGAGCCTTCCTGTGCCCCCACGTATTGCCGAACGGCGCTACCACGCCGTGACCGCCGGCACCGTCGGCTATCTGCTTGGGCGCCAGTCGCCGAACGGCGGCTTCTGTCTCTATCGCACGGGCGGCGTCGAGGAGCCGAACCTCTTCGATACCTTTCATGCCGTCGCAGCGCTCACGCAGCTCGGTTACCCGGTGCCGCCGTCAGCGGCGCTCATCGATTTTCTGCAGCGCTTTGCGCTGGATGGGCAGGCGAATGCGCTGTACTACCGTGCGTTCACGCTCAAGAATTTGGGACGCGCCGATCTGGTTGCAACCGGTGCAATTCACCGCCTGGCCCTCGAGCCAGCGCTATCGCCACGCCTCACGTTGTCGGCGGCGCTCCGGCGGTTGTACCAGGGCCTTAAGCTCAAGCGCTGCTTCGGCGGCATGGTTGCCGATTCCGGGGGGCTGGCAAAGGCGGTGCACGCGCGGCAAAGCCACGGCGGGTTCGGCGACAAGCCGAACCTCGAGGACACCGCCATTGCACTGTCCGTGCTGGCCGCACTCGGCGCACTCGACCGGCGCACCGCGGCTCGCGCGCGAACTTGTCGATGCACTGCAGGTCGAGAGCTTCGGATTTACGCTGACCCTCGATTCGCTCACCCCGGGGCTCAACGTTATCCGCGCCGGCATCGCGGCCTGCGATCTGCTTGGTCTGCCGCTGCGCTTCGACCCGGACATCGAGCATTTTGTGCATGCCTGCCAGGCCGCCGACCGCGGGTTCGCGCGCGTGCCGGGAGCGCTGCGCGAGATCGAATCCACCCATCACGCCATCGAGATCCTGCGGCATATCGACCCGACATGCGATGCCATCGCGGCCGCGGCGATCGGAGACGACGGTCATGCGTGATGCGAGCGCGATGTCGCCTTCCACCCCGCACGCGCCGATCGCGCTGCGGCTTGTCGTGCTGATCGGCGCCGTCTGCCAGCGCCTCGCGCAGCGGCTCGACCAGGCCGTGGACGAGCTGTTCCGCTTCTCCGCCGAGCTGTTCGACGTGCGCTTCGATGCGGTGCGTGCGCAATCGCTGTGGACCGTCGACTCCGGCTTCTACTACGAGTTCTGGAGCGAGCCGGTGAGCCTCGAGATCTTGAGCCGCGCGGCCCTCTTCGCGCTGCCCCGCTCGCTCGGCGGCCCGCTGTTGCTGCGCCGCATGCGAGGCTTCGTGCAGGAGTACGCCGAGAAGCAATCCGGCCGCGTGCGCCACGATTTCGCGCAACGGCTCGAGCGCAGCGCGCAGGCATTCAAGGCCGCAATGCTCGAGCGTGTCGAGGCGACGGTGGCCGGCGTGGAGGCGGCGGTGTCCAAGGGGACGCAGTTGGGCGAGACGACCACAGCGAGTGTGGCGGCGCGCGCGCCGGTGCTCACGCAGGCGCTGGCGGCGCTCGCCGAAAGCGAGGCGCGGCTGACGGTCGTGCTCGCGGAGCTCGCCGATGCGGCGACCAACTGACAGGGCGGCGAAGAGCCGGCGAGGATCAGACCGGTGACGGGCCCCGGAGCGCGTGCGCTGCGCGCAGCGCTGATCGCGCGCCTGCGGCGCGGCGAGCACC
>CAYZVX010000124.1:0-4660 GCA_964482055.1 uncultured Acidiferrobacteraceae bacterium
CGTTCCGGCAAGATCATGCGCCGCACCCTGCGCAAGATCGCCGCCAACGAGATCGACAACCTGGGCGACACCTCCACGCTCGCCGACCCCTCGGTAGTGGCGGATCTTGTCAAGAACCGCGTCAGCAACTAGCGGTTTGGCACGCGGCGCGCGAACTGACTAGAATGCGCCGGTCTCGCGGCGGGCGCCGGCTGGCGCCCGCCGCGAATTCCATGGTCCACAGGACAAGCCCGTGAGCGAGCCCGCTACCGACATTGTCGTTGACATCGAGGACGTGCGGCTCGCGCTCGGCGGCCGTCCCGTCCTCAAGGGCATCTCGCTCAAGGTCCCGCGCGGCAAGATCGTCGCCATCATGGGCGGCAGCGGCTGCGGCAAGACCACGCTGCTCAACCTGATCGGCGGACGGCTCAGGCCCGACGCGGGCAGGGTCATCGTCGACGGACAGTCGGTGCCGGATCTCGATACGCCGCAGCTCTTTGAGCTGCGTAAGCGCATGGCGCTGCTGTTCCAGACCGGTGCCTTGTTCACCGACCTTTCGGTATTCGAGAACGTGGCCTTCCCGATCCGCGAGCACACGCGGCTGCCCGAGTCGCTGCTGCGCACGGTGGTGCTGATGAAGCTCGAAACCGTGGGCCTGCGCGGGGCGCGCGACCTCATGCCCTCGGAGCTCTCCGGCGGCATGGCGCGGCGCGTGGCGCTCGCGCGCGCCATCGTGCTCGAGCCGATGATGATCATGTACGACGAGCCGTTCACCGGTCTCGACCCGATCTCCAAGGGCGTCATCGCCAAGCTCATCCGCGAGCTTAACCGCTCGCTTGGCATCACCTCGATCGTGGTGTCGCACGATGTGGCTGAGACCTGTGCGATCTCCGACTACGCCTACCTGGTAGGCGACGGGCGCATCATGGGGCAGGGCACGCCGGCCGAGGTACAGCAATCCGCCTCCGAGCACGTGCGCCAGTTCATGGACGGCCTGCCGGACGGACCGGTGCCCTACCAGTACCCGGCGCGCGACTACCTCGAAGACCTGCTGGCGGCGCCGTGCGCATGAACGCGGTCGCTAACCTCGGACGATTCGCGATCGACGCCGTCCAGCGGCTTGGACGCGCTGCCTTGTTCCTATGGGATACGCTCGCGGCGAGCTGGGTGCTCACGCGCCGCTCCTATCTCATCGTGCAGCAGATCTACAAGGTGGGCGTGCTGACGCTGCTCATCATCCTGGTGTCGGGCCTGTTCGTCGGCATGGTGCTCGGGCTGCAAGGCTACAATACGCTCGTGCGCTTCGGCGCCGAGGACTCCTTGGGGCTTTTGGTGGCGCTGTCGCTGGTGCGCGAGCTCGGGCCGGTGGTCACGGCGCTGCTGTTCGCCGGGCGCGCCGGCAGCGCGCTCACCGCCGAGATCGGTCTCATGAAGGCCACCGAGCAGCTCGCCGGCATGGAGATGATGGCGGTGAACCCCTTGATGCGCGTGATCGCGCCGCGCTTGCTGGGCGGGGTGGTGGCCATGCCGTTGCTGGCGGCGCTGTTCTCCGCGATTGGCGTGCTCGGCGGGCACCTGGTCGGCGTCGGGCTGCTCGGCGTGGATGCCGGCTCGTTCTGGTCGCAGATGCAGGCCGGCGTTGATTTTCGCGAGGATATCCTGAACGGCGTGTACAAGAGCATCGTGTTCGGCGTGGCCTGCACCTGGATTGCGGTGTTCGAGGGTTATGACGCGGTGCCGACGTCGGAGGGCGTGAGCAGCGCCACCAACCGCACCGTGGTGTATTCTTCGCTCGCCGTGCTGGCGCTCGACTTCATCATGACGTCGCTTACGCTGTCCGAGGTCTGAAACGTGAATCGCAAGACACTGGAACTGTGGGTCGGCCTGTTCGTCGCGGCCGGAATCCTCGCGCTCGCGATGCTCGCCTTCAAGGTCGGCAACCTGGCCACCGCCGACGTGCGGGACGCGTACACCCTCAAGGCACGCTTCGACAACATTGGCGGTCTCAAGGTCAAATCGCCGGTCACGATGGCCGGGGTGCGCATCGGGCGCGTGACCGACATTGCCTTCGACAACGGCCGCTACCAGGCGGTCGTGACCATGAGCATCGACGGGCGCTACAAGAAGATCCCGAGCGACACGAGCGCGTCGATCCTGACCTCCGGCCTGCTGGGCGAGCAGTACGTGGGCCTCGAGCCGGGCGGGGCGGAGGACTACCTGAAGGACGGCGACAGCCTGCAGCTCACCCAATCGGCGCTGGTGCTGGAGAAGATGATCGGCCAGTTCCTGTTCAGCCAGGCGTCCCAGCCACCGGCCAAGGGAAAGTAGAGGGAGCCGCGCAATGAAACGCGGCCTCGCCGTCCTCGCGGTTGCCTTGTGGTGCGCCCCAGCCGGGGCGGCCGTCACGCCGCCCGACCAGATCGTGCGCGAGAACACCGAGAAGATCCTGTCGCTCATCAAGGCCAATCGCGAGGCCTACGCCAAGGACTACGGCAAGATGTACGCGATGGTCGATGAGTACGTGCTGCCGCATTTCGATTTCACGGCGATGTCGCGCCTGGTGCTGGCACGCGCCTGGCGCGAGGCGACCGAGCAGCAGCGCGCGCGCTTCACCCAGGAGTTCCGCGACCTGCTGGTGCGTACCTACGCGACGGTGCTGCTCAAGTACAACGACGAGAAAATCACTTACCTGCCGTTCCGGCTCGTGCCCGGGGAGCGCACCCAGGTCGTGAAGATCGAGGTGCAGCCTTCCGCGGGCGGGCCGCCGATCCCGATCACCTACAGCTTCTACCAGCCGAATCCGGGTGAGGCATGGAAGGTGTTCGACGTCACCGTCGATGGGGTGAGCCTCGTCACCAACTACCGCGCCACCTATGCCGATCGCGTCCGCAACGAGGGCCTGGATGCGCTGATCGCCAGCCTCGCCAAGGACAACAAGGAAGGCAGGACCGCCGGCCCGGTGCTCGGCCCCAAGGGCGCCACCAAGAAGTGAGCGCAAACGGCATCACGCGGCGGGCGGACGGCACAGCCGAAGTCAGCGGGGAGCTGACCTTCGCCACGGTGCCCGCGTACCTGCAACACAATGGCGAGCTGCTCGCCGGCAGCGGCGACCTCACGATCGACCTGAAGGGGGTTACGCGCGCGGACAGCGCCGGCATTGCCCTGCTCATCGAGTGGCTGCGCCTGGCGCGCGCGGCGGGACGCACGGTGCGCTACACGAACGTGCCGCCGCAGCTCGAGGCGTTGATCCGCGTGAGCGGCTTGGAGCAGGCGTTCGCCCCGCACACCGCGGGCTAGTCGGCGGGGTGCGGCCGGATCGGTCGGGACGCTGTGATATGATGGTCGGCCTGCGGCGCGGCGCCGGGCCCGCCACAACCTTCCTGATGAGAACCCGGCCGCGTCGGGTCGAAGCCGCTCCTAGCTAACATGGACAAGCTCATCGTCACCGGTAGCCAGCCCCTGCGCGGCGAGGTGCGCATTTCGGGCGCGAAGAATGCGGCGCTGCCAGTGCTGGTGGCCTCACTGCTCACCGCCGATTCGTTGCGCGTCGGCAACATTCCCCATTTGCAGGACATCACCACGACCATGGAGTTGCTCGGGCGGATCGGCGTGAAGCTCATGGTCGATGAGAAGATGGCGGTCGAGGCGCAGGCCGCGGAGATCAACTCCTTGCGCGCGCCCTATGAGCTCGTCAAGACCATGCGCGCCTCGGTGCTGGTGCTGGGCCCGCTGCTCGCGCGCTTCGGCGAGGCCGAGGTATCGATGCCCGGGGGCTGCGCGATCGGATCGCGTCCGGTGAACCTGCACATCAAGGGATTACAGGCCATGGGTGCGGAGATCACGCTCGCGGGCGGCTACATCCATGCACGCGCCAAGCGCCTCAAGGGTGCACGGGTCTTCATGGACGTGGTGTCCGTGACCGGCACCGAGAACCTCATGATGGCGGCCACCCTGGCCGACGGAACCACCGTCATCGAAAACGCCGCACGCGAGCCGGAGGTAGTGGATCTCGCGCGCTGCCTCACCAGCATGGGTGCACGCATCCACGGCGCCGGCACCGACGAGATAACGATCGAGGGCGTGGCACGCCTGCACGGTGCAGTGCACGAGGTGATTCCCGACCGCATCGAGACCGGGACCTACCTGGTGGCCGGCGCCATGACTGGGGGTGACGTGCGCGTGCGCGGCGCGCAGCCGGAGCTGCTCGCGGCGGTGCTCGAGAAGCTTGCCGAGGCGGGCGCCAGCATCGAGACCGGCCCCAACTGGGTGCATCTCAAGATGAACGGCCGGCGCCCGCGCGCGGTCAACGTGCGCACCGCGCCGTACCCGGCATTCCCCACCGACATGCAGGCGCAGTTCATCGCCATGAACGCGGTGGCGGAGGGCACCGGCACGGTGACCGAGACGATCTTCGAGAACCGTTTCATGCACGTCTACGAGCTGCAGCGCATGGGCGCCAACATCGAGATGGAGGGCAACACCGCGATCGTGCGCGGCACCGGGCGGCTCACCGGCGCGCCGGTGATGGCCACTGACTTGCGCGCCTCGGCTTCCCTCGCGCTCGCCGGGCTGGTGGCCGAGGGCGAAACCATCGTCGATCGCATCTACCACATCGACCGCGGCTACGAGTGCATCGAGGAGAAGCTCGGTGCGCTGGGGGCGCGGATCCGCCGGTTGCCCA
>CAYZVX010000125.1:0-4507 GCA_964482055.1 uncultured Acidiferrobacteraceae bacterium
AACACGGCGTTCGCCACCGCCGCCGCGATCGGCGGCAGGCCCGGCTCGCCCACGCCGCCGGGCGGCTCGCGGCTCGGCACCAGGTGTACTTCGACCTTGGACATCTCGTCGATGCGCAGCAACGGGCAGTCGTTGAAATTGCCCTGCGCGACGCGCCCCGCCTTGAGCGAAATCGGACCCTTGCGCGCCGCGGCGCTGTCGTAGCCCATCGCCTTGCCGCCGAACACCGGGCAGCGCGCGACCACCGCGGTCAGCGTGCCTGGCACGCGCACGTCCTGGCCGAACACCGCACTGCCGTTGACCTTTGCCGGGGCATCGAGGCGCGCTGGCGAGGTGCCAATCAGCCGCAACTCCTGCGGGTCCTTGAGGCGCGGATTCGACGGCGGCGTGAGCTGCGCGGCGCGCTCGAGCAGTGCACTGTAGCGCAGCCGTCGCCGGCTCCCGGCGTGGATCACTTCGCCGTCGCGCGACTGGCACTCACGGGCCGCCACACCCCGGGTCTGTGCGGCGGCGGCAACGAGCAGCTCGCGCGTCGCCGCCCCGACCTCGCGCAGGATCTTCCAGTAGCCGCGCACCGCGGTGCTGCCGCCGGTCTGCTGGCGGCCGCTGATCGGGTTGCTGAAATCCGGATGCACTGGCGCCGGCGCGGCCTTGATCTTCGCCCAGTCGGCCTCGAACTCCTCGGCGAGCAGCATCGCCATGGCGGTCATGGGACCCTGGCCCATCTCGGAGCTCGCGAACACGAGCGTCACGCCGTCGTCGCGTGCCAGGTGGATCCAGGAATTGGGGCTGAAGTGCGCGCCGCCGAGCGCGTAAGAATCGCCGCGGCCGCCAAGGGCGGGGAGCTCGAAGCCGACGAGCAGACCACCGCCCGCTGCCGCGGTCAGCTTGAGGAACGTGCGCCGGCTTGCAACCATATGAGCGATGACTTACCTCGCGCGATTGGGCGCGCTCCATCCGCGCCGGCGCACCGGCAGACAACAACCGCGCGCCGGGGCCGGTGCGCCAGCCGCTAGCCGAACAGGCGGCGCAGGCCGTGGCGGCGTTGCGGTTTCACCTTCTCCACGGCCTTTTCCGCGGCCTTGATGCCGCGCGCGATGCCGGCGGCAACGTTCCTGTAGAGCCGTCGGGCGGCTGTGCTGCGCGCATGCGAACGCCGGGCCTTGCGGAGCGCAGCCGCCGCGGCGCTCAACTCCTTCTGCAGTTCCTTGCGGATGCGCTGAGCCGCGGCCTTTGCGCGCCTGGTCTGCGAACTGCCTACCCGGCTGATCGCCTTATCGACGCGCGACCTGGCCTGCACGGCTCGCCGGGCAGCCGCCGCGAGGTCCTTCTCGGTCCGGCCGACGGCCGCTTCGACAGTCTTGCCCCAATGGGCAAGCGCCTTGGCCGCCGCTTTCTCGGCAGACGAGACTGATTTCAATGCAGAACCCAGGCGTGCTGCGGCCGTACGCCTTCTCAGGAATGCCATGACAGTGCCTCCGCTCGTCGTTGATGACGGGAGGGACTATACCACTCGCGCGCGCATGGACCGATGATGGATCGGCCAATGGCGCCGGGCCAAGACCCGCCGCGGTTTGGTTTCTAGCGCGCCGCCGCCGCGAAGCGCCGCACGATCTCGGTGGCGGGCTCCACGCTGTGAATGCCGGCCACGCTTTTCCCGGCCTGCCAGTAGTCGAGCGCGCCGCTCGCATCGAGCGAGGCGCGCTTCAGCTGCCACAGGGACCGCAGCGCGTAGAGCGTGCGCATCAGGTGCTTGGTCCTGCGCCCGCGCAGCATCCAGCGCGCCAGCGCGCCGGCCTTAAGACCCATGCGCCGCACCGCGGGCGTGGCGATCACCGACACCGGCACGCCGGTGATACGCTCGCTCAGCACGATGTCGCATTCCTGCGCCGCCACGATGGCGCGCTTGTAGGCCTCGGCCGCGCCGCATTCGTGGGTGGCGATGAAGCGCGTACCCATCTGCACGCCGGCATAGCCCAGGCGCAGCGCGGCGACGAAATCCTGCTCGGTTGCGATGCCGCCGGCGCAGATGAGCGGCAGCCGGTACCCGGCGAGCTGCCGGTAGAGCTCGCCCGCGCTCAAGGTGCCGGCATGGCCGCCGGCGCGGTTGTTGACGGCGATCAGCCCGTCGACACCGGCAGCGATGCCCTTTTCCGCCCACTTGCGCTCGGTCACGTCGTGATACACCAGGCCCCCGGCCGCGTGCACGCGCTCGACCACCCAGTCGGGCTTGCCGAGCGAGGTGATGACGAAGCGCACGCCCTCCTCGAGCGCAATGTCGAGCCAGCGCGCCATTTTCTCGCGGTAGGACCGCGACGACTGTTCGATGAGTACGTTCATGCCGATCGGCTTCGCGGTGAGCGCGCGGATACGGCGAAGGCCGGCGCGAAACTCGTAGCCGTACACATAGGTGAGCGAAATCGGCTGGATGATCCCGATGCCGCCGGCCGCGGACACGGCCGCCACGAGCTCGGGGTTCGTGCACGGATACATCGCGCCGCAGATGATCGGCAGCTCGATGCCGACCTGGCGCGTGAAGGCGGTGTCGAGCAGGTCGTCGCGCGCCGCGCTCATGCCGCCACCGGCTGCCGATCACACGCCGTAGCGCAGGCGCGTGCCGTACAGCAGCGACAGCGTGATCTCCGCCGGTGAAAGCTGCTTGGGAAAGAGCGTGCCGGAGATGCGCGCACCGTTGATGCTCGCGCCTTCCAGGTTGGTCTGCGACAGGTCCAACCCGCGCAGGTCGGCCTGGCGGAAGTAACAGCCGCCGAAGTCGAGGCCCTCGGCGTTGAGCCCGCGCAGGTCGAGCCCGCGGAAGTCGCTATCGCGCAAGTCGAGCTTCTCGCCGAGCTTGCGGCGCTCATTGAAGTCCTTGATGCGTCCTTCGCGCAGCAGCTTGTACAGCGGATCGCTGCCACTGTTGATCGGCTTGAGTGCCATGAGCTTTCCCCCCGCGTCGCCACGCGCCCGTGCCTGCCTCAAGTATAGGCAGCGACGGGGCGCGCCGTTCCCGCCCCAACCCCTGGATTCCCGGAAAGAAACGCCGAGAGCGCGCCGGACCGCCGGCCTCGGGCGCCGCCGCCGCGCGCTTCGGGGACGAGGGCAAACGCGATAGGCATACCGCCACAATTCCTGCCAGTTTCGCGGCGCGCGATTGAGGCGCGCCCGCCCCGGGCGTAGACTGCATCGCCCTACCCCACGATTCGACGGAGGGCTGTACCATGGCTGGACGCAAGATCCTGATGTTGGTCGGTGACTACGGCGAGGACTACGAGATCATGGTGCCCTTCCAGGCACTGCAAATGGTCGGCCATACGGTGCACGCGGTGTGCCCGGGCAAGAAGGCCGGTGATGCAATCCGCACCGCGATCCATGACTTCGAGGGCGACCAGACTTACAGCGAGAAGCGCGGGCACGATTTCCGCGTCAACGCCACGTTCGAGGAGATCAGGCCGCAGGACTACGACGCGCTCGTCATCCCCGGCGGCCGCGCCCCCGAGTACCTGCGCCTCACGCCGCGCGTGCTCGAGGTGACGCGCCACTTCGCCGACAACGGCAAGCCGATCGCTGCCATCTGCCACGGGCCGCAGATCCTGGTGGCGGCCGGCGTGCTCAAGGGCCGCACCTGCACCGCCTACCCGGCGGTGGGTCCGGACGTGACGGCGGCCGGCGGCACCTACAAGTCGATTGCGGTGGATCAGGCCACCGTCGACGGCAACCTGGTCACGGCTCCGGCGTGGCCGGCGCACCCGCAGTGGCTCGCGAAGTTCCTCGAGGTGCTCGGCACGCGCATCACGCACGAACCCACGGCCCTCCTCAAGGCCGCGAGCTAGAACCCGCGGGCCCCGTGCGCCGCACGCGTGCGGCGCCTCGGCTCGTTGCGCCGCGGCGCGCACTGCACCCTTAGAGAATCGCGCCGCGCTCGGCCAGGGCGTACTCGGTCAGGTGCCGGGTCACGATCTCGAACGCCTCGTCCACCGAATCGGTGCGGTGGAACAGCTGCAGGTCCTCGCGGTTGATGGTGCCGTGGCGGATCAACGCCTCGAAGTTGATCACCTCGTCCCAGTACTCCGTGCCGAACAGCACGATGCACAGGTGCTTGCTCATCTTGCGCGTCTGGCGCAGCGTCAGGATCTCGAACAGCTCATCGAGCGTGCCGAAGCCCCCGGGGAACACGAGCAGCGCCTTGGCCAGGTAGGCGAACCAGAACTTGCGCATGAAGAAGTAGTGAAAATGGAATGACAGCTCGCGCGTCACGTAGCGGTTGTCGAACTCCTCGATCGGGATCGAGATGGTGAGCCCGACGTTGAGCCCCTTGGCCTCGGCGGCGCCGCGATTGGCGGCCTCCATGATGCCGGGCCCCCCGCCCGTGCACACCACGAAGCGCCGCTCCGGGTCCTCGAGATCCTTCGACCACTCGGTGAAGCGCCGCGCCAGCTCGCGCGCGTCCTCGTAGTAGCGCGACCACTCGACCGCCTTCCGGCCGCGCTCGACATGCTCGTCGGCG
>CAYZVX010000126.1:0-4501 GCA_964482055.1 uncultured Acidiferrobacteraceae bacterium
CGTGCTGTGGGGCACGGCGCTCGACAACCTCGCCTCCTGGCGCATGGTCACGCCGGATGCCAAGTGGCTTACGGTCGAGCGGCTCGATCACAACCTCGGCAAGATCCACGATCAGCCGAGCGCGCGCTTTCGCGTCACGCGCTACGAGCGCGACGGCCATACGCTCGCGGGCAATCCGGAGATCCTGACGCTCGCCGCGCACGAGTTGCGCAAGCCCGGGCTCGGCAAGGACGTCACCAACAAGTTCCTCGGCGGGCTGCCGGGCGTGCAGAAGGAAGGCTGCGACGGCATCATCACCTCGGCGGTATTCGTCCTGCACCGCATGCCGGCGCACCTGCGCACGGTGTGCCTCGAGTTTTTCGGCGCCGACCTGCGCCGGGCGGTGCCGGCCATCGTCGAGATCAAGCAGTATCTCGACGGCCTGGCGGCGGTCAAGCTCGCGGGCATGGAGCATCTCGACGAGCGCTACGTGCGCGCCGTGAAGTACACGACCAAGGCGGCGCGCGCGGAGCTGCCCAAGATGGTGCTGCTGCTCGACATCGCCTCGGACGACGAGGCGGCGGTGGGTGCGGCGGCCTCCGCCGTAGTGCGCCTGGCCAACGCGCGCGAGGCGGAAGGCTTCATCGCCGCGAGCCCCGAGGCGCGCAACCGTTTCTGGTCGGAGCGCGCCCGCACCGCCGCCATCGCGCGCCACACCAACGCCTTCAAGGTCAACGAGGACGTGGTCATCCCGCTCGAACGCCTGGCCGAGTACAACGACGGCGTCGAGCGCATCAACATCGAGATGTCGACGCGCAACAAGCTGCGCATGATCGACGCCGTGCTCGACTACCTCGCGGGTCCCCTGCCGGAGCTGCACCGCGTGGTCGCCGGTGAGGCCCCGGCGTTCGAGGAAAGCAGCGAGAGCACGGCCATCCTCGAGGCCAAGAAGGCCGCGGCGCGCGCGACGCTCGAGGAGACGCGCCGCCGCTGGACGCAGATCCTGGAGCACATCGACGAGCCGGCCGAGCGGCACGAGGCGCTGCTCGACGATGCCGCGCGCCGCGCGCGCCGCCCCGGCGAGACGCTGTTTCAGCTGCTGCAGCGCCGGGCCTTGCGCATCTCCTACCGCCAGGCGATCGAGCGCCCGCTCAAGGAGATCTTCTTCGGCGAGGAGTACGCCGGCGTGCGCGCGCGGCTCGATGCCATCCACCGCGCGATCCGCTCGAGCCGCCTGTTCGTCGCCACCCACATGCACGCCGGCGACGGCAACGTGCACACCAACATCCCGGTCAACTCCAACGACTACCAGATGCTGCACGAGGCCGACCGCATCGTCGACCGGGTGATGGCGCTCGCCACCGCGCTGGGCGGCGTCATCTCGGGCGAGCACGGCATCGGCATCACCAAGATGAAGTATGCCGACCCGGCCATGATCGAGGCGTTCGCCGCCTACAAACGCCGCGTCGACCCGCAGGGCCTGTTCAATCCCGGCAAGCTCCTACCCGACTCGGGGCTGGAGAGCGCCTACACCCCGTCGCTGCGCCTGGTCGAACGCGAGGCGTTGATCCTCGAGGCGAGCGAGCTCGGCGAGCTCAACAACATGGTCAAGAACTGCGTGCGCTGCGGCAAGTGCAAACCGGTGTGCACAACCCACGTGCCGCGCGCGAACCTCCTGTACTCCCCGCGCAACAAGATTCTCGCCACCGGCCTCATCATCGAGGCGTTCCTGTACGAGGAGCAGACGCGCCGCGGCATCTCGATCCGCCACTTCGACGAGCTGAACGACGTCGCCGACCACTGCACCGTCTGCCACAAGTGCCTCAAGCCCTGCCCGGTCGACATCGACTTCGGCGATGTATCGATCCGCATGCGCACCATCCTCAAGGAGCGCGGCCAGAAGCGCGCCGCGCTCGGCACGCGCGCTTCGATGGCCTTCCTGAACGTCACCGACCCCACAACCCTCAAGCTCATGCACCGCACCCTGATCGGCTGGGGCTACCCGATGCAGCGCCTGGCCTACAAGGTTGCCAAGGCGCTGCAGCTTACCGGCAGCAACCGCGCGCCGCGCGCCACCACCGGAAAACCACCGGTGGTGGCGCAGGTCGTGCACTTCATGCGCAAGCCGCTGCCGGCCGGGATGCCGTCGCGCACCACGCGCGCGCTGCTTGGCGTCGAGGATGAGCGCATGATCCCGATCGTGCGCGATCCGGCCAAGGTGAACGAGGATTCGGACGCGGTGTTCTATTTTCCCGGCTGCGGGAGCGAGCGGCTGTTCAGCCAGGTCGGGCTCGCGACACTGGCGATGCTCTACGAGGTGGGCGCGCAGACCGTGCTGCCGCCCGGCTATCTGTGCTGCGGCTACCCGCAGCTGTCATCGGGCGACGCCGCCAAGGGCAAGGAGATCTCGGTGAACAACCAGGTGCTGTTCCACCGTGTCGCCAACACGCTCAACTACCTCGACATCAAGACCGTGCTGGTCTCGTGCGGGACCTGCATCGACCAGCTCGCCCACTACCAGTTCAACAAGATCTTTCCCGGCTGTCGCCTGATGGACATCCACGAGTACCTGATGGAGAAAGGCGTGCGCCTGCCGGGCGGCGATGGCACCAAGTATCTCTACCATGACCCCTGCCACACGCCGATGAAGCTCTACAACCCGACCAAGGTGGCCGCGGCACTGATGGGAACCGAGGTGTTGCTGTCGGACCGCTGCTGCGGGGAGGCCGGCACCATGGCGGTGGCGCGCCCCGACATCGCGACCCAGGTGCGCTTTCGCAAACAACAGGAGCTGCACGCCGGCATCGAGCGCCTCACCGGCGCCCCGCGCGCGGTCGATGGCAAGGTCAAACTGCTCACGTCCTGCCCGGCCTGCCAGCAGGGGCTGTCGCGCTACCAGCCCGACACCGGCTTGCAGACCGACTACATCGTGGTGGAGCTCGCCCGCCGGCTGCTCGGTCCGCACTGGCAAGAGCAATTCGTGGCCAAGGCGCGCGCCGGGGGCATCGAGCAGGTCCTGCTCTAGCGGCCAGGGCGCGTCAGCCGAGCGGCGCCGCGCGCGGTCAACGGCGCTCCGGTACGTTTCGATCGAGCTGCTCGATAACCTCGCGCGTGACCTCGTCGAAACGCAACAGGCGCGCGCCCTTGTGGTCCTGCATAAACTCGGCGGCGTCCGCGCGGCTGGCGAGCGGCACCAGGTCGTGCCCCATCGGGCTCAGCACATCGGAGCCGATCACGTAATAGGCCTGCGGGCATCGATCCGGGTGAGGCCGTAGAACTCGGTGACCTGGGCTGCCGCAATATTGGCGCGGCGCCGAGCGGGTTCGTATCTCGCGGGGTCTCGCAGGTACTTGAACATGTCCTTCGCGCCGTCGAAGAACGCCGCATGCCCGTCCCAATAGATGACGATCGCAACCCAGTGCGGATACTTCGACACCAGCATGCCGCACACCGGACAGAGATCGCGCGGTCCCGGTTGCGGCAGCGACGGCTGCTGGGCGGCCGCGACCCCTGCCAGCAGGGCGGCGGCGACCAGGGCACGTTCGCGGTCGTCCTCACATCGGATGGTCCTGCAGCGGCTCAACCCTTCGGCTGCTGCTCGAACAGGCGCCGGCGGCGCTCGGCGCGGTTGCGGCGAATCATCTTCACGTCCTCGGACATATCGAGATAGGACGCGGTCAGCGCCGCCTGGAAGTCACCGAGCTCACCGCCGTGCTTGGCCTTGGCCGCCTCGGCCGCGGCGCGATCCGCGAACGCTAACTTCGGCCGCTTGGTCATGACGCCCTTGAGGTCCCCGCCGATCAGGTACACCAGCTTGTCGACCTCGGCGAGCGGCTTCGGGTCCGCGCCCGCGCCGTAGTCGGCGGCATAGATCGCCTTCGGGTCGCGGTCGATGTTGAGCGCGAGGCTCAAGGCCGCGCAGTGCAGCGAGCACACGCCATCGGCGAGATCGTCGGCGTAGTGCACGAGGTGCCGGGCGTGGTGATATTCGCGGCGGTCCATGCCGCAATACGGGCGCTTCGGATACTTGTTGAGGTCGTTCTCGGCGCGCTTCGGATCGGGCGGCTTCTTGGGGATGAACTGGGCCGGGGTACCGTCGGTGGGGCAGGCCGGCTCGGCTCTCCTTGACTTAAGTGATGTCAGCGAATGCTGTGATTGCCTGTCATGCTAACGGACGGGGCCGGGCGTTTTCTACGACACAACGCCGCAGCTCAGCCCACCAGCTTGTGCATCACCCGGTAGTACGTGATCGCCTGCCACAGGGTCGCGGCGCCGAACGCGATCACGAACACCGCGGCGGCTCGCTGCAGCGCACCGCGCAGCCGTGGCCCGAGGCGCCCGAACAGCACCGAGGCGAACAGCATCGATGGCAGCGTGCCGGCACCGAGCGCAAGCAGCAGCGCCGCGCCCTCCACCACCGATGGCGCCGTGGTCGCGCTCACCGCGATCGCCATGGTCAGGGGGCAAGGCATGACACCGTTCACGGCTCCGGCCAGCGCGGCGCCGCGCACGGCGCCCCACC
>CAYZVX010000127.1:0-4319 GCA_964482055.1 uncultured Acidiferrobacteraceae bacterium
GGTTTCGCGTCTCGAGTTGCGTCAGGACGCCTCGGTCACTTCTTTGACCCGAGACCCCAGACCCCAGACCCGAGACCGTTCCATGAGCGCGATGAACCGGTCGAACAACGGCGCCACGTCGTGCGGGCCCGGGCTCGCCTCGGGATGGCCCTGAAAGGAAAACGCCGGCACGTCCGTGCGCTCGATGCCCTGGATCGAGCCGTCAAACAAGGAGCGGTGAGTCACGCGCACGGTGGGCGGCAGGCTCGCCTCGTCGACGGCGAAGCCGTGATTCTGGCTGGTGATCATCACGCGCCCGGTGTCGACGTCGAGCACCGGGTGATTGGCGCCGTGGTGGCCGAACTTCATCTTGATGGTGCGCGCGCCCGAGGCGAGGCCGAGCAGCTGGTGCCCCAGGCAGATACCGAATAGCGGCATGCGGGCCGTGCAAAACTGGCGGATGGCTTCGATAGCATAGGTGCACGGTTCCGGATCGCCCGGCCCGTTGGACAGGAAAACGCCGTCCGGCTTCATCGCCAGCACGTCCGCCGCGGGGGTCTCTGCCGGCACCACGGTCAGGCGACAGCCGCGCGCGGCGAGCATGCGCAGGATGTTGCGCTTGATGCCGTAGTCGTAGGCCACCACGTGAAAGCGCGTCGCCGCCACCTCGCCATAACCCTTGCCGAGCGCCCATTCGCCCTGCGTCCAGCCGTAAGACGAGGTCGTGGAAACGACTTTGGCGAGGTCCATGCCCTTGAGTCCGGGGAATTTGCGCGCCGCGGCGAGCGCCGCCTTCTTGTCGATCTTGCCGCCCTTGGCGAGCGCCACCAGGCAGCCGTTTTGCGCGCCTTTCTCGCGCAGGATGCGCGTCAGGCGCCGCGTATCGATGCCAGCGATCCCGACCACGCCGTGGCGCTGCATGAACTGCGGCAGGCTTTCGGCGGCGCGCCAGCTCGACAGCAGAGCCGGCAGGTCGCGGATCACCAATCCGGCCGCATAGACCTTGGCCGACTCCATGTCCTCGGGGTTGGCGCCGACGTTGCCGATGTGCGGATAGGTGAGCGTCACGATCTGGCGCGCGTAGGACGGGTCGGTGAGGATCTCCTGGTAACCGGTCATGGCGGTGTTGAACACCACCTCGCCGACCGACTCACCGGCCGCGCCGATCGATTCGCCGGCAAACAGGCTGCCGTCTTCCAGGGCTAACAGGGCGGTGGCCACGGGTTTCCTCGGTCCTCTTTGGCTGCGCGCAGACATGCGAAGGCGGGAGAGGCCGAAAGGCTTCTCCCGCCTGCGGTAACGATCCCGGGTAAGGGGCTTACGGGCTGAAGCAGAATTTTAAGGGATGTGCGGTCGGCAGATCAAACCAGCCGCCAACGGGCCGGTTTTCGTAACGCCCCGACTCCCGGGCAATGCTGTCGGCTCAGCGCAGGCCGAGCACATCCTGCATGTCGTAGAGACCTGTGCGCCTGCCCGCGAGCCAGCGGGCCGCGCGCAACGCGCCGTTGGCAAAGGTCGCGCGCGATTCCGCCTTGTGCGTAATCTCAACGCGCTCGCCCCCGCCGGCGAACAGCACGGTGTGATCGCCCACGATGTCGCCGGCACGAATCGCGGAGAACCCGATCAGGTCGCGAGCGCGCTCGCCGGTGATGCCGTGACGCCCGTGCACCGCGCAGTCCTTGAGGTCGCGCCCGAGCGCCTTTGCGACCACCTCGCCCATGCGCAGCGCCGTACCCGACGGCGCGTCGGACTTGTAGCGGTGATGGGCCTCGATAATCTCGATATCGACCGCCTCGCCCAGAACGCGCGCCGCAACATCGAGCAGCTTGAAGCAGAGGTTCACGCCGACACTCATGTTCGGTGCAAACACGATGGCGATGTCGCGGGCGGCATCCGCGATCGCCTGCTTGCCGCCGTCGTCGATGCCGGTTGTGCCGATGACCATCTTGCGCCCGGCGCCGCGACAGTACGCCAGATGCTCGAGCGTCGCCGCGGCGGTGGTGAAATCAACGAGCACATCGAATTCGATGCCCTTGAGGCTGTCGGTGACCGCGACACCGAGCTTGCCGACCGCCGCGAGCTCGCCGGCGTCTGCGCCGATCGCGCTTGAGCCGGCGCGCTCGAGCGCCCCGGCAAGTCGCAGGCCCTCGGCCTTGGTGGTGGCGTCGATCAGCGCGCGTCCCATGCGACCGGCCGCGCCGGCGATGGCGATGTTGATCATGTCTTTCTCTGGTTTCTGGTTTGCGGTTTAAGGTTTGCGCTTCTAACCCGAGACCCGAAACCTGAAACTCGCGGTTCATCCGAACATGCCGTTAAGCTTATCAAGCCACGAGGATTCGCGCGGGCTGTGGCGGGGCGGGCGCGAGTAGGGAGTAGGCTCCAGCGGCGGAGCCGCGGGTAGCGACCGCAACGAGTCGACCGCTGACCCGCCAAGAGACTCATCCGAATAAGCCTTTCAGCTTATCAAGCCATGATGATTCGCGCGGGCTGTGGCGGGTCCCTCCGGCGCGCAGCGAGGCGTCGAGCTGGCGCAGCAGCTTTTCCTGCTCGGCGGTGAGATTGACCGGCGTCTCGACGCTCACCTTGCAATACAGATCACCGACGTGACCGGAGCGCACATTGCGCACGCCCTTGCCGCGCAGCCGAAACAGCTTCTCGCTTTGTGTGCCGGCCGGAATCTTTATGTTGGCCCGTCCGTCGAGGGTCGGCGCGTCAACCTCGCCGCCGAGCGCCGCCGTGGCAATGCTGACCGGAATCTCGCAATACAGGTCGTCGCCTTCGCGGCGGAATACCGGATGGGGCTTCAATCGCACCTGCACGTACAGGTCGCCCGGCGGTCCGCCGTTTTCCCCGGCTTCGCCCTCGCCGGCCAGTCGGATCTGATCGCCTTCGTCGACACCGGGCGGGACCTTCACCGACAGGGTCTTGGTCTGCTGCACGCGCCCGGCGCCGCGACAGGCCGGGCAGGCATCGGTGACGACCTTGCCCTGGCCGTGGCAGCTCGGACAGGTCTGCTGGATCGAGAAGAAGCCCTGCTGCATGCGCACCTGGCCATGGCCGCCACAGGTGCGGCACACCGAGGGCTGGGTGCCGGGCTTGGCGCCGCTGCCCTTGCAGGTGTCGCAGGTCTCGAGCGACGGCACGCGGATGCGCACCTCGGTGCCCTTGACCGCGTCCTCAAGCGAGAGCTCCAGCGAATAGCGCAGATCCGCGCCGCGGTAGGCATGCGCGCCGCGCCCGCGGCCGGCACCGAAGATGTCGCCGAAAACGTCACCAAAGATGTCGGCAAAGCTCGCCCCGGCGGCGCCGGCGCCGTAGAAGCCGCCCGCCCCCGCCGCCGATGGGTCGATACCGGCATGTCCGAACTGGTCGTAGGCGGCGCGTTTTTGCGCATCCGACAGGACGTCGTAGGCCTGCTGGATCTCCTTGAATCTTGCCTCGGCCGACTTGTCGCCCGGATTGCGATCCGGGTGGTGCTTCATGGCAAGACGCCGATAGGCCTTCTTGATGTCGGCCTCGGAGGCGTTGCGCGCTACACCCAGGACTTCGTAGAGATCCTTCTTTGCCATCTTGTGCCTGTTCGCGCGAAGGCGCGGACATTAAACACGAAAGGCACAGGGGTCAATCGACATCGACGCCGCTGTGCCTTCGCACCGACCGCACCGGTTGAGGTGCGTTACTTTTTGCCCTTGTCGTCTTTGACTTCCTCGAACTCGGCGTCGACGACGTTCTCCTGGGCGCCCTGCGCCTTCTCGCTGGCGGCCTCGGCCTTGGCACCGGCGCCGCCGGCTTCCGCGCTCTTGGCATACATCTGCTCGGCCAGCTTGTGCGAAGCCGTCATGAGGGCCTCGGTCTTCTTGTCGATCTCGTCCTTGTTGTCGCTCTTCATCGCGCCCTCGAGGTCTTTGATGGCGGCCTCGATCTTTTCCTTCTCGGACGCCGCGAGCTTGTCGCCCATCTCGGTGAGCGACTTGCGTACCGAGTGAATCATGCTGTCGGCACGGTTGCGGCTCTCCACCAGCTCGCGCGCCTTGCGGTCTTCCTCGGCGTGCGCCTCGGCGTCCCTGACCATGCGCTGGATCTCCTCTTCCGTGAGCCCCGAGCCGGCCTTGATGACGATCTTGTTTTCCTTGCCGGTGGCCTTGTCCTTGGCCGAGACGTGCAGGATGCCGTTGGCGTCGATATCGAATGTCACCTCAATCTGCGGCACGCCGCGCGGGGCCGGCGGGATGCCGGTGAGATCAAAGCGCCCAAGCGACTTGTTGCCGGCGGCCATCTCGCGCTCGCCTTGCAGCACGTGCACGGTCACCGCGCTCGGGTTGTCGGCGGCGGTCGAAAAC
>CAYZVX010000128.1:0-4300 GCA_964482055.1 uncultured Acidiferrobacteraceae bacterium
TGCGACATTCGGTCGCAGTGTCAGGACGGCCTTGCGAGGTTAGGCTTGCTAGGCACGACGCCGCCCAGCGCGTCGCGCGCCAACCGATGCGTGTTAGCCTGCGATTCGTCATCATCAGCGTGTCCGCACTCGCCGTCGGCGGCGGCGCGTTTTTCGGCGGGCTGTACGCCTGGCGGCAATTTACGGCCACGGTCACGATATCCGGCGCAGCCGAGCCGGGTTGCGATCTGCAGCGGGGAGCGTGCCGCGCGCGTTTTGGCGATGGTGCAGAGATGGTCGTGTCGGTCGCCCCGCTGCCGATACCGGTCGCCAAGCCCATCACCGTGAGCGTCGAATTGCTCAACCTGCGCGCCGATACCGTGGAGGTCGACCTAAGCAGCCCGGACATGTACATGGGATACAACCGGCGTCCACTGCTCGCGCTGGACGCGCAACGCTATGCCGGTCAGACCGTATTGCCGGCCTGCATCCTGGCGCGGATGCGCTGGACGCTGCGCGCGATTGCCCACAGCGGCCAGACCGCGCGCGAGGCAAGCTTCGTGTTTGAAACCGCAATGAACCGCGCCAGGGCGCCAGGATGAGAAACCGCGTAATCCTGTTTGCCGTGCTGACCGCCGCTGGTCTCGCCGCCGGCGCCCTCGCCGGCAAGTACCTGCGGCCCGACCATGCCGTGCCCCTGCCGCCGGGTGGCGATTTCACCGTGCAGTCGGCCGATGGGCCGGTATCACTGGCGAGTCTCCGCGGCAAGGCTGTGCTGATTTACTTCGGCTATACCGCCTGCCCGGACGTATGCCCGACGTCGCTCGCGCTCATCGTCGGCGCGCTCAAGGCACTCGATACGACCGAGCTTGCCCGGGTAAAGGTGCTGTTCGTGTCAGTCGATCCCGACCACGATACGCTTGCGAAACTGCGGGAGTACGCGGCGCACTTTCACCCGAACATCACTGGCGCGACGGCACCGGCACCGGTCCTCGAGGAGATCGCCGCCCGCTACGGCGCGCGCTTCCGGGTCGAGCGGCTCGAATCGGCCGCAGGCTACGCGGTCGATCACACCTCGTTCACGACCGTCGTTGCCCCGGACGGGAAACTGACCGAGCAGTTACCGCACGGCGCGCTCCCCGAGCAGATCGCCGCGGCCGTCCGGCGCGCGCTGCGCACCTGAATCCCCGTTTCTTCGCCGACCTCGAGGGAGTTATGCCCGTGACCAAGACGACATACCAACGCCTGCTGCTTGCTGCCATGCTCGCCGCCCCGCTCGCCGCCAGCGGAGCGGGCGAGGCGCTGCACATCATCGATCCCTATGTGCGCGCCGTGCCCGCGAGCCAGGAGCAGACCGCGGCCTACATGACGCTGCGCAACACCGGTCCCAAGACGGTGACGCTCACGCAGGCCGCGAGCCCCGCGGCGCGCGCCGTCGAGCTGCACACCGTGATGGAGGAAGGCGGCGTGAAGAAGATGCGTCCGGTGGCGAAGATCGATGTCCCCGCCGGTGGCGAGACCCAGCTCAAGCCCGGCGGGCTGCACATCATGCTGATCGGGCTCAAGCAGCCGCTTGCCGAAGGGGCGAAGGTGGCGCTCACCCTCACGTTTGCCGACGGTAGCCGCCGCGAGCTCACCGCACCGGTCAAGGCGATCGGCTCAACCATGCCCACCATGCGCCACGGTCACTGACGCGCATCGTCCCGGCAGGAAGCGCTCAGCAGGATCGCGGCTTCCTTATGCTCGGCGCGCAGCCGCGCACCGATCAGGGGCGGCAGCGCCGCCGCGCGCGTCGAGCGGCGCGCCCCGCAACCGGTGCGTCGGCTAGCGCGCGAGCTTTTTCTTAAGCAGCTCGTTGACCTGCGCCGGGTTGGCCTTGCCGCCGGTGGCCTTCATGACCTGGCCGACGAAGAAGCCGAACAGGGCCTCCTTGCCGGCGCGGTACTGTTCGACCTGTTTCGGGTTCCTGGCGATGACCTCGTCGATCACGGTCTCGATCGCGCCGCTGTCGGTGATCTGCTTGAGGCCTTTCTTGTCGATCACGGCGTCGGCGTCGCCCTCGCCGGCCCACATCGCCTCCAGCACTTCCTTGGCGATCTTGCCGGAGATGGTGTTGTCGGCGAGGCGCCGGAGCAGCCCGGCCATCATCGATGCCGTCACGGGTGACTGGGTGATGTCCTTGTTGTCGCGATTCAGGAAACCGGACAGCTCGACGGCGATCCAGTTGGCAACAATCTTCGGGTCACTTTTCGACTCGCGCACCGCGGTCTCGTAGTACGCGGCCATCGCCTTGGACGCGGTCAGCACACCCGCGTCGTAGCGGTTCAGCCCGTACTGGCTCATGAAGCGCGCGCGCTTGGCGTCCGGCAGCTCCGGCAGGGTCTTCTCGACCTCGCGCACGAATTCCTCGTCGAGCACGAGCGGCGGCAGATCCGGGTCGGGGAAGTAGCGATAGTCCATCGCCTCTTCCTTGCTGCGCATGGAGCGGGTCTCACCGCGGTCGGCGTCGTACAGGCGAGTCTCCTGCACAATGGTGCCGCCGCCCTCGAGGATGTCAATCTGGCGCTCGATCTCATGCTCGATCGCCTTCTCCACGAAGCGGAAGGAGTTGACGTTCTTGATCTCGCAACGCGTGCCGAGCCTGGCCTCCCCCTTGCGGCGCACCGACACGTTGGCGTCGCAGCGGAACGATCCCTCCTGCATGTTGCCGTCGCAGATGCCGAGGTACACGACCAGCTGGTGCAGCTTCTTCATGTACGCAACCGCTTCCTTGGCCGAGCGCAGGTCGGGCTCCGAGACGATCTCAAGGAGCGGCGTGCCGGCACGGTTGAGATCGATACCGGTCATGCCGTGAAAATCCTCGTGCAACGACTTGCCGGCGTCCTCCTCGAGGTGCGCGCGCGTGATGCCGATGACCTTCTCGATACCGTCGACGTCGATGGAGAGCTGTCCCTTGGCAACCACCGGAATCTCGTACTGCGAGATCTGGTAGCCCTTGGGCAGATCCGGATAGAAGTAATTCTTGCGCGCGAACACCGAAGTGCGGTTGATGTGCGCGCCGATGGCGAGCCCGAACTTGACCGCCATGCGCGCTGCTTCACGGTTGAACACCGGCAGCACGCCGGGCAGCGCGATGTCGACCGCGCACGCCTGAGTGTTGGGCTCGGCGCCATATTGGGTGGGCGCGCCCGAGAACGCCTTGCTCTTGGTCGCGAGCTGGGCGTGGATCTCAAGGCCGATGACCGCTTCCCATTCCATGATTTTCTCAACAACTCAACGCGGAGACGCCAAGACGCAGGGAAAGACAAGTTGCCTGCAAGAAGTATCGGCGTCCTTCGCGTCCCCGCGCCTCCGCGTTGCGTCTCTTCATTCGAAACCTTTCGGCACGCGTTTGTGCCAGTCGGTCACCTGCTGGTAGCGGTGCGCGACATTGAGCAGCCGCGCCTCGCCGAAGTATTGGCCGATGAGCTGCAAGCCGATCGGCAGACCCTGCGTGTCGAAACCGGCCGGGATCGACATGCCCGGCAGCCCCGCGAGGTTGACCGAGATCGTGTAGATGTCCGACAGATACATGGCCACCGGGTCGTCGCTCTTGGCACCGATCTTGAACGCCGTGGTCGGCGAGGTCGGACCCATGATCACATCGCAGACCTCGAAGGCCTGCTTGAAGTCCTCGGCGATCAGGCGCCGCAGCTTCTGCGCTTTCAGGTAGTACGCGTCGTAATAGCCGGCCGACAGCGCATAAGTGCCGATCATGATGCGGCGCTTGACCTCCGCCCCGAAGCCCTCGGCACGCGTGCGGCAGTACATGTCGATCAGGTCCTTGTACTCCCTGGCGCGATAGCCGTAGCGCACGCCGTCGTAACGTGACAGGTTGCTCGAGGCCTCCGAGGGTGCGAGCACGTAGTAACAGGGGATGGCGAGCTGGCTGTTGGGCAGCGACACCTCCACGACCTCGGCGCCAAGCTTGCGGTACTCCGCGATCGCCGCTTCCACCGCGCGGGCAACCTCGCGGCTGAGCCCTTCACCGAAATACTCCTTCGGCAGGCCGATGCGCAGGCCCTGGATGCTGTGGTTGAGCTCACGCGTGTAGTCCGGCACGGGCGCATCGACCGAGGTCGAGTCGCGCGGGTCGAAACCGGCCATCACGCCGAGCAGCAGCGCCGCGTCCTCGGCGCTGCGGCACATCGGCCCGCCTTGGTCGAGGCTCGAGGCGAAGGCGATCATGCCGTAGCGCGACACGCGTCCATACGAAGGTTTCAGTCCCGTGAGATTGGTGAGCGCCGCCGGCTGGCGGATCGACCCGCCGGTGTCGGTGCCG
>CAYZVX010000129.1:0-4230 GCA_964482055.1 uncultured Acidiferrobacteraceae bacterium
GGGCCGCGCCCGTCGCGGGCGCGCTCGACCGTGGTGCACGGCTGAATCCGCGCGGCGGCCGCGGCCTTGACCTTGGCGCGGATCTCCTCGGTGTAATCCTCGAGCGTGTGCGCCAGATCGATCTTCGGTTTGGTCACGAAATCGACCGCGCCCAGCTCGAGCGCGCGCAGGGTCACCTCCGCGCCCTGGGCGGTGAGCGAGGACACCATGACCACCGGCATCGGGCGCAGGCGCATCAGGTTCGCGAGGAACGTCACGCCGTCCATGCGCGGCATCTCGACATCAAGCGTGAGCACGTCCGGATTGAGGCTTTTGATTTTCTCGCGCGCCGCATACGGATCGGGCGCCGCGCCCACCACATCGATTTCGGGATCCTCATCGAGCAGGCGCGTGAGCATCTGCCGCACGAAGGCCGAGTCGTCGACTACCAGCACACGGATCTTCTTCATGTTCTTGCCCCCGCCCCTGGGTTGTGCCGCGCCCGCTCAGAACAGCTCCACGCTGCCGGCGACCGGATGGCGCTCGAGCTCGCGGCGGTAGGACACCTCGCGCTGCACGATGGTGTCGTTGTGCAGGGCGCGCAGGCGCTTGACCAGCATCTTGCCGCTGAGCGGGGTGTAATAGACCTTGCGCGGGTAGACATCGCCCAGGTCGCGGGCGAGTACCCGCAGTCCCTCGGTGCGCACGTACTGCTCGATGAACTCGATGTTGTGGCGCCCGATATCGGTCATCTGCGCGAGGATGCGACCCCCGCCAGTGAGCTTGACCTCGAGATTCTTGCGGCTGCCGCCGTGCTTCAAGATGTCGTTGATGAGCTGCTCCATGGCGAAGCTGCCGTAACGGGTCGAGGACGACACGCCCCCGCTCTCCCACGTGCCGTTGCCCTGGCTGCTCGGCAGCATGAAGTGATTCATGCCGCCGATGCCAGACACCGGATCGCGCACGCAAGCCGCAACACACGAGCCGAGCACGGTCACGATGGTCTCGCGCTCGCCTGTCACGTAGTACTCGCCCGGCAAGAGCTTCGCCGCATACATCTGGTGCATGTCGTCCCAGTAGCGATTGATGTGCGCGAATCCCGGCAGCGCCTGCGGCAGGGGCGGCACCACTGCCCGCGCCCTCGTTTGGATGCCAGCCCCGCTCATGGGAGTTTGCGGTAGATCGTGCGGCCGACGAGCTCGAAGCGCTCGCTCAGGCCGTGCAGCGATTCGGAATGACCCAGATACAGGAAGCCCTGCGGCGCGAGCAACTCGGCGAAGCGCGCGAACAACCGGGCCTGGGTGGACCGGTCGAAATAGATCACCACGTTGCGGCAGAAGATCGCATCGAACGGCCCGCGCATCGGCCACGGTTGCATGAGATTGAGCCGCCGGAAATGCACCAGCTCCTGCAGCGCGGGCGCCACCCGCACCTTACCGGCCCGCGCTCCGCGCCCGCGCAGAAACCAGCGGCGCAACCGCTGCGGCGCGACGTCCTTGACGCGCTCCTCCTCGTAAACCCCCTGTTCGGCGCGCGCAAGCACTTGCGAGTCGATGTCGGTTGCGAGCACCTTGATGTCCCACTGACTGCGCTGCGCAACGTTTTCCGCCACGGTGATGGCGATGGAGTAGGGCTCCTCGCCCGTCGAGCAGCCCGCTGACCACAGGCGCAGGCGCCGCCCGTGCGCGTTGCGCCGACACATTTCGGGCAGGGCCTCATACGCGAGGTGCTCGAGATGATGGTTCTCGCGGAAGAAAAACGTAAGGTTCGTGGTGATGGCGTTGACCAGCTCGGCGAGCTCACTGCCGGCGTGGGCCTCGACGTAGTCGCGGTACTCACCGAAGCTGCCGAGCTTCAGCTGGCGCAGGCGGCGCGCCAGCCGCCCGTAGACCAGTTCGCGCTTGTGCCTGCCCAGCACGATGCCGGTCTCCCGCCCGATGAGGTCACGAAAAAACGCGAAGTCTCGGTCGTTCATTTCGAATGCGTGCGCCGCGCTCATCGTCGTCGAACCGTTTGATCGCGCCGCCCCGGCTCCGCCGGCCGCGGCAAGCGCGCCTGTCTCACCTGGCTGCCGCGGCCGCGCGCATCTCGGCGGGTGTGGGCAGACCCTTGGCGCGACGCAACTGCGCGAGCTTCGATTCCCTCTTGCGGCCGGCGCCGGCCGCACGGCGCACCGCGTTGTCAGCTCCCGCCTGATCGTTCGCCCCCACACGGAAGAAGCCCATCAATTTCTGCAATTTCTGCGCCTGCTCCTCCATGGCGCGCGCCGCGGGTGAAGACTTCTCCACCAGCGCGGCGTTCTGCTGGGTCATCTCGTCCATCTGCATGACGGCCTTGTTGACCTGCTCGATGCCGGCGCTCTGCTCCTGGGTGGCGGCGGCGATCTCGGCGACGATGTCGCTCACCTTCTTAACCGACTCGACGATGTCGAGCAGCGTCGTGCCCGAATCGTCGACGAGCTTGGCGCCGCTCGTAACCTTCTCGACCGAATCTTGGATGAGGTTCTTGATGTCCTTGGCGGCAGCCGCCGAGCGCTGCGCAAGGTTGCGCACCTCACTCGCCACCACGGCGAAGCCGCGCCCTTGCTCTCCGGCGCGTGCGGCCTCGACCGCGGCGTTGAGCGCGAGCAGATTGGTCTGGAAGGCGATCTCGTCGATGACACCGATGATGTCGGCGATCTTCCTGCTCGCGATGTTTATCTCGTTCATGGCCTGCACGGCGCTTCGGACCACGGTCCCGCCCTTCTCGGCCTGCTCGCGCGCCCCGGCGGCGAGCTGGTTGGCCTGCCGGGCGTTGTCGGCGTTTTGCTTGACGGTGGAGGTCATCTCCTCCATCGAGGAGGCGGTCTCCTCGAGCGCCGAGGCCTGTTCCTGGGTCCGTTGCGACAGATCGTCGGCCCCGGTCGCGACCTCGCCCGAAGCGATCGCGATGCTGCCGGCGCTGCCACACACGTCGCTCACGATGCCGCGCAGGTTGCCGTTGATGTTCTTTACCGCCTGCAGCGCCCGCCCGACCTCGTCGTCGCTTCTCACCTCGATGCGGCGTGTGAGATCGCCTGAGGAAATGGCCATGGACACTTCCTCGACCTCGCGCAGCGGGCGCAGGATTGCGCACATCAGCAGCCAGCCGAGCAGCCCGGCAAGGAGTATACCGGCGGCGGTCGCGCCGATCGTCACGTTGCGCGTGAAGGCGTAGGCCGCCACGGCCTTGTCGCGTTCCTCGCGCCCGACGTCCATCTGCAGCGCGAGCAGCTTGCTCGCACCCTCCTTGACGGGCTGATAGAGCGCTTCCATCTCACCGAAGGCGATCCGGCGCGCCTGCTCGACATTGCCTGCGGCGAGCGCGGCAAAGGTGGCGGCAAGGCCCTCGGCGACGAAGCGTGCGCGGTCCTTCGCCCAGGCCTCGGCGAGCTGCTTTTCCTCCGCCGTGAGATAGGTTGCCAGGTACTGCTCCCAGATCTTGCTGATCTCGTCGCGGTTCTTCTCCATTTTCGCCTTGTTGGCGCGGATGGCCTCCGGGGCAGGCTGTGCCACGGCGGCCATCGCCAGCATGCGGTTTTCCATCACACGCTCGAGGATCCCTCCGATCTGTCCCGCCGGCACCAGCCGGTCGGCGTACACCGTTTCGAGGCCGGCCCGCGTAGCGTCCATGCTGCGCACGGCCAGGGTACCAACGCCGACGCATACCATAGAAAGCAGGCCAATAATGGTCAGCAAGCGCATGCGGATACTGGGCCGGCGTAAACTGTCCCACCACCCGAGTGGTCCGCGGCGCCGCGCGCGGCCTTCCTTCACCGTCCAGCCGCGCGCCTTGTCTTCGCGCAACTTGCGGTAGAGGTTCTCACAGAACTCGACCGCCTCGCGCGCGGGTTTGGTGCGCAGCGACATGTAGCCAGTGATCCGGCCGTTCTCGAAGATCGGATTGGCGTTCGCCTCGACCCAGTAGTGATCGCCGTTCTTGCAGCGGTTCTTGACATAGCCCTTCCAGGATTTCCCCGCCTGTATCGTCCCCCAAAGGTCCTTGAAGGCCGCGGGCGGCATGTCCGGGTGACGCACGATGTTGTGCGGCGCGCCGATCAGCTCCTCCTCGCTGAAGCCACTGACCTCGCAGAAGGTCTTGTTGACGTAGGTGATGATGCCCTTGGTGTCGGTCTTCGACACGATGACATCCTCGTCCTGCAGGATCCTTTCAACCCCGGTGACCGGCAAATTGGCTCGCATGTGCCTCTCCTGCTGTGTTCCTGCTGTGTTC
>CAYZVX010000130.1:0-4156 GCA_964482055.1 uncultured Acidiferrobacteraceae bacterium
TTCCTCGCGCGCATGAGCCACGAGCTGCGCACGCCGTTGAACGGAATTCTCGGGTCCGCCGATCTGCTCGAGGCCAGTCGGCGCCTCTCCTCCGAAGAAAGATCCCTGCTGCAGGTGATCCGCGATTCGGTCCAGGTGTCGCTTGACCAGATCAACAACGTCCTGGATTTCTCCAAGATCGAGGCGGGCAAGCTCACGCTGGAACGCACGAATCTCGATCTGCACGAAGTCATCAACTCCGCCGCCGGCATGGTGCGACCCGCTGCGACTCGGAAGGGGCTGCGTCTGCTGGTGCGCATTGCCCCGGAGACACCGTTCCGCCTGGTCGGCGACCCCCACCATCTGCGCGCGATCCTGCTCAATCTGCTTTCGAACGCGGTCAAGTTTACTGAGCGCGGTTTTGTCTGTGTCGAGGCCAGCGGTGGCTGGGACGCAACCACCCGCAAGGCAATTGTTCGCCTCGAGGTGCGCGATACGGGTGTAGGCATAGCGCCGGATGCGCTTGACCGAATTTTCGACAGTTTCACCCAGGAGGACACCAGCACCACTCGCCGCCACGGTGGTACCGGTCTCGGAACCACCATCGCCAAGCAACTCGTGGAGCTCATGGGCGGTCGTATTGGCGTGCAGAGCGTCAAAGGGCAGGGCAGCGTCTTCTGGTGCGAAATCCCCCTCGACAAGCAGCAGCAGGCGGCCGATCAAGAAGAGACATTGCCCGGAATGCGGGCGGTATTGCTGAGCGAAGACCCGCAGATCACTGGCCACTACGGACGCGTGTTCAAGGACCTTAACGGGCAGCTCTTGGGCGCCGCCTCGACGGAAGCCGTGCTTGATGCGCTGGCGCGCGCCATACGCCTGGGCAATGCGGTGCACGCTGTTTTCGTCGATGCCGCTCTTGCGATCGGCGAGGATGGCAAGCATCGCTGCGACGAACTGTGCCAGAAGGCGGCATCCGCCAACATTCCGGTGTTTCTGGTTTGCAGGTCGAGCCCCTTCGTCGAGCAGTTGCGGCAGTGGGGCTATGCCGCAGTTCTCGATACGGGCGCGGAGGCATCGCTTATCGGTGCCGCGCTGCACGCCTCTCCGGCCTGCGCCGCCGCCGAGGGCCGCGTCGTCACCGTGGCGCCCTGGCTGTGGGGTCGAAGCGAAACCAAACGGCCGCGCATCCTTGTTGCCGACGACAATCGGACAAACCTGATGATCGTTCGTCGCATGCTGGAGCAGGCGGGCTATGACGTGCAGTTGGCTGAGACCGGTGACGAAGCGCTGGACCGACTGTACGGAGGCGGCTACCGGCTGGCAGTCCTCGATATGCATATGCCCGGGCTTGATGGTACCACCGTTGTTCGGCAGTACCGCACGATGCGTCCGCGCTCACGGCTGCCGATCATCGTGTTAACGGCGAACGCAAGCTTTGACGCCCAGCAGGAGTGTGCGGACGCCGGCGCCGATGCCTATCTGTCAAAACCTGTTACCGCCGCCGACCTGCTGGCGGAGGTCGAGCGTCTGCTGCAGGACAGCCAGGTCGAAGCGCTGCCACCCCGTGTGGCAGCCGATGGTGCGGCCAGCGCATCGGTCGGTGAAGTGCTGGACCTGAGCGTGCTTGCGGAGCTCGATCGCCTGTATGGCGATCCGCGCGAGATGGCCCAAGTTGTTAGCCAGTACGAACATGAGGGTCGGGATCTGCTCGGCAAGATCGCGCAGGCGTGCGATTCTCGCAGCCATCCCGCGTTCTGCGACGCGGTCCATGCGCTCAAGGGAAATGCCGCCAACATCGGCGGCAGCCGGTTAATGGAGGTCTGTCACAAAGCCGAGGCCGGTGGGCTCGTGAGCTTCCTACGTGAACGCCGCGAGTTGCTTGCTCAATTGCAGACGGCCTTCGAGGAGACCCTGGGCGCACTGCGCAGCCTGGTCAGCGCGCCTGCCGACCAAGTTGTCCGCGGGCCCGATACGACCCGCGGAAATCCGTAAAGAAGCGAGCGGGCGATCTCGTCTCAGTTGAGCGACGCCGCTGCGCCCGCCGGCATCAGCGGTTGTACCGTCGCGACGGACCGCGTGCGCGCGGGTTCCTCCCGTGCCGCGTGAAGTGTCGGTTGCGCCTCCGCCAAGCGCGCCATTGCGCGCAAGTCGCGGTCGGTCAGCTGCATGGCGGTATCGACCCAGATCTCGACCACCTCGAGCAACTCCTCACGCGTCAATGGGTGCACGCGGTGGCGCACCTGGTGGATTGCCTGGTGCCCCTGACGCGTGAAGTGCCGGCGCCGGATAAAGTCGTTGACGGCATGAACGCCCTCACCATTTGGCACCACGACATCTACGATGCCCATCTCCCACAGCTCACGTGCGGGGTACTGGCGCGCCGTTCGCAAGAGACGTTCCGCTCGCCACGGTTCGATTCGCCGCACCAGAAGACTGTAGGCCCCCATGCCCGGAAAGAGGTTGAACAGGATTTCCGGGAAACCTAGCTGTGCGCCTTCCTCAGCAATCAGCACGTTGCTGGACAGGGCTCCTTCGAAACCGCCGCCAAGCGCCGTGCCCTGCACGAGCGATATGGTGCTCAACGACGGAACCCCAAGATTGGTCCAATTGTGGTAGATGACGTCGACGCACAGGCGACCGTAGTCGAGCAGCGCGTCGCGATTGCCCTCGGTGACAAGCTTGATGAACAGCTCCAGATCACCGCCCAGATTGAAGATATGCGGAGTGGCTGAGGCGCAGACGACATAGTGAAGATGGTCCTTCGCCTGCGGCGAAGATTTCAGGTACGCGGTCACACGCTCCTGCAGATCGCGAACCTCGGTGGCGAGACGCAGGGTCGAGCAGGGACGAGGGGAGTTGAGGTAGTACCAGAGTGTGGCGCGTTCTCGATCGTAGTGGCAGTAGAGCTCTGAATACTTCGGAAAATCCAAGGGCAGCACAAACTCGCGACAGGCTTCCATACCTTCCTCCAGTGGCCGGTTCGGGTGCCGGGTTCAGAGCATCATAAATGAAACAGCCGCTACGACAAAACTTTGACGTCTGGGCCCCCTGAGACCTCTAGCCGGCGCATGAGCGGTCGTCAAATTCCCACCTTGCTTCCCAAAGGACGAGATTACCGGTGATCTCATCGCACAAACCACGGTCGGACGATGCGGTCGCGGAGTCGGGAAGGCCTTTCGTGAAAGACCACCTGCACCCATTGTCTTTAAGCGCTGCCGACGTGAGTTAACATAATATACATTATGCGCGCGCTCTATATCGCAGGGGGTGGTACGGGAAGGTTTGCGCTAGCCAGCCGCTGCCCGATACCGATGGGCGCGTGTACGCTCTAGCTTTGCGCAACCTGAATGCCGCTTTTCCATGGCCAGTCTCACCGCGCTAGTGCAGCGCGAATTCCCGATCGTTCAGCACCTCATCTACCTGAATCATGCGGGTGTCAGCCCATGGCCGCAGCGCACTGCTGAGGCGGTGGCACGCTTCGCCGCCGAGTGTGCCGCCTACGGTGCGCGTGACTATCGCTCGTGGTTGCAAATCGAATCGGACCTCAAGATCCGCTTGGGGCGGTTTCTGAATGCGGACGGCCCGGACAGTATCGCTCTGCTGAAGAACACCTCCGAGGCGCTTTCCGTGGTGGCGCACGGTTTTCCCTGGACCAGGGGCGACAACGTCGTGATCTGTGACGAGGAGTTTCCGAGCAACCGAATTGTCTGGGAGTCGCTCGCCGACAAGGGCGTGAGCGTGCGCCAGGTCTCCTTGGGCGGTGCTGAGGATCCCGAGGCCGCTCTTATGGCGGCCTGTGACCGGCGAACACGGTTGCTTTCGGCAAGCTCGGTCCAGTACGCCAGCGGACTGCGCCTGGACTTGGCGCGGCTTGGCGCCGCCTGTCGGCAGCGCGGGATTGCATTCTGCGTGGACGCTATCCAAGGCCTAGGGGTATTCCGGCACGATGTAGAGCGCATGCACATCGACTTCCTCGCCGCGGACGCGCACAAGTGGCTGTTGGCTGCGGAAGGCGTGGCCGTTTTCTACTGCCGCCCGCAATGGCGCGAACACCTCACCCTGCACGAGTTCGGCTGGCATATGGTTGAGGACGCCGGCAACTTCGAGCGGCGGGATTGGGTGCCCGCACACAGCGCCAGACGTTTTGAGTGCGGCAGCCCGAACATGGTCGGCATCC
>CAYZVX010000131.1:0-4095 GCA_964482055.1 uncultured Acidiferrobacteraceae bacterium
CAAGCACACCCTGAACTGTTCAACAGACGCGTGACCAATCAGCCGGGACACGACATATACCCGAATACGACATATTTTCCTCCCAATTTCCTCGTGCTCACCGAACAGGGTGCTGGCCCGAGGAGACGAACTGATCGTAGCTGTCGAAACTCTCGCCCTCCTGCCAGGATCGATCCCAGCGGCGGGGTTCGGCGCCTTCGAGCAGGAGCAGCGTGAGAACGCGATCACGCGCGCCGTAGCTGTGCTTGAACTCGCGCAGCTTCATGTATGCCGCTTCCTCGGCGCACCAGATCGATGCCGGCAGTTCGACGCCGTCCCACTCCTGCTCGACGCTGGTGTCGGCGGCCAGCGTTCCGGCAAGGGGTTCTTGCGGGTCTGATAGTCGGCGAATCCTGGCCCGGGTCAGCACGGCGCTCTTGCTACGCCACTCGTATTTCAAGAAGCCGTTGTCCCAGTAGACCAGGATCGCGCGCTGCTCGGTGTACTTGATGAAGCGGATACACAGCGCCTCGAACGAGACCTTGAAGCGCTTGGCGAGCGCGCTGAGACAGTGGAGGTCGACTCGCTGGCCGGTCAGCAGACCGCGCAGCACGTCCCCCGGCACCAGCAGGTTGCTGGCGAAGTCATCGGCATCGCGCTCGATGACGCGCATGGTGTCGACGCCCGAATAGACGCTTTCCTTGTCGCAGTTGAAACGGTTCTGCTGGTTGCGATGCAGGATGAAATGACCCAACTCGTGGGCCACGGTGAAGCGGCGACGTTCGGGACTGGCCTTGCCGTTATAGAAGATGCCCCATTCGGCGGCGTCATCCGGATTGCGGACCAGCATGCCCTCGCAGCTGTCGATGTCCAGCGCCATCGGCGCCTTGATCTCGCGCACGCCCTTGCCATAGGGCGTGCCGGGCAACATTTGCCGCACGACGTCGAGATCGATGGCATCTGGCATGGCCTCCCGATGCCATGCCCGCAGCCACTTCAGAACCGTGGCGGCAGCGGTAAAGCCGTTGAGGGGCGGACTGCTCACTCCTTGGCCCCGCCCTCGTCACGTTTGCCGAACATGAGCTTGAGCGCATCGCGGTAGCGCTGTTTCTCTTCCTCGCTCATACCGGCGTACTCGCGAAAGAACACTACATCTTCGGGGCTGGCCTCCGGCACTTTGGCCATCCCTTCACCCATCAAATCTTCCATCGTCACGCCCAGCACCTTGGCCAGCGCGTGGACCCGTTCGGCCGAAGGGCGTTGCCCTTCCTTCATCTCCAATTCCCAGATGTAGGCCTTCGTGCAGCCGACCGCGTCGGCGACTTGCTGCAAGGTCAATTTCTTCGCCTCGCGAAATCGCCGCAGGCGAGATCCAAACGCGGAAGCCATGGCGATGCTCCTGTAGTGGCTATACAGCCAGTGAATGAATCAAGACCGCAAGTATAGCTCCGAGATACATAAAAGCGCCAGATGTTCCCCATTGATTGACAAGCGGAAAAGAGCGGCTCACAATCGCGATGTATCTTGCTACTTTACTATGGCGGGTACGTTGTTCAGTAATCCAGTCGCCGGCCCGCGCACCTGCTCCATCGGTCCGCAGCCTCCGACGCCTCTTCGGAAAGGATCGAAAAGAAGATGAAGAAGACCTTTGTCGACGTGCTGCTCGAACTGCCGGTGGACGGATCGATGCGCACTTTCCTGACGTCCCACGGCCTGCCGGTGGCCGACGACTTTTCCTGGGACGATGCGCCTGAAACCTCGCGGGCCCTGGTGGATGCGGTTCGTACCTGGCCCGACATCGCCGCCCGCGACCGTTTGATCGGCAACCTCATGGCGAGCGTCCAGTTGGCCGACGCAGCCGGGAAGCAGGCGATGTTCCAGGCCGCCGCCGGTGACGGCACCGCGTTGGTGGGTCTCGTGGCCTGCCAGAGCGACGCCCACCGCTCCTTCTGGCTGTACGCCAATCACCCGGCGCTGTTCGAGCGGGCGTGCGAATTCGACTACCTGGAGCGCCACGGCTCGCAGGCGCAGCAGCACGACCTCGGCGTGAAGCGCCGGCCCGACACCTCGGAGACCGCGCTCGCCGCCCTTCGCCAGGCAATCTCCGCCTTCTACCAGCGCGAGCTGCAGTGTGGCGACGGCAGCGCGGCGTACCTCGTGGAGCGCAGCCCCGGCGTCTTCCTGCTGACGGTGCACGTCAAGGATCTGGCCATGCTGCGCCTGGAGTTCGAAGGCGCGAACCTCACGCGCCGCGTCGGCAACCCGAACATCCACATGGTGCTGGAGTACGCCGTCGCCACCGGCGTCGTCCGTACCCTCGTGCGCGGCGGCGCCAAGTACCACCAGATGCTCGTCGATGCGTTCGCCGAGCACCTGTTGGGCGTCAAGGTGGAGCCGCACCGCATCAAGCCACCGACGCTGGATTTGTCGGTGCTCAAGCTGGGCTTCGATGTACCCCAGGCTGTGGCCGATGGCTTCGTGGCGCTGCAGGTGAAGTCGATCTCGGTGCTGAGCCCGGACACCACCCTGAAGCTGGACTGCACGGCGATGGCGTCGAGCGAGCAGCGCTGCGTCACCGAACTGATGCAGGAGAAACTTCCGAACGAGAACCCGCTGGCCCATGGCTGGCTGGTAACGGCTGCGCGCATCAACCTCTACTACCCGCCCGAGCCGGGCAAGGTGCGCTCGAAGGTCATCACGGTCGAGGTGACCCGCCGCGGCCGCCTGAACCTGCACAAGTTCGACGCCGCACTCCAGGCACAGTTGGAGAGCTATCTGGTATCGCTCGGCATCCTGCAGCCGGGTCAGACGCTGAATGCGCAGGAGACGCCGCCGGAGTCGGGCCTGGCCGACGCGCAACCAGTCTACGAGGGCTGACCGGTGACGGCGCACGACGCTTGGGGACTGGTGTGCCGCCTGTTCGCGGGCGGCACACCAGTCCTGCGCGCCGCGCTGTCGCCGCGCGCTATCGCCGCCTTGTCTACTCTCGGGCGGGCGGTGAAGGCCACGGCCCTGGATCAGCGCTTTGCCCTATGTCCGTACTGCAACCAGCATCGGGCGCCGGTCTGGGGCGACGGCCGCGGTGGCCGCACCTGCCATTGCCCGGAGTGCGGGCCGGTGGCCGTGGCAGCCGACGACGTCGCCGCGCTGATATTGGATGAGGACTGGCTGCGCCAGAAGCTGCGCCTTGCGCTGGGGATCGAGAGCCGCGACGGCATCGACGATCTCGGCGGGGACGTTTGGCGGTTGGGCGAGGCGCGGCGGGCGCCGGTGTTGCTCGCCCGCGATCTGGCCCGGATCTGGCGCGAGCCGGAATTGCTCGATCGTGTGCGGGTGCCGGGGGCGAATGTTCGCGTGATCGCGCCAAGGCCAAAGCACGCCTACCTCGCGCTATCGGGGTACGGCTTCGAGTGGCTGCCGCTGGAGGAGCGGTTCGCGTTCTACGGCGGCGGCATTGCGCACATCGCGTCGCCCCCGGTCCTGCGCGAACCAGCGCCGATGATCGATCCGACGGCGCCCGTCCACGGCCCGTTCTCGGCGGACTTCCGCTGGGTGACGCTGCCCGAATGGCCGCATGGGCCCATCCGCTGCACCGACGGACAGGCTGCGGTGTTCAAGTCACTGTGGTCATTCAAGGGCGAGCCCATGACCGCGGAGCGGATCATGCAGCGCGCCGGCTTGAACAGCGACAAGTTGATCGACCTGTTCAAGGTCAAGCCGCGCGACAAGGGCAAGCCCGAAGCCGAGGGACCGCTGGCCGCCTACCGCGCCCTCGTGGTCACGCAGAAGCGCCAAGGTCTGTACTCGATACCGTGCGCGGCGAATCCGAGCGCTGCGTTGGCTTGATGCGCTGGTCATCCATGAACGGCGGAAAACCCATGGCGGTGACACACGTGCAAGTTGCGGTCGAGAAAGGCCGTGTGCGTGTGCTCCGGCGAAAAAGTTGGCGCAGGTTTTGAGAGAAGAGAGAGCAAAAGAGAGTCGAACCGGCCGCGTTCGGGCGCTGACGTCGGTGACCCGTGGCACAGGCAGAACAGCCCGGAACCCCGCGTTGTTTCGCGGAATGCAGAAATGAAAATGCCCAACCGATGAGGGTTGGGCATTGCAATCTGGTGG
>CAYZVX010000132.1:0-3930 GCA_964482055.1 uncultured Acidiferrobacteraceae bacterium
AGCCCGCCGGCGCGCAGCCGATCGCGCAGCGGCGCGGGCGCGGGCGCCGCCAGCAGCGCGGCGTCGAAGCTGACGGTGGTGACCTGTGCAACGGGTATGGCGATCGTCTGCCCGGAGGCGATGCGCACCTCGAAGGTCTGCTCGGCCAGCGTAACGGGCACGCGCGCCTTGGCGCCGCGTGGCGTCACGCGCCCGCGCAGCTCCTTGTCGATGAGCGCGACATCGAGCACCGCCAGCTCCTCGCGCGCGACCTGGCGTGGGCCGACCGCGGTGTCGAGCACGATGTGCGGTACCGGAACCTGTCCCCACAACACATCGCCATTGCTGAGCTCGATGCGGTCCGCGGCCACGGGCAGCCGCAGGCCGCTTGGCGCAAGCTGCAGCTCTGCCACGTCGGCGAAGCTGGCGCTGAGCGGGGCGAAGGCGGTGCGCTCGATGAGTATCTCGCCGAGCTCGATGCGCCCGCTGATGCGCCCGCCATCGACGGTACGCACCACGTGCATTCCGCCAGCACCGCGGGCGGCGGTGATCTCCGCCACCAGCGCGCGCGGCAGCACGAAACGCCCATAGGCAGTGCTGATGGCGAATTCCCCCGCTGTGACACGGCCGAGGTGCTCATCGCCGTTCCTGAGGATTACCGTGTCTTGCGGCCGGGCCGCCTGCACGGCGGCGAGCCATGCCAAGCCAAGCACCGGGACGTTGAGCCATCGCATGCGAGCCTTCCTCCGGGTTCCGGCAACCGCCGTGGGCATGGGGTCAGGGCTCCAAGGCGCACGCCCAGCCGCAGCCCTCGTCAACAGCAACCGCGCATCGCGCCGCTACGAGCGGCGCCACAGCCGCATGCCGCTCGCTCCCCGCCGCGCGTCGCTTCGCTTCACGGGCTGACTCCACTCAACCTTGCCGACGCCATTCTGGCAATCGCCTTCGCGCGCGGCAACCCGGCTTGCGCGTGTTGGCGCGCGCTCTGATAATGCGCCGCATTCAGATCATTCCTGCCGCCGTCGTCATGTCTGCCGCCGCTCTGCGCTCTTTACTGCGCTTCCGTGCCGTTCTTGGCGTCTTGCTCGCCGCACCCCTCGCAGCGCTTGCCGCCGACCTCGAGAACGGGCGCGAGATTAACGGTGTGTGCGCGGCCTGCCACGGTGAGCTCGGCCAGGGCGGCAAGAAGGGCGAATATCCGCGGCTTGCCGGCCAGTCGGCAAAGTACCTTATCCGGACGCTCAAGTCCTTCAAGAGCCGCCAGCGCATCAACATTCCGATGTTTCCCTACACCGAGGAGCGCGAGCTGCCCGACAAGGACATCGAAGACGTCGCGGCCTACCTCGCTTCCATTGAGCTCCCAACCAAGCCGCAGGCCTTCAAGCCCAGCGACGACGCGCTCACGCGCCTGCGCAAGATGGAAAGCGTCGTGCAGATTCCGCGCGCCCCGGGCGACATCGACAAGGGCCGCACGCTTTACGACAAGGAGTGCGCCTCCTGCCACGGTAAGGATGGCGGCGGGCGCGGCAGCTTCCCGGCCTTGCGCGGGCAGTACACCAACTATCTCGAGCGGCAGGCGAATCTGCTGATTCGCGGCGACCGCCCGCACGATGAGGAAAAGGCTGGCGAGGGTATCCTCAACCAGATCACGGCGGACGACATCCGCGATGTCCTCGCCTACGTCTCCACCCTCGACGATTAGCTCACCGGCACCCGCGCACAAACAACTGCCACGGACGGCTGTACCGATGCGCGTCGTCAGCGCTGGACGGCGGGTCGCGGCTCGCCGAGAATTGGCGCCGTCCATCAACCGAGCGGCGAAAGCGTTGCATGCGCACCATACTCGTACTCAACTCGAAGGGCGGTTGCGGAAAAACCACCATCGCCACCAACCTCGCTGCGCACTACGCCAAACAGGGCCGGCAGGTCGTGCTTGCCGACTTCGACCGGCAGCGCTCGAGCCTCGCGTGGCTCGAGGCGCGCTCGCCGCAGCGCCCGCGCATTGCGGGTGCGGCCGGCTTCGAGGCCGGCTTCCGGATGCCGCGCGGCGCCGAGTACATCATCATGGATGCGCCGGCGGCCGTGCATGGCAGCGATCTCACCGCGCTCGTGCGCCGCGCCCAGACCATCATCATCCCAGTGCTGCCGTCGGCCACCGACATCCGCGCCGCGGCGCGCTTCGTGCACGAGCTGCTGCTCGTGGGCAAGGTCGCGCGCCACGAGGCGCGCCTCGCCACGGTGGCCAACCGCGTGCGCGAGCCGTCCGCGATTGAGGGCGCGGCCGAGACCCTGCTCAACGGCGTGAACATCGCTTACGCGAGCGTTGCCACCCAGGTGTACCGGCCGCTCGAGCGCTTCCTCACGCGTCTCAAGATTCCGTTCGTCGCCACGCTGCACGACTCGCCGAGCTACGCGCTCGCCGACGCGCGCGGGCTCGGTGTTTGCGAGCTGGGCGACAGTCGCGCCACCTGGGACTGGGTCGCGTGGCGCCCGCTCATCGACTGGCTCGACAGTCGGCGCAGCCTCCCACGCGCGCCCTGAGCCGGCGCGTGGTCGCATGGGCGCTGCCGGATGTCGGGACGACCGGCACGGACCATCGCGACTTCGGTATCTTTAGGTAGCGCCGCGACAGTCCTGCGCCTGCGGCGGGTCTGCGGCACAACACAAGGTGCAGCGGAGCGTACGGATTTGGTCTCCAACGGAGCGGGGAACTGTCAATGAAAACACTTTTCCGGTTTGGCCTTGCCCTGCTCGCCGCGGCACCGGCCGCCGCGCCGGCGGCCACGCCCGGCGTCAGCAAGGACGAGATCGTGCTCGGCCAGTCGGCCGCCTTCAGCGGCCCGGCGCAGGAGCTCGGGAAGGCAATACGCGAGGGCGCGCTCGCCTATTTCGACGAGGTCAACCGGCGCGGCGGCGTGCACGGACGCAAGATCCGCCTGGTCTCGCTCGACGATGGCTACGAGCCGGATCGCGCCGTGCCCAACACCCAGCGCCTGATCGAGCAGGACAAGGTGTTTGCGCTGTTTGGCTACGTCGGCACACCGACCGCCTACGCAGTGATCCCGCTCGTGACCCAGGCCAAGGTGCCGTTCTTCGGCGCGTTCACCGGTGCCGAAGGCCTGCGCTCGCCCTTCAACCGTTACATCTTCAACGTGCGCGCCAGCTACTTCGACGAGACCGAACGTCTCGTCGAGTGGATGGTCAGCGAGGGCAAGCCGCGCATCGCGGTGTTCTACCAGGACGATTCCTATGGCCGCGCGGGCCTGGAAGGCGTGCAGCGCGCCATGCAGCGCCGCGGCCTGCCGATCGTGGCGCTCGGCACCGTCAAGCGCAACACCGTGGAGGTGGCCGACGCCGTCCGCGCCATCGCCAAGGCCGACCCCGACGCGGTCATCATGATCAGCGCCTACAAGTCCTGCGCGGCGTTCATCAAGGACATGAATCGCGCCGGCACGCGTGCCGAATTCCTCAACGTCTCGTTCGTCGGCAGCAAGGCGCTGGCCGAGGAGCTCGGCGCCGAAGGCCACGGCGTCATCGTCTCGCAGGTCGTGCCCTATCCGCTCGACCCGAGCTCGAGTGTCGCGATGGAGCTGCGCACGCTGTTGCTCCAGCACGCGCCGGGAGCCAAACCGAGCTTCAACAACCTCGAAGGCTTCATCGCCGCCAAGGCCCTGGTCGAAGGTCTCAACCGCGCCGGCCCGGAGCTCACGCGCGAGGGCCTGGTGCGGGCGCTCGAGACCTTCCAGGACGTCGACCTCGGCGGGTTTCGCCTGACGTTCTCGCCGACCAGCCACAACGGCTCGAGCTTCGTTGGTCTCACCGTGGTGCTGGGCGGATCCGGCAGCTTCCTGCCGCTCGAGTCGAGCTTCAACCAGGCCGGTCTGCGCCAGCGCGCCACCGGGCCGCGCGCCGGATCGGGGATCGCCGCCGGCGGCGACGATCGCACGCGCC
>CAYZVX010000133.1:0-3892 GCA_964482055.1 uncultured Acidiferrobacteraceae bacterium
ATAACTGGTGGGCCGTGCAGGAGTCGAACCTGCGACCAACTGGTTAAAAGCCAGCTGCTCTACCGACTGAGCTAACGGCCCCGCGGGCAAGCGCGGGTCCACCGCGCCCTGAGCTCTCACATCCGTGTCCGTCGCCGTGAGAGGGCGGCATTATCGTAACCACCTTCGGTGGCTGTCAAATGAAAACAGCCCGCAACCGGGGGCCGTGTTCACACCAAGACCAAGCTAGGCCGTCTTCGGCGGCGGCAGCAGCTTGAGGTCGGCGAGCCCGTGACGCAGCGCCTGCAAGAAGCTTTTCTCATCGAGCAGGTAGTACTGCACCTTCATCGTGAGCGCGCTGCCGAACACGATAGCACCGAAGGTGATCATCGAACCGAGCGCCAGTGTCGACACGCCGGTGACGCCCTGGCCGATCGTGCAGCCCATCGACAGCACGCCGCCGATGCCCATGAGCACGCCGCCGACGGCGTGCGCGAGAAAGTCCTTGAAGCTCACGAACCACTCGATGCGGAACTTACGCGCCAGAACCGAGTACAGGAAAGATCCCACGATGACGCCGGCCAGGGCCATTACGCCGAAGTTGATGAGCGCCGTGTTCTTCGGCGACAGCGCATAGCGCATGGTGTCGCCCATCGGGCTGATGAAGGTATAGGACTGCACGGCCACGCGGCTCGGCGCCGAGGGCTCGAACGCCGCCCACTCGATCCACTCCCGCCCCATCGCGCCGCCGGTGATCCACCAACCGGCCACGACCGCAAGTCCGACCACCGCACCACCCAGGATGTTATCGAAGCTCGCACGGAAGTCGGCCGACTTGAAGATGTATGCGAGCAGCAGCACGGCGACGATGGCCCCGATCACCAGGTGCAGGGTCGCAACGTTCGTCAAGCCGAACAGGCCACCGATGATGGCGCCGAGCTCCTGGCTCTGGATGCCGTAGTTCTGCAGGCTGATGGCGGTCGGCTGGATCCAGCTGTTGAAGACGGTGTCAAAGAAGCCCTGCTCGCCGATCGAGCCCCACAGCATCATGTACGCCGCGGGCGCCGCGAAGAAGACGAGCAGCACCAGCGACTTGAGGTTGCCGCCGCCGATGCGGATGAAGGTCTTGTTGCCGCAGCCCGACCCAAGCGTCATGCCGATGCCGAACATCACCCCGCCCAGCAGGTAACGCAACCAGGCGAAATTGGCGGTGCGGTACGGCGGAAAGGTGTCGCTCGGCAGCTTCACGGTTCCGGTGGCCTCGAGGATCAGCACCCCGACGAGCGCCACGGTCGCGGCAAGGAGCCAGGCGCGCATGCGCCCTGTGTCTCCGATGTTCACGACGTCGGACACGGCGCCCATGGTGCAGAAGTTGGTCTTGTTCGCGACCGCGCCCATCACGACGGCGATGGCGAACACCGACAGCAGAATCTGCGTGTGGATGGTCAATTCCATAGCTTGAATACCCCGGTGATTTACTCGACTACGGCAACGGCAGGTGGACCGATACGGCGGCCGGGCATTCTACTGGCTTTCGGCGAGCGGCACCACCGCCGTCCACACCAATACCCGTATCGACGGAATAATTCGCGGAAATCGCGCGTCACGCGTGGCGATAACGGGTAGGGTCGGGGAGCGCCGCCGCGGCGAATCCCTGGGCGCGCAGGCGGCAGGAATCGCAGCGCCCGCAGGCGCGCCCCTCGGCGTCCGGATCGTAGCAGGACAGGGTGAGGGAAAAATCCACGCCGAGCGCAGCACCGCGGCCGATGATCTCAGCCTTGTGCCAGTGCATGAGCGGCGCGCGGATACGGAAACCCACGCCCTCGACGCCGGCGCGCGTGGCGAGATTGGCGAGGCGCTCGAAGGCCGCGATGAACTCGGGCCGGCAATCAGGATAGCCCGAGTAGTCCACGGCGTTCGCGCCGATAAAGATATCGCGTGCGCCCTGCACCTCCGCCCAACCGAGCGCGATCGACAGAAACACGGTGTTGCGCGCCGGCACGTAGGTCAGCGGTATGCCGGTGGTGGGCGCGCCCGGCACCGGAATCGACGCATCGGTGAGCGCCGAGCCGCCCATCCAGGCGAGATCGAGCTTCACGATGCGGTGGTCGGCCACGCCCAGGCTCGCCGCCACGCGCTGCGCCGCGGCGATCTCCACGCGGTGGCGCTGGCCGTAGTCAAAGCTCAGGGCGTAGCAGGCATAACCCTCAGCGCGCGCGATCGCGAGCGTGGTGGCCGAATCGAGCCCGCCCGATATCAATACGACTGCCTTGGCTGACGCTGGCTGGGTCATTGCGCCAAAGTCGAACGCTTAATGTTGAATCTTGAATGACAGGGGAGTGGTTGAAACGCGCGCCGTACCGGGAAACCCCCGAGAGTCAACGGACGAAATCCGGCATTCACAATTCAACATTCAAAGTTCCGTTGCGCGAACGGCATCAGCGGCCGCGCGCCTCCCCCCACAACAGCTTGTGCAGCTGCACCTGCATGCGCACCGGCAGACGATCCGCCAGGATCCATTCGGCGAGCGTCGCGGGTGCGAGCTCGCCGAACGACGGCGAGAACAGCACCTCGCAGATCGCGGCCAGACCGTACTCCGCGAGCTTGGCACGGCTCCATTCATAGTCGGCACGATCGCAGATCACGAACTTGACCTGGTCCTTCGGCTTGAGCAGCGCGATGTTGGCGTAGCGGTTCTTCGCCTCCTCGCCGGAGCCAGGGGTCTTGAGGTCTATCACCACGCTGACGCGCGCATCGATGTCGCTGATGTCGAGCGCGCCGCTCGTCTCGAGCGACACCTCGTAGCCGCGCTCGCACAGCCGGCGCAGCAGCTCGCGGCACGGCTTCTGGGCGAGCGGCTCGCCGCCGGTCACGGTCACGTGGCGCGGCGCATACTCCGCAACGCGCGCGAGAACCGTGTCGAGCGCGAGCCATTCGCCACCCTGAAACGCATAGGTCGTGTCGCAGTAGCCGCAGCGCAGCGGACAGCCGGTCAGGCGAATGAACACGGTAGGAAAACCGACCGTGCGCGCCTCGCCCTGCAGCGAGTAGAAGATCTCGGTGACGCGCACGCGCTCGGCGAGCGTTTCGGCGCCGCTCGCGCGCGCATCGAGTACCGCGGTGGGGTGCATGGGTGGAGCCGCAATCCCTCGGGTCGCGCGACCCGCAGTGAAACACGGCCGCAATTATAACCGCGCCGCCAACCGGCGCGGCATGCCATCAACGCTTGTCGGGCTTCAGCTTGGCCAGCCGTTCCTGGGCCGACTTGGCGGCGGGACTGTTCGGATAGCGCGCCACAACCTGGCCCAGCACCTCGCGCGCCTTGGCGGTGTTACCCATCTCGACGTGGGCGTAACCGATCTTGAGCAGCGCATCTGGCGCCTTGGGGCTGCCCGGGAAATCGGTGAGCACCTTGTTGAATTCGTCGAGCGCGCCTTTGAAGTTGCGCACCACGTAGTTGGCCTCACCGAGCCAGTACTGGGCGTTGTCGGTGAGCGGCCCGCGCGGGTACTTGGCAATGTAGTCGCGGAAGGCCTTGGCGGCGAGGTCGTACTGGCCCTGCTTCATGAGCCGGAAGGCGGCATCGTAGGCCTGCTGCTCCTCGGCGCTGGTGCCACCGCCCGCGCCGCCGGCCGTGCGCGCGGGGATGATCGTCTCGGCGGTGGCGACGCCGTGTCCGACGATCTCAGACTCTGCCGGGCGCGCTGCGCTCGCCGCACGGCGCTCGAGCTCGCGCAGGCGCCGGTCGAAGTCGGCGCTGAGGTCGCGATCGCGCGCCTTCATGCGTTCGAGCTCGTGGGCCTGGACCTCCAGCTGCCCGCGCAGCTGGCGCACCTCGGCGTTGAGCGCCTCGAGCTGCAGAAGCAGCTCGGCCAGCGACTCGCGGGTCGCCGCACTGCTGCTGGCCGCCGCC
>CAYZVX010000134.1:0-3707 GCA_964482055.1 uncultured Acidiferrobacteraceae bacterium
CGGGGAGCCCGGGCGGCCCGAGCGGCCGGTGCTGGTTTCGCCACTCGCCGTCGAGCGGCGCAGCGTGCACACGCGCGCGGGGCGGGCGGCGCTTATTCACGCCCTCGCGCACATCGAGTTCAACGCGATCAATCTCGCCCTCGACGCGGTGTATCGCTTTCGCGGCATGCCGCGCGAGTACTACGGCGACTGGCTTGCGGTGGCGGCCGAGGAAGCCTACCACTTCACCCTGTTGCGGGATCATCTCGCATCGCTCGGTTACGACTACGGTGACTTTGCGGCGCACAACGGACTGTGGGAGATGGCGGTCAAGACCGCGCAGGATCCGCTCACACGCATGGCGCTGGTGCCGCGCGTGCTCGAGGCGCGCGGGCTGGACGCCGCGCCGGCGCTTGCGCGCAAGCTCCAGTCGGCGGGCGATCAGCGGGCGGTCGAGATCCTCGGCATCATCGAGCGCGACGAGATCGGGCACGTGCGCATCGGCAACCGCTGGTACGCGCAGCTTTGTGCCGAGCGTGGGCTCGATCCGATTGCGACCTTCCGAAGCCTGGTGCGCGAGTTCGGCGCACCGCGCCTGCGCCCGCCGTTCCACGCCGCCGCCCGCCGTGCGGCCGGTTTCAGCGACCGCGAGCTCGAGCTGCTCGAGCAGCTTGCCGCTGAGCGCCAGGCGCTGTAACAGCGACGCGCCTTCAGCGTTTGCGCTTGAGCCTGTCGTAGGCCGCGAGCGCTTCGCGGCGACTGGCGGCGAAGTCGACGAGCGGCACCGGGTAGTCGCGCCCGATCGTGCAACCGCAATCGTTCTGGACCGCGGGCGGCATCGTCCACGGCGCATGCGCGTAGCGCCGCGGCACGCGCGCGAGTTCGGGCAGCCAGCGGCGCAGGTAGTCGCCGTGCGGGTCGAACTTCTCGCCCTGGAGCCACGGGTCGAAGATCCGGAAATAGGGCGCGGCGTCGGCCCCGCAACCGGCTGCCCATTGCCAGCCCAACGTATTGTTGGCAAGGTCCGCGTCAACCAGCGTGTCCCAGAACCAGCGCGCTCCCTCTTGCCACGGGATGCGCAGATTCTTCACCAGGAATGATGCCGCCACCATGCGCACGCGGTTATGCATCCAGCCGCTCGCCCACAGCTCGCGCATGCCGGCGTCGACGAGCGGGTAGCCGGTGAGCCCGCGCTGCCAGGCACGCAACAGCCGCGCGTAGTTCTCGCGCCATGGGAATTGCGCGAACGCGGGCCGCAGCGGTTGCCCGGGTGTGTCGGGCCAGTGATGCAGGATGTGGAACGCGAACTCGCGCCAGCCGATCTGCCGCAGGTAGGCGGCCGCGCTACGCGCAAGGTCGCTGCCGCGCCCCGTGCCGGCCGCGGTCTGTACCGCGTACCAGACCTGCCGCGGCGTCAGCTCGCCGAAGTGCAGGTGCGGCGACAGCCGCGACCCGCCATCCACGGCCGGCAGGTCACGCGCGCGCGGGTAGTCGGCAAGGCCGTTGGCACAGAAATGCTTGAGGCGCGCGAGCGCGCCAACCTCGCCCGGTTGCCAGTGCTGTGCAAAGCCGTCCGCCCAGCTGAGCGCCGGCAGCAGGCCGAGCTCGCGCAGCGCCTGCGACCTCGGAAAGCGCGCCGGTGGCTTGAGGCGGCGCGGCTTGCCGAGCGGGGGCGGCGGCGACGGTAGACGTTGCGCGGCGCACCAGAACGGCGTGAACATCTGGAACGGTTTACCGCTGCCGGTGCGCAGCGACCACGGCTCGAACAGCAAAGCGCCGCTGCAGGCTTCGGTCTCGATTCCCTGGGCGCGCAGCGCCTGCTCAACCGTGCGATCGTGCGCGAGGCTCGCCGGCTCGTAGCGCCGGTTGAAGTAAACGGCCGAGGCGCCGGTCTCGCGAATCAGTGTCTGCAAGGTTGTGAGGCTCGGCCCGCTGCGTATCACCAGGCGTGAACCCGCGGCGCGCAGCTCAGCCTCGAGCGCCGCGAGGCTGTGGTGCAGCCACCAGCGGCTCGCCGCGCCCGGGTCCCATGGCGCCTCCTCTTCCGGTGCGTGGATGTATACCGGGATGACCTGCTCGGCGCTGGCGCAGGCCCGCGCCAGCGCGCCGTTGTCGCGCAGCCGCAGATCGCGGCGCAACCAGACGAGCGCGCGGGTCATGACGGGAGCGCCGTGCACCTCACTCGGCGACCACGAGCTCGGTTTCCTCGCTGAGCGACCCGTGGTTGAAGTCGCCGAGCTCGGGATGCTCGTGCACGTCGCGCGCGTTCACGCGCCAGCGGTAGTAGCCGCCCGGCTTGAGCAGGTCCGGGGGCAGGACCAGCTGCGGGGTGTTCAGCACCTTGGAGCTGAAAATCTCCTGCCCGCCGTTCCACATGTCCTTGACGTAGACCTGGTAGTGCGTAGCGCCCGGCACCGGCTCCCAGCGCAGCACGGTCGGCGGCGGTATCTCCGCCGTGCTGTTGGGTGGCGCCAGGCCAGCGGCGAGCGGCAGGACCTTGATGGCCACACGGTCGCGCGCCCGGTAGATCTTGCCATTCTTGAGCACAATGTCAGCGTGGTACCAGCCGTCCGGCGCGCCCGCCGGCAGCGGCAACTGGGTGATGAACACGCGCTTTTCCGGCTTGCCCGGCTTGTTGATGATGCGGTAGCGCTCGAGGTCGAGGTCGGCGAGCGGACGGCCATCTGGATAAAACACCGACACGCGCTCGATCTCCCGGTAGCGCGTGGTCGAGAACACGAACATGAAGAACACCGGACGGTCCGGCCAGTGGCAGACATGCATGTCGAAGAAACCGGCCTCCGTGTAATGCGGGTCGGCGGCGCGCGGCTCGAGCGGTTGACCCGGATGGGCACAGGCCGCCGCCAGGCCGGCAAGGCCCAGCACGGTGGCACGCATGGCGGGCGATCCAATGGTCCTCACGAGTGCTCGCAGCATTTTCAAGATACTCGCTTGTTAGTGGCGCGCAGGCGCTCGCTCAGGCTGCGGATCACGCCGATGCCGAGCGCCGGATAAACGGCGAGCATACCGAGCAGCTTGCCCTTGTCGAGCGCGAGCAGGCGCGCATCCTCCAGCACATGCGCGGTTGCCGAGCGCGGTTTGTCGTCGAACAGCCCCATTTCGCCGAAGCACTCGCGCGGACCGAGTGTGGCGATGAACTCCGGGACGGTTGGATCGGCGTTGAGGGAGATGCCGATGCGCCCGCTGCGGATCAGGTACAGGCGGTCGCTCGGATCGTTGATATCGAACACGCGCTCGCCGGCGAAAAACGCCTCCTCGCTGAGCTCCTGCGCCACCAGCCGCAAGTCTTCGGTCGTGACGGCGCTGAACACCGGCGTGCTCTTGAGCAGCAGGATGCGTTCGAATAGCTCGCGCATACGGATCAGGCGGCGGCCCGTCGGGCCTGCTCGGCACAGGTGCGCAGCCAGACATCGCCGCGCTCGATGCACCACTGAAGAATCTCCTCGATCCCGGCGCGTGGCGCTGCGCGCCCCGCTGGCGCGCCCGGGTGCAGCAGCTCGCCCAAGGCGTCGACGAGCGCGCGGCTGCGAAGCTCGCGCAAGGCCTCGATCGCGCCGGCGCGGTGGCGGCGTTCGCCGCAGTGCAGTGCGGCGCGGATCACGGCGACGGTGGCGCGGTCCTCGACCCCTTCCAGCGCCTGCAACGCCAGGTCGAGGGCGGTCTCGTGTCGTTCGCGCAGCGCGATGGCGAGGACCTCAAGCGCCGCA
>CAYZVX010000135.1:0-3576 GCA_964482055.1 uncultured Acidiferrobacteraceae bacterium
GGAGCACTGCTTGGGCGCCGTGTGGAATCGATACTGGGCTCGCAGCGAATTGGCGAGGTCTGCGTCGTCGACAACGGCTCTACGGACGGCAGTCTCGATGAGGTGAGAGACCTGGCCGGGCGCGATCGGCGCCTCTGTGTGATCGAGAATCACCGCAACCTTGGGTTCGCGGCGGCCAGCAATCTCGGTCTGCGCCGGGCTTCGGGCGAGTACTGCCTGCTCGTCAATCCGGACTGCATGGTCGAACCTGGCGTGGTCGAACGGCTGGTCGGCGTGATGGCAGCCGACTCCTCGATCGGCATGGCGGGCTGCATGATCCGTAACCCCGATGGCAGCGAGCAGCGCGGCGCGCGTCGTCGGGTACCGACGCCGTGGCGCTCGCTGGTCGACATTCTTCGCTTGCATATCCTCTTCCCGCATGATTCGAGATTCAGCGGCGTAAGCATGCTGGGCGAACCTCTCGGCGCGGGTCCCGCGGAGGTCGAGGCGCTGTCCGGTGCGCTCATGCTGGTGCGGCGCTCCGCGCTCAACGATGTGGGGCTGCTGGACGAAGGGTACTTCCTGCACTGCGAGGATCTCGACTGGTGCATGCGATTCAGACAGAAGGGCTGGAAGATTATGTTCGTACCGGATGTTTCGGTTGTCCATGCCCAGGGCACGTGCAGCCGTGGACGGCGATTTGAGGCGGTGACTGGTGAATGGTGATTGGGTGATCGAACGACCGTGATGGGGAATGGGGGATGAGGGATGGGTGCGACGGCCGTGAATCGTGATTCCTGGATGGTGAATAGAGACAGGTACGGGTGGATGGGGCGAGGAATAATAGGGGCGGAGTCTTTCGGAGAGGACTATAATTGGCCGGAACAGCACATAGAACCAAGCCGGAGACCAGATATGATTCATGAAGAGTTGCTGAAACGCGTAACGGTTGATCCAGCCGTCTGTGCGGGGAAGCCCTGCATTCGGGGAACACGTATCTATATCGCCATCATTCTGGACGCGCTGGCCGAAGGCCTCACGCCGGAGGAGATCATTGATCACTATCCTTCGCTCACGCTGGATGACGTCAAGGCGGCGGTCGCCTACGCCGCCGAACTTGCCCGTGAGAACGTGTGGAAAATCTCGGCTTGACGAAAATCAAGCTTGACGAGAATCTGTCGCGGCATCTGAAGCCAAAGCTATCGCAGCACGGCCACGATGTTGAGACTGCCGCCGAAGAAGCTTTGCTGGGGAAATCCGACATAGAGGTCGGTGCTGCCGCGAGACGCGAGAAGCGGGTGCTGTTTACCCTCGATATCGAGTTTGCCGATATTCGCAAACATCCTCCCGGCGATCACGCCGGGATCGTGCTGTTTCGACCGCGAAGCATGGGACCACTGGCGGTGATCCGCTTTGTCCTGGAATTTGTCCGAAATACAGGCCTCGACGAGCTTGTTGGCTGTGTTGCGGTTGTGGAGCCGACACGGGTTCGCGTGCGTCGGCCGCTCGACGAGGTGTGAAACCGGACTGCATCGTTTGAGCCTGGGGCCGTCGAGCGGCTAGTGAGCGTGATGGTGCAAAACCCATCGATCGGGATCGCTGGCTGCATGATCCGTAACCCCGATGGCAGCGAGCAGCGCGGCGCGCGTCGTCGGGTACCGACGCCGTGGCGCTCGCTGGTCGACATTCTTCGCTTGCATATCCTCTTCCCGCATGATTCGAGATTCAGCGGCGTAAGCATGCTGGGCGAACCTCTCGGCGCGGGTCCCGCGGAGGTCGAGGCGCTGTCCGGTGCGCTCATGCTGGTGCGGCGCTCCGCGCTCAACGATGTGGGGCTGCTGGACGAAGGGTACTTCCTGCACTGCGAGGATCTCGACTGGTGCATGCGATTCAGACAGAAGGGCTGGAAGATTATGTTCGTACCGGATGTTTCGGTTGTCCATGCCCAGGGCACGTGCAGCCGTGCGTGGCGAGAGGAAGCTGTCTCATGTGCAACCCGAGCGCAGTGAGTCGCCGGGTGGCCGGCGCGCCAAGCCGGGTTTTTTCTTGTCGAGTCGTGGCTGATTGTAAATAGAATTGACAATCAGCCAGCAGCCGATCAGGGTAGCGGGCATGGTTCCGCGCGCAGCGGCGGGGACACTGGCACGTCTGGCGAAAAGATACCCGGTGGTTGCCGTTACCGGACCGCGGCGGTCGGGCAAGACGACACTGGCGCGCACGGCGTTCAGGAACAAACCCTGCGTCTCGCTTGAAGACCCTTATCAGCGCGAATTCGCCACAACGGATCCTCGGGGTTTTCTTGGGAATTACCCCGACGGGGCGGTCCTTGATGAGGTTCAGCGTTGCCCCGAACTGTTCTCCGACCTTCAGCGCATCGTAGACGAGCGGCGGCGTGCCGGGTTGTTCGTCCTTACCGGCTCGCAGCAGTTCGGGCTGTTGGCAAAGATCAGTCAGAGCCTGGCCGGTCGGATCGGTTTGATGCATCTCTTGCCATTTTCGTTGGCGGAGCTGAACCGGGCGCGGCGCGCACCGCGCAAGATCGAAGTCCTGCTCTTCCGCGGACTGTATCCACCGCTTTATGACAAGCGGCATGATCCCCCATCGTGGTATGCGAACTACGCGCTAATCTACCTGGAGCGCGACGTGCGGCAGCTGATCAATGTTCGGGAGCTTGGGACGTTTCAGCGATTTATCCGGATGTGCGCCGCGCGGACGGGGCAGCTATTGAACCTCTCCAGTCTAGCCAATGATTGCGGTATTACGCATAACACGGCGAAGGCCGGGGTGCCAGTGCTGGAGGCGGGCTACATTGTGTTCTTGCTGCAGCCGTATTACCGGAACCTCAACAAGCGCTTGGTCAAGACACCGAAACTCTATTTTTACGATCCTGGCCTTGCGGCCTGGTTGCTGGGGATACAAGCGGTGGAGCAGCTTGTCACGCACAGCATGCGAGGCCCGTTGTTCGAGACCTGCGTGCTGAGCGAGTTGCTGAAGAAGCGAAACAACCGGGGACTGCCAGCGAACTTGTATTTCTGGAGAGATCGCGCGGGCAATGAGGTGGACGTGCTGTGCGAGGAAGGCGCGTGGTATCGCCGATCGAGTTCAAATCGGGCCAAACGATTACCGAGGAGCACCTGGCCGGATTGCGAAAATGGATGGAACTCGCCGGTAGCATCGCCCACGATCCGCGTCTGGTGTACGCCGGCGGCAGTCGATATGTGCGATCGGGTATCGAAGTGTTGCCTTGGAGGAGTTTTTCATGGAGCTGCTGATGCGCGTGAACGGTGATCGCGCATTTGCTGCGTAACAACAGGGTGGAGGCCCGTGTGAATGCGTCTCCTGAGTCCGTGACCGGAAACGGCGAAGGCGATATTGCAACGGCCCGTAAATTGCCGACCGTGTCGGCGGTCGCTGTTAACTTCAACGGCGGACCATTGGCGGCGCTTGCCGTCGAATCTATCCTGTCCTCGCCACGGATTGGCGATGTCTTTTTCGTTGATAACGGATCCAGTGACGGCAGTCTTACTGCGATTCGTTCCCTAGCCGGGCGCGATCGGCGCCTCTGTGTGATCGAGAATCACCGCAACCTTGGGTTCG
>CAYZVX010000136.1:0-3442 GCA_964482055.1 uncultured Acidiferrobacteraceae bacterium
GACGTCGCGCCCGGCGCGCGCGCCGCGGCCGCCGAGTTCGGGCTCGAGTTCCTGCCGATCGGCTGGGAGGCCTACGACCTGGTGCTACGCCGCGGCGTGTACTTCCGGCGCCTGTTCCAGAAGCTCTTCGAGCAGCTGCAGTCGCCCGAATGCCGGCGCTGGGCGCAGCTGCTCGGCGGCTACGACTACGCCGATCACGGCAAGGTGATCTGGAGCGGCTAGGGGCTATTGCTTCAGGGCGATCTCGCCGCCGACGCGGTGCACGAGGTCGAGCGCCGGTATCGTCAACACCATTTCCGCGCGCAGCCGCGCATCGCCCTTGATCCGCCCGGCCTGCAACGCCGCGCGCACGGCGAGCTCGATCTCGCGCTGCGAGGTGATGCCGACGCGCTTCAAGAATTTGCGGATCTCGACGTTGAGCGTCTCCTCGTCAACCGTACTGGGCGTCATGGCTTGTCTCCTGGTTGGAATTACGCGGTTCGCACGCCTCGGCCCTCGGTGCGCTCACGTGCGCCGGAAGCCACACCTCGAAAGTGCTGCCCAGGCCGATGCGTGAGGCGACGGTGATCCGCCCGCCGTAGCGCTGCACCAGGCCGTAGCTCACGGACAAACCGAGCCCCATGCCCTGGCCGGGGCGGCCGGTAAAGAACGGATCGAAGATGCGCTTGAGCTGATCCTCCGGGATGCCGGCACCATTGTCCTTAACCGCGATCACCACGCCATCCTGCTGCCAGTCGCGCGTGCTCACCGAGATGCGCCCGCCGTCGGCCACGGCGTTGGCCGCGTTGCCGATCAGGTTGACCAGCACCTGCTCCAGGTCGAAGACGTTGATCGGCACGCGTCGCGTTGCCGCGAGTTCGGTGGCAAGCACGATGCCGCGCGCCCGCAAGCTATGGTCGATGAGCGGGCGCACGTCGTCGATGAGCCAGTTCACATCGACCTCCTCGATCGCACCGCGCGCCGGTTCGGAGCGCGCGAACTGCAGGAGCCCCGTCACGATGTGGCGAATGCGATCGACCTGCTGGGCGATCAGCTCGATCTCGCGCGCGACCGGCTTGGCCGCCGCGCCGAGCTCGGCGGTCAGCACCTCGAGATTGCCCAGAATCACCGCGGCCGGGTTGTTGATCTCGTGCGCGATGCCGGCGGCCATCTGGCCGAGCGCCGAAAGCTTCTCCGCCAGCACCAGTTGCTCGCGCGTCTGCTCGAGCAGCACAATGGTGCGCTCGAGCTGCGCGTTCTTCTCGGCGAGCTGCGCGGTGCGTTCCGCGACCTTGTCCTCCAGGACCTGAGCGGCACGCGTGAGCTCACGATTGCGCTGCTGCAGCAGATCGAGCATGGCGTCGAACTGGCGCGCCAGCTCGCCCAGCTCGTTCGTGGAGGCCATCGGGCCGATGCGCCGGTCTTCGCCCCGTTGGGTCGCGCGCACCACCGCGGTCATGCGCTCGATCGGCTGGAACACCGTGCGCATGGCGCGTGCCGCGAGCCACCCGGCCAGCGCCGCGGCCACGGCAAACAGCAGCAGCAGCAATCCGGCCGCACGATACTGGCTGGCGCGGAAGCTGTCCTCGCGGAAGGTCGCATGCAGCGTGCCGACACGCTGCCCGTGCACGTCGAACAGCGGGCCGTAGGCCGAGATCGACGCCTCGTGGCCGAGCTGCTCGCGCCCGACCCAGACGCGAGCGCCCTCGGCCAGGTGCGCGGCCAGCTGGGTGGGCAGTTCCGTGTCGGGCAGGTCGCCGGTGGCGGCGATGCGCGCCTCGCCCAGGAACAGCGAGATAACCGGGGCCGCGCGCGTCGCCGACAGCGTGGCGGCGGCCATGCGCTCCTGCACGAACTCGAGCAGCGCCGCGTTGTGGTTCACCAGCACGGCCGCATCGAGCATCATCGTAATGCGACCGTAGGTCTCGGCGATCGGCTGCACGACGCGCAGCACCAGCGCGTTGCCCTCGCGCGCGACGCCAGCGGCGTGCGCCACGGCCGCCCCCTCGCGCCGCAGGTGCTCGGCCTTGAACACCTCGAACGCCGCCCCGGACAGGCCACGCGCCGCGCGGTCGGTGAGCGGGCTCGGTTTGCTCGAGCGGGCGGCACCCGCGCGCGGCTCGTACAGCCAGTCACCGGCCACGCCGGTGACGTGCAGGAACATCAGTCCCTTGTGCTCGCGCACCTCCTTGAGATACGCCTGGATGCGCGGCGCGTCGCCGCGCGCCAGCAGGCCGCGAAATTCCCTCGACTCCTCGAGCTGGCGCAGCGCGAGCTGCTGCGCCTCCTGCCATTCGGCGAGCGTGCGGCTCGCGAGCGCCAGATCGCTGCGCGCGGTCGCGAGCAGCGTGTCCTGGGTGATGCCGTTGAGCCAGTAGAGGGTGTAACCGAGGCTCACGACCATGGCGAGCAGCAGCGGCAGCCACACCAGCGCGATCAGCTTGTAGCGCAGCGCGGTCTGGTAGCGCCGACGCCATCTGCTCCACATGGTGCTCACCTCGTGCGCCGCGCGGGCGCGCCTAGTCCGACTCCGTCGAACTGCCAGACCAGGCGGAAAGCTTGCGCTCTAGCGTCTTGCGCGAGATGCCGAGCTGGCGCGCGGCCTCGGACTTGTTGCCGCCGGTCGCGCCGAGCACGTGCAGCATATGGTGCTTCTCGACCCGCTCGAGCGGCCAGTCCGCGGGAAACCCGGCCGCTGCGACGGCCGCTGCCGCCAGCGGCGCCGGCGGCGCGCCGAGACTGTCCCAGGGCGGACTGCCGAGCAGCAGCGTGCGCTCGACAAAGTTGCGCAGCTCCCGCACGTTACCCGGCCAGCGGTGGCCTTGCAGGCGCGCCACCTCGCCCGGCGCGAAGTCATAGACCGGCACGCCGAGCTCGATGGAAAGCGATTGCGAGAAGTGCGCCAGCAGCTCGGGGATGTCGGCACTGCGCTCACGCAACGCCGGCAGCCTCACCCGCACGACGTTTAGCCGAAAGTACAGATCCTCGCGGAAGCGCCCGGCCCGGACCGCCTCGGCGAGGTCGCAGTTGGTCGCCGTGATGAGGCGCACGTCCACGTCCACCTCGTCGTCGGCGCCAACCCGGCGGATGCGGCGCGTCTCCAGCACGCGCAGCAGCTTGGCCTGCATGGGCAGCGGCATCTCCGACAGCTCATCGAGGAACAGCGTGCCGCCGCGCGCCGCGATGAACAGCCCCTCGCGCGACTGGTGCGCGCCGGTGAACGCCCCGCGCGTGTGGCCGAACAGCTCGCTTTCGAACAGCTCGGGCGTGATGGCAATGCAGTTGACCGCCACGAACGCCCCGCGCCGGCGGCTGGCGCGGTGGATCGCCGCCGCGACCAGCTCCTTGCCGGTGCCGGTCTCACCCTCGATCAACACCGAGGTGGGCGTCGGACCGATGCGCTCAATGACACGCGCCACCTCCTGCATGGCGGCGGAGCTGCCGACCAGGCTGGCGGCCGAAC
>CAYZVX010000137.1:0-3273 GCA_964482055.1 uncultured Acidiferrobacteraceae bacterium
TTGTTCCTCGTATCTTGTACCTCGCATCGCGTAGCTGATTTTACAGGCCAGTAGCTCAATTGGCAGAGCAGCGGTCTCCAAAACCGCAGGTTGGGGGTTCGATTCCCTCCTGGCCTGCCAAAGTTGAGAGCGAAGCGAAACAGGGGAAAGAGAAAGTTTCGTGCTTTCCTCTTTAGATCTTTGCTCTTGGTAACTGAATTTCAGATGGCAGACAAACTGAAGCTCTTGGCGGCGGTGCTGATCGTTGCAATCGGCATCGCGGTTTTCTACTACCTCGGCGACAAGCCTGACCTGATCCGGGTCCTGGCGTTGCTCGCCGCGATCGCGTTGGCGGTGGTCGTGGCCTACCAGTCCGCGCCGGGCAAGGCGGCGTGGGAGTTCGCCAAGGAGTCACGCCAGGAGCTGCGCAAGGTGGTATGGCCGGCGCGCAAGGAGACGGTGCAGGTCACGCTCGTGGTGTTCGGCCTGGTCGTCCTGGTGGCGCTGTTCCTGTGGGTGGTCGACTGGGTATTGCTCAAGGCGCTGAAGGCGTTGACCGGACAGGGGGCCTGATCTCGATATGACGATGCGTTGGTACGTGGTGCACACCTACTCGGGCTTCGAGAAGTACGTGGCGCGCTCGCTCAAGGAGCACATCAAGAATGCCCACATGGAAGACAAATTCGGCGAGATCCTGGTGCCGATGGAAGAAGTCGTGGAGATGAAATCCGGGCAAAAGCGCACGAGTGAGCGCAAGTTCTTCCCCGGTTACGTGCTGGTGAAGATGGAAATGGACGACGAAACCTGGCACCTGGTGAAGAGCGTGCCGAAGGTTTCCGGCTTCGTCGGCGGTTCCGGATCCAAACCGGCGCCGATCTCCGACAAGGAGGCGCAGGCGATCCTGCAACAGGTGCAGGAGGGGGTGGAGAAGCCCAAGCCCAAGTTCTCGTTCACGCCTGGCGAGCAGGTGCGTGTCACGGACGGCCCGTTTGCTGATTTCAATGGCACGGTCGAGGACGTCAATTACGAAAAGAACAAGCTCAAGGTGTCGGTGTCGATCTTCGGGCGCATGACACCGGTGGAGCTGGACTTCAGCCAGGTGGAGAAGGCCTGACGAGGGTTTCAGCTTTGAGGTTTCAGGCTTGAGGATTGGAACCTGACACCGGAAACCTGAAACTTGTAACTCAAGACAGACGGGGAGGCCGACAACGGCCGTTCGCACCCGCAAGGAGCAGACAGTGGCAAAGAAGATAACCGCGTACGTGAAGCTGCAAGTCGCCGCCGGCTCGGCAAACCCCTCGCCGCCGGTCGGGCCTGCGCTCGGCCAGCACGGCCTTAACATCATGGAGTTCTGCAAGCAGTTCAACGCTGCCACGCAGAAGCTGGAAAAGGGCCTGCCGATCCCGGTCATCATCACGGTGTACAGCGACAAGAGCTTCACCTTTATAACCAAGACGCCCCCCGTGACGGTGTTGATCAAGAAGGCGATCGGCCTGGAGAAGGGTTCGAGCCAGGCCAACAAGGACAAGGTCGGCAAGATCAACCGCAAGCAACTCGAAGAGATTGCCAGGATCAAGATGCCGGACATGAACTGCAACGACATCGACGCCGCCGTGCGCATGATCGCCGGGTCGTGCCGTCAGATGGGCGTGGAAGTGGAGGGGGTCTGACATGGGTAAGCGCCTACAGGCACAGCTCGCCAAGTTCGAGCGCGGCAAACCGTACCCGATCGACGACGCGCTCAACATCCTGAAGAGCACCGCCTCGGCCAAGTTCGACGAGTCGGTGGACGTCGCGATCAATCTCGGCATCGACGCGAAGAAGTCGGACCAGAACGTACGCGGCACGGCCGTGATGCCGCGCGGCACGGGCAAGACCGTGCGCGTGGCGGTGTTTGCCGAAGGTGCGGCGGCGGAAAAGGCACGGGCCGCCGGCGCCGACATCGTCGGCTTCCAGGACCTCGCCGAGCAGATCAAGGCCGGCAACATCAATTTCGACCTGGTGATCGCCACGCCGGAAGCGATGAAGATCGTCGGCCAGCTGGGCCAGATCCTCGGGCCGCGTGGGCTCATGCCGAACCCCAAGGTCGGCACGGTGACGCCGCACGTCGAGAAGGCGATTCAGAACGCCAAGGCCGGGCAGGTGCAGTTCCGCACCGACAAGGCCGGCATCGTGCACTGCGCGATCGGCAAAGCCTCGTTCGCCCCGGAGGCGCTGAAGGAAAACCTGCAGGCGCTGATGGCGGCGCTCAATAAGGCCAGGCCCGCCACTGCCAAGGGCACGTACGTCAAGAAGGTGACGATCTCGACCACGATGGGGCCGGGCATACAGCTCGACGTCTCGGGATTGTGAGGGCAATGATGCGCCCGGGCGGTTTGCCGGTCGGGCGCGAGAGACAGACTTTGGATCATCCTGCAGCTCGCTGTCTTGCAGGATGCACGTCAAAGACCGCAGGGGCGGGTGACCGCTTAATACCGGCAAGACCCTGCGCAGACGGTGTACCCGAATCAGGCATGAGTACTCCTGGCTACGGTCACCGGTGTAGCAACAACTGGAGGTGACTCGTATGAGTCTTAACTTAGAGCAGAAGCAGGCGGTGGTCGCCGAGCTCGCCAAGCAGTTGCAGGGCGCGCAGGCGACGATGCTCGCGGAGTATCGCGGCTTGTCCGTCGCGCAGATGACGAAGCTGCGCCGCAAGGCGCACGAGGGCAAGGTCTATCTGCGCGTGGTCAAGAACACGCTCGCGCGGCGCGCCGTCGACGGATCGCCGTTCGCGTGCCTCAAGGACCAGATGGTGGGTCCGTTGGCCTACGCGGTGTCGGCCGATCCGGTGGCGGTCGCCAAGATCCTGAGCGAGTTCGCCAAGGACAACGAGGCGCTCAAGATCAAGGCCGGCGCCATGGGCGGCAAGCTCATGACGGTGGCGCAGATCCAGGCGCTCGCCACGCTGCCGGGCCGCGAGCAGTTGCTGGCTATGCTGCTCGGCACCCTGCAGGCGCCCGTGCAGAAGTTCGTCCAGACCTTGAACGAGGTCCCGGCGAAGTTCGTGCGGGTGCTCGCCGCGGTGCGCGACGCGAAGGCAAACGCCGCCTAATCAGACTATTTCGAAAGTTCAGCTAACAGGAGATCAACGATCATGGCCGTTTCCAAAGAAGACATTCTCAACGCCGTCGCCGGCATGACGGTGCTCGAGCTCTCCGAGCTCATCAAGGACATGGAGGCCAAGTTCGGCGTATCGGCCGCGGCCGTCGCCGTCGCCGCGCCGGCCGCCGCTGGCGCTGCTGCCGCGACCCC
>CAYZVX010000138.1:0-3091 GCA_964482055.1 uncultured Acidiferrobacteraceae bacterium
TACACTCTTTGCCTACTACGCGCCGCAGATCGGCCGCCTACCCGCTGCCCTGCACATCCGCGGCCAGCGCACGCGCTGGGGCAGCTGCAGCGCGCGCGGCGTGGTGAGCATCAATTGGCGCCTGCTGCAGGCTCCCCTCGCCTACCTCGACTATGTCGTAGTGCACGAGCTCTGCCACCTGCTCGAGCCCAACCACTCTTCGCGTTTCTGGGCGGCGGTTGAGCGGGTGCTGCCGGACTATCGCACGCCGCGCGCCGGGCTCGCTCGCCTGGCGGGGCGGTTCGTGCTCTAGACCGCCTCTACGCCGCGGGCCGCAGCCCGACGGCCCCGGCCTGGAGCGGCGCGCGAATGCCGAGGCGCTGCGCGGTTGCTATGCTGAAAGCGTGGTGGCAGCGTAAGCAGATGGGCGGACACGCTGTCCAAATAACAACAAGCTCCGAGCGAGGAGACCATGACATTGGCATGGTTTAGCGCCGCAACGCTGGCAGTGGCCTGGGCGCTCGCGTATTGGCGCGCGCCGCTGTGGATTTGGACCGTCTTCGCCGGCGCCGCGCTGAGCGCCGCGACCGCCTTGTGGTCGTGGGCGCCCGCCGCACAGTTTGCGTCCTGGGTCGTGCTCGCGGTCATCGCCGCGCTGCTCAACCTGCCGGCGCTGCGCCGGCAGGCGCTCACCAAACCCGTGTTCGCCGCCTTCCGGCGCTTCATGCCGGCCATGTCCGACACCGAGCGCGAGGCGCTCGAGGCCGGCACCGTAGGGTGGGAGGCGGAGCTGTTTGCAGGCAAACCGCGCTGGGAGCGGCTGTTCGCGCTCGCCCCGGCGCGGCTCGCGCCCGAGGAGCAGGCCTTCCTCGACGGACCGGTCGAGGAGCTCTGTCGCCTGCTCGATGACTGGCACATCACCCACGAGCGGCGCGACCTGCCGCCCGAGGTGTGGCGCTTCATCAAGGAGCGCGGCTTCTTCGGCATGATCATTCCGAAGAAGTACGGGGGGCTGGAGTTCTCCGCGCTCGCCCACTCGGCGGTGGTGATGAAGGTCGCCTCGCGCAGCGTGTCGGCCGCGGTGACGGTGATGGTGCCGAATTCGCTCGGACCCGCGGAGCTGCTGCTGCACTACGGCACCGACGCGCAGAAGGACCACTACCTGCCGCGGCTGGCGCGCGGCGAGGAAGTGCCGTGCTTCGCGCTCACCAGCCCGGACGCCGGTTCGGACGCGGCGAGCATTCCCGATCGCGGTGTCGTGTGTCGCGGCGAGTTTCAAGGCAAGCCGGACGTGCTCGGCATCCGGCTCAACTGGGAGAAACGCTATATCACGCTCGGGCCGGTGGCGACGGTGCTCGGTCTGGCGTTCCGGCTCTACGATCCGGAGCACCTGCTCGGCGGCGCGGAGGATCTCGGCATCACGCTGGCGCTCATCCCCACCGATACGCCGGGTGTGCGCATCGGCACGCGCCACAACCCGCTCGACATGGCGTTCCAGAACGGCCCCAACTGGGGTGAGAACGTGTTCATCCCGATGGACTGGATCATCGGCGGCCGCGCCTGCATCGGCCAGGGCTGGCGCATGCTCATGGATTGTCTGGCCGCCGGCCGCTCGATCTCGCTGCCGGCGCTGTCGACCGGCGCCGGCAAGCACGCGGCGCGCTACGTCGGGGCGTACGCGCGGGTGCGCAAACAGTTCAAGCTGCCGATCGGGCGCTTCGAGGCGATCGAGGAGGCGCTGTCGCGCATCGCCGGTTACACCTACCTGATGGACGCGGCGCGCACGCTCACGGCGCGCGCCGTCGATCGCGGCGAGAAACCGGCGGTCGCCTCGGCGATCGTCAAGTACCAGCTCACGGAGCACATGCGCAAGGTCGTGAACGACGCCATGGACATCCAGGGCGGGGCCGGCATCTGCTTAGGCCCCAGGAACTTCATGGGGCGTGTGTACCAGTCGCTGCCCATCGCGATCACCGTGGAGGGTGCGAACATCCTGACGCGCGCGCTCATCATCTACGGCCAGGGCGCGGTGCGCTGCCACCCCTACGTGTTGCGCGAGATGCACGCCGTGGCCAACCCGGATCGCGCCGCCGGCCTCGCGGACTTCGACCGCGCGCTCTTCGGCCACATCGGCTTTGTGATCAGCAACCTCGCGCGCGCCTTCTGGCTCGGGTTGACCAACGCACACCTCGTGCGCGCGCCGATCGCGGGGCCCGGCGCGCGTTATTGCCAGAAGCTCACGCGCCTGTCGGCGGCCTTCGCGCTCATCTCCGACATGGCGATGCTCACGCTCGGCGGGGCGCTCAAGCGCAAGGAGCGCATCTCGGCGCGCTTCGCCGACGTGCTGAGCTATATGTACCTCGCCTCGGCGGTGATCAAACACTTCGAGGACCAGGGACGCCCGGCCGAGGACGTGGCGCTCATGCGCTGGGCGGCTGACTACGCCATCCACCAGGCGGAGAAGACGCTGGTGGTGATACTCAAGAATTTCCCGAACCGCCTTCTCGAATGGCTGCTGGGCGGATTGGTGTTTCCGGCCGGGCGGCGTTACCACGTGCCGACCGACCGGCTCGGGCACGAGTGCGCGAAGCTTCTGCTCGAACCCTCGCGCGCGCGTGACCGGCTGACCGAGGGCGTGTACGTCGCGCGCGATCCGGCGGACGTCACCGGGCGCCTCGAAGATGCGCTGCCGAAGGTCATTGCGGCCGAGCCGCTCGAGCGCCAGCTCTACAAGCTGGTGGACGAGAACCCGTTGCTGCACGGCGATTTGGAGGGGCAGCTGCGCGAGGCGCTGGCGCGCCATCTGATCAGTCCGTCGGACGCCGAGCTGGTGCGCGCCGCCCAGGCGGCGCGGCGCGCCGTGATCACGGTCGATGATTTTCCGCCGCACCGGCACCGGGATGTGCCGCAGGCGCACGACTCCATGGATGGAGGAGGTCGAGCAACGCCTGGAGCCGTTGCCGAGGATGCGGAGGTCACGCGCGCGCGTGAGCGGCCGGCGGGGGTGCGCCGCCAGGAGGCGACATGACCAACCGGGTGTTCGTGGTCGATGGCGCGCGCACGCCGTTTCTCAAGGCGCGCGGCGAGCCCGGGCCGTTCGCGGCGGCCGATC
>CAYZVX010000139.1:0-3047 GCA_964482055.1 uncultured Acidiferrobacteraceae bacterium
CTGCACAACATCGCCGGCAAGTACACCGGCAAGGACGATCCGGTGATGCTGGTGCGCGTGCAGCAGAACTTCCCGGCCACCGGCGAGGTGCTCGCGCCCTATGCCATCGGCCCGTACGTCGCCGGTTGCATGCGCGGCTCCCACCAGATGCCGCTGATGCCCGTGCCGCTGCGCTCGGGGGTCAGCTACTTCGACGGGCCGCCGGTGGTGAGCTGCGCCGCCTTCTCCATGCGCGAGGGAAAGCTGACCGAGGCAGTCGACGTGTTTGCCCATCCCTTCTGGGACAGCGTGCGCCAGCGCGTGGCCGACAAGGCGGTCGACATGCGCCGGCAGGGCTTCTTCGGCGCCGCCATGCTGCCGATGGCCGAGCTCGAATACACCGGCATCATGGAAAAGCTGAAAGAGCTGGAGGCGCGCTTCACGGTGCGGCGCTGACGACGTGACGGGTCGCGTACGCCGCGAGGGGCCGTGAAGACGCGCATCGCCGCCCACGGGCGCCACGCCGAGACCGCCGGCCACCACCTGACGGCCGGTGTGCCGCGCGCCGCACCCGAGGACAGCGTGCGGCAGGCGCGCGCACACCTGGCGGGCCAGCGCCTCGACAGCGTCGAGCTCCTGTGCGTGGTTGACGAGGCCGGGGTGCTGCGCGGGGTCGTGCCGATCGGCGAGCGGCTGGCGGCGGCGCCGGATGCACGTCTCGCGCAGCTGATGCGTGAGCTGCCGGCGGTGACCCCGGACGTGGACCAGGAGAAAGTTGCGTCACTCGCCCTGCACCACGCGCTCAACGCGGTGCCGGTCGTCGATCACGCCGGGCGGCTGCTCGGCGTAGTCCCCGGCACGGCGCTGCTGCACATCCTGCGCCGCGAGCACGTCGAAGACCTGGATCGGCTCGCCGGAATCCAGCGCGAGACGACACGCGCACGCGAGGCGATCGAAGCGCCGCCGCTGCGGCGCGCACGCGACCGGTTGCCGTGGCTCGTGATCGGGCTGATCGGCAGCATGCTGGCAACACTGGTGGTTGCCGCGTTCGAGAAGGCGCTGCAGGCGCACGTGGCGATCGCCTTCTTCGTGCCGGGGCTCGTGTACCTGGCCGACGCGATCGGCACCCAGACCGAAGCGGTGGCCGTGCGCGGTCTGTCACTGTCGCACGCGGGGCTCGCGCGGCTCGCCGGCGGGGAGCTGAGCACCGGCTTGCTGCTCGGCTTGATGCTGTGCGCCGTTACGGCGCCGGTCATATGGCTGGCATTCAACGTCTGGCGCCTGGCGGCGGGCGTGGCGGGAGCGTTGTTCTGTGCGGCGGCGATGGCGACCACGATCGGGCTCATGCTGCCGTGGTTGATCGCGACCCTTGGCGGCGATCCGGCCTATGGCAGCGGGCCGCTCGCTACGATCATCCAGGACGTGCTGAGCCTGCTCATTTACTTCGCCATCGTCACCGCGATCTTGATCTAGGTCCCGTGCGGCCGGGATTCGTTGCCGGGCGTGTGGGGCGTACCGAGCCAGAATCCCAGATCCCTGGCGAGGAGCTCACGTACGGGCATGTAGTGCGAGCCGTCGCAGGAGAACGTCAATCCGACCATGCCGTTCATGACGTTGAGCGAGCCCGAGCGCAGGTAGATGGTCTCGTCGGCGAAGCGCAGCGCCTTGAATTTCTCGAGCACCGGCTGGATCTGGGCGGGTTCGGTCTTGGCCGCGCGCGGGTAGGGACGGGCCGGGTAGGCGAGACACAGATCCGGGTCGATGATCTCCTCCACGCCGTGCAGGCGGTAGTTGTACGGGTCGTCGAACAGCCACAACGAGCAGCGTCCGCTCGAGAAATGGATCTTGGCGTGAAAGATGCCATGATCGCGCATCAGGCTGCCGATCTGTCCAAGCGCGTCATCAATGCGCTGGTCGAAAAGGCTCGGGACCCGGCTCTGCAGGAACACGGTGCCACGCACCGCGGGATCGCCGCGGAATTGCTGCCACTGCATGCGCGGCGCGCGCAGCTGATCGTTGCGCAGCAGGTCCTCGAGCGCGAAGTCGGCGGCAATGAAGCCGAGCAGCGTGCCGTCGCGCGACACCGCCTGCAGCGCGGTGATGCACTGCGTCGGACGATACTGGCTCACGTACACCGACGACAGCATGATGCCCTTGAAGGGCAGGTGATTCTTGAGGTAGGGGCGCTGCGACAGATCGCGCCCGCGCCAGCTGCGATCGGCGCGCCCCGCCTGCACCATGGACGACAGCTCGATGCCGTTGATGTCCCAGCAGTACAGCAGGTGACAATCGGGCACGGTGCCGATGCCCTCGAGCAGCACCTGGTCGAGGGCGTCAGCATCCGGCCACACCGCCGCGGCGCGCCCGGCCAGCTGCCCGAGTGGTGCCGCGATGGCGGAGGCGAGCGCATCTTTCTTGGCGAGGACGGTTTGCTGCAGGAAGCTGATCGGGGCGTTGCTCATGGCGGTTGACATCTTGCAGTGCGATTATTGCCGCACGGTGACCTGAAGCCAACCCATTCGACCATGCGCGAGATCGACGGTTCCTTCGGCGAAGGCGGCGGACAACTGGTGCGTACCGCGTGCGCGCTCGCCGCGATCACCGGTGAGCCGCTGCACTTGCACAACATTCGTGCACGCCGTGCACCACCGGGGCTCGCGCCGCAGCATTTGACCGCTGTGCGGGCGGTGGCGAGCCTGTGCAGCGCCGAGGTCGAGGGCCTGGAGTTGCGCACACCGCAGATCGTGTTTCGTCCGCGCCAGGTCAAGGCCGGCGAGTACCGTTTCGACGTTGGCACGGCCGGCAGCATTGCGCTTGTGCTGCAAGCCGTGCTGCCCGTCGCACTCGCGGCCGATGGCGAGAGCGTCTTTCACATCACCGGCGGGACGGACGTGCGGGCTGCCCCGGCCATCGATTACCTGGGTCATGTGCTCGTGCCGCTGCTCGCGCGCATGGGAGCGCGCGTCGAGCTCGAGGTGCTGCGGCGCGGCTACTATCCGCGCGGCGGCGGCGCGGTGGTCGTGCGCGTAAGGCCCGCGCCGCTGCGCGCCTTGCAGCTCGACGCGCCG
>CAYZVX010000140.1:0-2904 GCA_964482055.1 uncultured Acidiferrobacteraceae bacterium
GGCTTGCCGCCGCGCAGCGGGCGCTCGCGCCGCACGGCGAGGTGCTGACCGTTGCGGCGGACGTGCGCGACCCGTCCGCGCTTGCACGCGGTATCGATGCCGCCGGCGCGCAGCTCGGCCCGCTCGATGTGCTGGTCAACAACGCCGGTGTGCTTTGGACCGGTCAATTCGCCGAGCAGGACCTGGCCAGCCTGGCCGCGGTGATCGACACCAACGTCAAGGGCGTGCTGCACGCGACGCGCGCCGTGTTGCCGCGCATGCTCGCGCGCGGGCGCGGCGTCATCATCAACGTCGCCTCGGGCGCGGGTTTGAGCGGCTTCGCCGGGCTTGCGGCGTATTGTGCCTCCAAGTTCGCGGTGGTCGGCTTCACCGAGAGCCTCGACCTCGAGGTCCGCGACCATGGAGTCCGTGTCTACGCGATCTGCCCTGGGAGCGTGCAGACCGACATGCTCCGGCAGTATTCGGCGCAGGCGCGCGGCATGGCGCCGGAGGTCGTCGCCGAGCGCATCGTGTCGCTCGCCGACCCGGACGCACGCGCACCGACGGGGACGTGCATCACCGTGCCATGACGGGTGCAAGGACCCGACGGTCGCGGCCCACGTTTGTTTTTGACATAGCTCAAGGCGCATGGGGCCGGCGATGGCCATATTGCGAGCGGTGGCCTTTTCTCTTTCACGTGGGTAGCCCAGGGTGGAGCCCGCGCACATGAAGTGTCCACGTGACGGAACCGAGCTGGTTGCCCGTCCCTACGAGGGAACGGTCATGGTCGATCTCTGTCCGGTGTGCCGCGGCACCTGGCTCGACCGCGGTGAGCTCGAGGCGCTGGAGGAGATCCGGGAGCGCGACCACAGCGAAGCGGCGCTGGCGCGGGCCGACCTGGGCGCGAACGCCTATCAGTTCGTGCTCGACTCGGCGCGGCCGCCGATCGCCTGCCTGAAGTGCGGGCGCGAGATGGAGCGGCGCGAGTACGCGCGCGTATCGCAGGTGCTGATCGACGCCTGTCCGGAGGGGCACGGCGTGTGGCTGGATCGTGGGGAGCTTGAGGCCCTGGAGGTTTTCTACGAGACAAGCCGCCAGGACGCGCGGCGCAGAATGGTGCTGGCGGGGTTGCGCGCGCTATTGGGTTGACCGATTCCCGAAGGTGATTGCGCCGAGCGAGGGACACAGCGATGACGATTGCCAAGACGGTTCTCGGGTTCCTGCAGCAGCACAACGTGCGTTATGCGGTCGTCGCACATCCGCACAGCGAAACCAGCAAGTCGACGGCCGAGCGCGCGCACGTGCCGCTCGCGCACATGGCCAAGGCCGTGGTGCTGGCTGACCGGGACGGCTATCTGATGGTCGTGCTGCCGGCGGATCGGCACGTCGACGTCGGCGCGCTTTCGCACAGGCGGCGGCGCGACCTGCGCCTCGCGCAGGAGGAGCGCATCGCCCCGGTATTCAAGGACTGCGCGCTCGGGGCCATCCCCCCGCTCGGGCCGGCGTACGGCATGGAGACCGTGCTCGACGACAGCCTGGTCGGATTGCCCGAGGTCTACTTCGAGGCCGGGGATCACGAGGAGTTGATTCGCGTCAGCGGCGATGATTTCGTGCGCCTGCTCGCGTCGGCGCGCCACGGGCAATTCAGCCACTGAAGAGAGGTTGGCCATGCCGCAGAGGACCGCAGTGGAGAGGGCCGTGCAGGCCGCGCTGGAACGCGAGATCGGCGCCAGTCTGCATCGTTTTCCGATTCGCGTCGAGTTCAATCCGGCGCTGGGCTCGCTCGTGCTGGAAGGCGAGGTGGCGGATATCGCGGCCAAGAAGCGCGCCTACCGCCTGGCCAGCCAGGTCGAGGGTGTCGCCGGCGTCATCGACCGCTTGCGCGTGGCCCCCGCGGAGCGGCGCGGCGACGGTGCCATCCGCACCTCGCTGCTCGAGGCGCTCATGCAGGAACCGGCGTTGCGCGACTGCGCGCTGCGCGTGCGCGAGAACGGCGTTCTGCGCACCGTGCGCGATGGCGGCGATCCGAGCGCCGGTCACATCGACATCGTCGTGCAAGACGGCGTCGTCGAGCTGTTCGGCCAGACCTTGAGCCTGTCGCACAAGCGACTGGTCGATGCCCTCGCCTGGTGGGTGCCCGGCGTTTGCGACGTCGTCAACGAAATCGAGGTGGTGCCGCCGGAGGCCGACAACGCGGGCGAGATCGCCGACGCCGTGCGCATCGTCCTCGAGAAAGACCCGCTGGTGCACGCCGACCAGATCGGCGTGCGCGTGCGCGACCACACCGTGACGCTCACCGGGCTGGCGGGCACCGAGCAGGAGCGCCACATGGCCGAGCTCGATGCCTGGTACCTCACCGGAGTCGATAACGTGGTCAACGAGATCGTGGTGCGCGGCTAGCGCCGGCGCCCGCGAGCCGCCCGCGCCAGCCGATTGGCCAGCTGGTTGTGCAGGCGCGGCAGGGAGCGCAGTTGCACTTGCGCGAACGCGCGTGCACGGGCGCGCGCGGCATCGAGCCGATCGTCGGTGCGGTGCTCGTGCCACAGGCGCACCAGCGCCACGCAGTCGGTATACACCCGCAGCCGCGCGGCACCGTGCGCCGCGGCGAATGCGAACGCGGTGGCGAGCGCGGCAATCTCGGTCACGAACGGATCACGGGAAGGGACCATCCGCGACCACTGCCCGATTACCGGGCCGTGCGCGTCAACCAGCACGCCGCCGACCGCCCCGGGTTGCGAGCCGTCGCCCGAGCCGTCGCACCAGGCGGTGCACCAACCGCGCGGGCTGTCGCGCGCGTAGAGGGCCTGGATCAGACGGTCGCGCGCCTCGAGGATGGCGCTGGCCTGCGTGCGGGCACGACGGGCGAGCACGGTGGCGCGCCGGCGCACGCGTTCGCCCAGCGTGGTGACGTCGGACCTGGGGAAG
>CAYZVX010000141.1:0-2720 GCA_964482055.1 uncultured Acidiferrobacteraceae bacterium
CACCTCGAGCCGCCAGCGCCAGGGCGCCAGCGCCGCCTCGGGCGGCGCACTGCGGTCGTCTCTGCCCGCCGCCACCGTGCCGCGCATCGGCCCCGGGGCACGCCAACGCCGCAACATGGCGATGCGGGCGTTGAGCACTGCGCGCCGGTACGGTTTGCTCAGAAAGTCATCGGCCCCCGCCGCGCGCGCGGCCTCGAGCGCTTCCTCGCTCGTGAGCGCGGTGAGGCAGATGACCGGCACGAATTCATCGCCCGCGAGCTGCTTGATGCGGCGCGTGGCTTCCAAGCCGTCCATGACCGGCATGAGAACGTCCATGAGCACCAGATCGGGCCGCTCGCGCTCGAACAGTGTCACGGCCTGCGCGCCATCGGCCGCTTCCAGGACCTCATGACCCTCGAGCGCGAGCATTGCCTGCAGCAGGGTGCGGTTGAGCGGTTCGTCGTCCGCGATCAGAATCCGCAGCCCGCCGCTCCCCGGCGGTGACGTCGCCGACCCGGCACCCATTCCCTACGCGATGGTGAACAGCCGCTCGAAGTGCGCGACCGCCAGGATGCGGCGGATGCCCGGGCGGCAATTGCTTATCACGACCTGCCCCGCATCGCCTCCGGCCGCCTCGCGCAGCAGTAGCAGCATGCCGAGTGCGGAGCTGTCGAGATATTCCGTGCGCGCCAGATCCACCACGAAGCGGTCACCGGGCTGCGCGGCCTTGCGGTAGGCGTCGCGGAAATCGGCCTGCACGCGAAAATCGAAGCGTCCCTCGACCTGGATGCGTACCGTCCGGTCCTGCTCGATGCGACTGACCATTACACCCATGGTGTCTCACCCCTTCACGTTCAGAATAGCTCCACCGATCCGGCCGCGACCGACTGCTGGTGTGCCGGTTTCTGCTCGCCGCTGCCCCCGGCTGCGGCAAGCTCCTCGAGCCGCGCGCGCAGTGCCTCGGCCATCTCGACCGGACCCGACGCGCCGCTGCGCTGGGCCAGCGCCTCGACGATGCCGGCCAGCTGCTGCACTTGCCCCTGTGCATGGCCGATCACCTGCGAAGCGATGTCTTCGAACTGCAGTGAGCGCACGGCGAGCGCCACGTCCTCGCCGATGCGCCGGCTGATTACCGAAACGGCATCGAGATTGCCGGCCACGGTGCGATTGAGCTCGGCGACCTGCTGCATCATCTCGTCGATACGGGCCTTGGACTGGATGGCGATGCTCATGTCCTTCGAGGCCAGGCGACCGATCACCTCGCGCGCCGCCTCGATGTTCTCGCGCGCCTTCAGCACGACCTCGCGGATCTGATCGGAAAAGGCATTGGAGTGTTGCGAAAGCTTGCGCACTTCGCCCGCCACCACCGCGAAACCGCGCCCGTGTTCACCGGCGCGCGCCGCCTCGATGGCGGCGTTGAGCGCGAGCAGATTGGTCTGATCGGCGATCGCCTTGATGTCGCCGAGCAGTGCCACGACCTTCTGCATCTGCTCGGCCATGTCATCGACGCGGTGCACCATGGCCATGCTCTCCTTGCTGACCGCGAGCACGTGCTCGATGAAGTACTCGAGGATCTCTTCGGTCTCGCGCGCAAAACGGGCGAATCCTGCACGTGCCCCGTCTTTCCCCTCCCGGGTTGCGGTGGTTTCGGCAAGGGCCGCGATCAGACCGAGCACCAGGCGCTGTTGCGCCGCACTCTGCTCGTTGAGCCCCTGAAAGCTTGCGCCGAGCTTGCCTACCGCGTCGCGCACCAGCCCCTGGGTCTGTGACAGCGAATCGCGCACCGGGTTGAGCCGCGCGCGGGCGAGCTCCGCCACGCGCGCAAGGATCTCGGACGCCGCTCGCTGCACTTCCTCGAGCTCGGCGGTGCGCGCCCGAAGCGCCGCCGCCACGCGCGCGTGCTCATACTCGCGCCGTGCCGCGCAGACCACCCACGCTACGAGCGTAGCGAGCGCGCACAACCCGAGCGTGAGCGGCGCAGGCGAGAACAGGGCGAGGAGCAGCGTGCCGCCAGCGGCGGCCAGTGCCACGGCATACGACCTGACAGACGCGCTCAGCATGATGAGACTCCTCTTCGACTCATTCGACCGCCTGGCACCGTCAACCGCCCGCTTCGTGTGCGCGCCGCGCGCGGCCTTCGTCTTCGAGCGCCAGCAGCCGCGCGGCGATTGCGCCGAGCGGCAGTACGTCCGCCGCCGCCCCGCGCTTGACCGCCGATCCGGGCATGCCCCACACGACACTGGTCTTTTCGTCCTGCGCCAGGGTATGGGCACCGGCAGCACGCATCTCGGCAAGGCCCTCGGCACCATCGGCACCCATCCCCGTGAGAATCACGCCGATGGCGTTCGGCCCGGCTTTTTGCGCCACGGAGCGGAACAGCACATCCACGCTCGGCCGGTGGCGATTCACCGGCGGCGCGTCGTTCAGACGGCACAGATAGCGCGCACCACTGCGGTCGATGCACAGATGCCGGCCGCCGGGCGCGAGGTAAGCGTGTCCGGGCAGGATCTGCTGCCCATCCTCGGCCTCGCACACCGTCATGGTGCACAGGCTGTCCAAACGCCGGGCGAACGCGCCGGTGAAAGCTTCCGGCATGTGCTGGGTAATGACGATGCCGGGGGCGTCCGCCGGCAACGCCATCAAGACCTCCTTGATCGCTTCGGTGCCCCCGGTGGAGGCGCCGATGGCGATGAGCCGCTCGGTTGTGCGCAGGTGCCCGCCGCCGGCCGCTGGCCGCGCCG
>CAYZVX010000142.1:0-2664 GCA_964482055.1 uncultured Acidiferrobacteraceae bacterium
GGCGCTCGCCGCGCTGGCGCCGAGCTGGCGACAGGCGTTCGCGGACGCGCTGCGCCGGCCTGCTTCGTAGCCGCCGCGCCGGCGCCCCGTTACAATGGGCGTCCTGCCGTCCGTTGCCTACCTCCAAGCATGCAAACACAGGTCAAGAAATACATGGTGCTTTCCGCGCTCGGCAAGGACCGGCCGGGGATCGTGAACGATCTGTCCAAGGCCATCCTCGAGGCCGGGTGCAACATCGAGGACTCGCGCATGACGGTGCTGGGTGGCGAGTTTGCGGTGATGCTGCTCGTCAGCGGAACCTGGAACGCCGTCGCCAAGCTCGAAGCCATGGCCGCCAACCTGGCCAAGAAGCTCGACCTCACGATCAGCGCCAAGCACACCGAGCCGCGCGCGCTCAAACCCAATGCCGTGCCGTACCTGGTGGACGTCGTTTCCATGGACCACCCGGGCATCGTGCGCGACATCGCCGAATTTTTCTCGGCGCGCAACATCAACATCGAGGACATGAGCACCTGGACCTACGCGGCGGCGCACACCGGCACGCCGATGTTCTCCCTGAGCATGACCATCAGCGTGCCCGCCGACCAGCACATCGGGCGGCTGCGCTCGGAATTCCTCGACTTCTGCGACGACCGTAACCTCGACGCCACGCTCGAACCGGCGCGCCAGTAGTCGCGCCCCTCCAGCCGTCGCTCCGCGCCTTAACCCGCACTGGCCGCATCTGCGTTTAAGCCTGCAAGCCGTTCGGTCTCCGCCGCCGGCGCCTTGCCGGCGCGGCAGCCAGCGCGGCAACAACCGGAGAACCTGTCCATGCAAGCAATCAAAACCACACGCCGTGCGGCGCTCCTGGCAGTCGCGGCGCTGACGATCGGCGCGGCCGCCCCCGCCCCGGCGCCGGATGCCGAGCGGCGCAGCGATCTGCGCGACCAGCAGTCGGTGGCCATCACGATCTACAACGAGGACCTGGCGCTCGTGAAGGAGGTGCGCAAGCTCAGTCTCGCCGCCGGCCTGAACCATCTCGCCCTGCGCGAGGTCAGCGGCCAGATGCGCCCCGAGACCGCGCAGCTGCGCAGCCTCTCGCATCCCGGCACGCTGAGCGTGCTGGAGCAGAACTTCGATTTCGACCTGCTCACGCCGGCCAAGCTGCTCGAGAAGTACGTCGGCCAGCGCGTGCGCATCGTCAAGACCCACCCCACGAGCGGAGCCGAAACGACCGAGCCCGCCGAGGTGCTATCCGCCAACAACGGCGTGGTGCTGCGGATCGGCGATCGCATCGAGACCGGCGTGCCCGGGCGCCTCGCCTTCGACAGCGTGCCCGGCAACCTGCGCGACCGCCCGACGCTGGTCACCCAGCTCAACAACACCGGCGCCGACAGCCAGACCGTGGAGCTCAGCTACCTCACCGGCGGACTGTCGTGGAAGGCGGACTACGTCGCGGAACTCAACGCGCGCGACACGCAGCTCGATCTCGGCGGTTGGGTGACCCTCACCAATCGCAGCGGCACGAGCTATCCGAACGCGCTGCTGCAGCTCGTGGCGGGCGACGTGCATCGGGTGCGCGACGCGCTGCGCCCGGCGCTGGCGCCAGCAGCGCGCGCCAAGACCGAGGAGGCGCGCGCGTCGATGGCCGAGGAGGCGCTGTTTGAGTATCACCTCTACACCCTGCAACGCCCGACCACGATCGCCGACAACCAGACCAAGCAGGTGGCGCTACTATCCGCGGCCGGCGTGCCGGTTAGCAAGGAGTTCCTGCTGTCCGGGGCCGACTACTACTACCGCACGAGCGTCGGTGACATCGGCAAGAAGATGAAGGTTGGCGTATTCGTGGAATTCAAGAACCAGCAGCAAGACGGGCTCGGCCTGCCGCTGCCCAAGGGGGTGGTGCGGGTGTACAAGCGCGACAGCGCGGGGCGCGCCCAGTTCGTCGGCGAGGACCGCATTGACCACACGCCGAAGGACGAGAAGGTGCGGCTCAAGCTGGGCGAGGCGTTCGACGTCACGGCCGACAAGCGCCAGACGGATTTCCGGCGCTTGCCGAAGGAAGACAAGGACAGGTTCGAATACGTCTTCGAAAGCGCCTACGAGCTCACGCTCAAGAATGCCAAGAAAGAGGCGGTCGCCGTCACCGTGCGCGAGCCGGTGGTAGGCGACTGGAGGATGCTTGAGGAAAGCCATCGCCACCGCAAGGTCGCGGCTGGTACTGCGGAGTGGCGCATCGTGATCCCCGCCGAGGGCCGCGAAACCCTGCGTTACCGCGTGCGGGTGCGTTACTAGTAGGTCGTTGAAAAACGAACCGCACGGCCGGCGGCTCGGGCTCGGGTCGCCGGTCGTGCGCCGCTGTTCGGGTTGAGCGGGTTGCGCACGGCGTCATCAAGACAAACCCGCCGAATCCGGATCCGTTTCCGGCCCGGTTCGTGCCGGATCCGCCGCGCCGCGGCTGAAAGGGTGCCGCGCCGAAGGCGGAACGGGTCGGCCCTGACTAGGCCATGCGTGGGGCGGCAATGCCCGGCAGCTTCAGAAGGGGTCTTGGAGGGGAAACGAAAGAGACCGGCCGGGCGTGTGACGCCCGGCCGGTTATGCGGTGGTTCAGGCTGCGCGGCTTGGGTTGCGGCCCGCCGCCCGGCGGGGGGCGCGGCGCGCCGGGCGCTCGATCGGGCGAACCAC
>CAYZVX010000143.1:0-2448 GCA_964482055.1 uncultured Acidiferrobacteraceae bacterium
AGAACGTGGCGCGCACGGATGGCCGGGGGGGGGGGGCAGCTGTGTCTGCCCTACCCAGAGAAAGGAGGTGGGACCATGTCTGAAAAACTTGAAGCCATCACGGGAAAGAACTTCGATTCGCCAGACGAAACGCGGCGGCCATTCGAGAAGGGCCAGATTGATGTCATTCGTGTCGGTGGATTGACGTTCTACCGCGAGACCCTTAAACCTGGTTGGGTGTGGTCGAAGCACGTCAAGCCGGTCGTGGGTGGCGAAAGCTGCCAGCGATTCCATGTGAAGATCTTTCTCGCCGGGCGCCAACGCATACGGATGGATGACGGCACCGAGATGGAATTTGGTCCAGGAGATGTGGCGATCATGCAGCCAGGACACGATGCCTGGGTTGTTGGCGATGAACCCAATGTGTTGATCGAACTTGCGGATGTCGTTTCAAGCGACAAGATTGGACCTTGCGGCTGGAACAGGTGACCGTCCATACTACCTTCTCCGACGGTGACCGCGCCTGCATCGAAAGCCGCCCTATGTTTTTTCTGGCGAGCGTCGATGCGCGCGGGCATGTGAGCTGTTCCTACCGCGGCGGCGACCCGGGTTTCGTGCGGGTGGTGGATCGGGGCACCATCGCCTTTTCCAACTACGACGGCAACGGTATGTACCAGTCGATGGGCAACGTGTTGTCGAGCGGCGAGGTCGGCCTGCTGTTCATCGATTTCGACGATCCGTTAAAGGATGATTTCCCGGAGGCGCAGTTCGTGGTGCGGGTGCGGGCACGCGAGATCTTCACCAACTGCCCGCGCTATATCCACAAGATGAAGCTCGTCGAACGCTCGCGCTTCGTGCCCAAGGCCGGCTGCGTGACCCCGGTGCCGGCCTGGAAGACCGGCGCGTGGGTGGCCGGCGACCTGCCGGCCCACGACCCGGCGCGCGACAAGACCCGCGAGGTGCTGTAAGCGGCCGCGCGAGACCTCGTGACGGGCGCGTCATCGTCCTCGATGGAGGCGACGCGCGCGGCCAAGATTCGGCCAGGCCGCCGGCGCGCAGCTCGACATCGCCGTCGACCGGGGCCGCTACGCGGATCTCTACGCCTACGACCCGGATGCCGGTGAGCTCTACCTCGAATCCTGAGCGCTGCGAGGAGACTTGCCGGCACGCCCCGGTCAGCTTTGGCGCGGCGATGGCCGGGGAGGCACGCCGAACAGCGCCGCGGCGCCCAGCTCGCGCTCGATCTCGAGCAGGCGGTTGTACTTGGCGACGCGCTCGCTGCGGCACACCGAGCGGGTCTTGATCTGGCCACCGCCCATGGCCACGGCGAAATCGGCGATGAACGTATCCTCGGTCTCGCCGGAGCGATGCGAGATCACGTAGCCCCAGCCGGCGCGCCGGCACAGCGCGATGGCCGCGACGGTCTCGGTCACGGTGCCGATCTGATTGAGCTTGATGAGCGCGGCGTTGCAGGTTTTCTCTTCGATGGCACGCGCAATGAACTTCGTGTTGGTCACGAGAATGTCGTCGCCGACGATCTGCACCTGCTCGCCCAGCGCCGCAGTCTGCACGCGAAATCCGTCCCAATCGTCTTCGGCCAGGCCGTCCTCGATGGACACGATCGGGTACCTGCCGATCCATTCCTTTAAGGCGGTCATCTCCGCGCTGGTCTTGTCGCCCTGGCCGCTGCGCGTGAGGCGATAGCGGCCGTTCTCGTAGAAGGAGCTCGCCGCCGGGTCGAGCGCGATGGCGATGTCCTTGCCGGGGTCATACCCGGCCGCTCCGATCGCCTCGACGATCAGCTCGCAGGCTTCGTCGTTGCTGTTGAGCTTCGGCGCGAAGCCGCCCTCGTCGCCGACCGCGGTCGAGTAGCCGCGCCGGCCAAGGATGGCCTTGAGTGCGTGAAAGGTCTCGGCGGCGTAGCGCAGCGCCTCGGCGAAGCTCGGCGCCCCGACCGGCACGATCATGAACTCCTGGAAGTCGAGGCTCGAGTCGGCGTGCTTGCCGCCGTTCAAGACGTTCAGCATCGGCACCGGCAGGCGCGTGGCACTGTCGCCGCCGAGCGACGCGTAGAGCGGCCGGCCATTGGCCTGCGCGGCGGCGCGCGCCACCGCCTGCGACACCCCGAGGAGGGCGTTGGCCCCGAGGCGCGACTTGTTGGGCGTGCCGTCGAGCTCGACCATCCGCCGGTCGATACTCGCCTGCTCGCGCGCAGCGCGCGCGAAACAGCCGGCGCAGTCGGTACAATTCCGTCGGAGGCATCGGCAGGGTGGACGCGCCCAGCTGCCGGTGGCGCAGCCGCTCGTGTTCGCATTGCGTTTCGACGTCCACGACCAGCGCCACGCCGGCGATGCCGCCGCGCAGGCGCCGCAGAAAAGCCACCATCGCGGTGCCGACTTCGGTCGCGTGATCGAGCAGCAGCACTCCCTCGCGGCGGTCGGCCGCCGCGGGCAGCCGCGCGCGCCCGGC
>CAYZVX010000144.1:0-2410 GCA_964482055.1 uncultured Acidiferrobacteraceae bacterium
GGCGCCGATAGAGCCAGCCGCCGAAGGCGGCAGACGCCAGAAAGAGCGCTGCACCCACGATCAGGCGCAGCGCCGGATCGGTCTCGACGCCACTGCCGACCAAGGCAAACACCACCGTCTGCGGCAGATAGCCGATGAGCGAGCCGAAGAAAAACGGCAGGGGCGGCACGCTCGACACTCCCGCCAGTAAATTGGTGGCGAGATTGTGACCGACGGGCAGAAGACGGATCAGCATGGTGGTGGAAAACGGATGGGTGTGCAGAAATGCATTCATACGCGCCACGCGCTTGCCCAGGCGCCGCGCGACGAATTTGTGCGCCAGCAGCCGCGCATAGTAGAAGGCGGCGATGCAGCTCAGCGCCGTGCCGAGCAGCGCGAGAACCGTGCCCTCGACGAGGCCGAAGGCGTAGCCGCCCAAAAAGGCGACGAGTTGGCGCGGCAGGCCGATCGTGGTAAGCAACATCGCCACGCCGACGAACAGTAGCTCACCGGAAATACCGTGATGACGAATCGTGCTATCGACCCAGGCCTGATCGAAGACAGTGCCGAAGCGCGTCTCTTCCAGCACAAAACCGACGGCGACCAGCGTGGCAATCAGCAGCAGGCCGCGCACCATGGCACGCGCGGTGAGTGACAGGCGTTGCCACAGCGTTGCGCGTTTCATGACGCTCGCCCCGCGCCGGATTCATTGATTTCGGGTCGGCGCATGCGCCGGCACAGCCACATCACGCCGAGCAGATCGACGATGCCGACCCACAGGCGATTGTGCACGCCGTACTTCGATGTGCCGCGCGTGCGCGGGCGATGGTTGACCTCGACCGACACGGTGCGCCCGCCATTGCGCTGCACGAGCGCCGGCAGGAAGCGGTGCATGTGATCGAAGTACGGCAACTGCAGAAATACCTCGCGCGGAAACAGTTTCAGCCCGCAACCGGTATCGGGCGTCGCGTCTTTGAGCAGCCGCGCGCGCACGCCGTTGGCGATGCGCGAGGACAGGCGCTTGAGCCACGAATCCTGGCGGCGGCGGCGCCAGCCAGCAACGAGCTGCAGGTTGGCCGGTCGGTCGGCGGCATGCGCCACCGCCCACAGTTTCGGGATGTCCGCCGGGTCGTTCTGGCCATCGCCATCGAGGGTGGCGATCCACCCAGCGCGTGCGGCGCGCACGCCGGTGGCGAGCGCCGCACTCTGCCCGCAGCTGCGCGCGTGCGTGAGCACGCGCAGGCGCGCGAATTCCCGTTGCGCGGCGACCAGGCGCTCGGCCGTGGCATCGGTGCTGCCGTCGTCGACGTATACCACCTCGTAGTCGAGGCGCCCGTCGAGGGCGGCGCGGATCTCGGTGATCAGGGACAGAATGTTGTCCTGCTCATTGCGCACCGGAATGACGACTGAAAGATCCATGGCGGTCAGGCTGGGGAGTGGTGGCTGGCAAGGTTTGGCGCGCGTTGCTCGGCCGCCGCGCGCGAAATGATATCAGATGGCTCTCGGCCATGCGGCCCGGCCGGCCCCGACCCGAAGGCCCGCTCCCAGCGCGGCGCCAACCACAGCTGCACCACGGTGAGCGCGGCCAGCACGCCGATTGCTGCACCGCCGATGACATCGCTCGGAAAGTGCTTGGCCAGCGCCACGCGCGACCAGGCCACCGCGATCGCCCAGGCCAGCACCAGAGCGGCCGCCCAGGCGCGCCGCACTAGCAAGGCGACAAAGATCATGCTGGTGACGAGGTCCGCTGTATGCCCCGAGGGAAACGAGTGCAGAGCCGCCGACCAGGTAAGTCCGGTTTCATCAGCGCCACCCTGCCCGGCCAGATCCGGGCGCGCGCGAGCGACCAGCATCTTGAGCAGGCGCACGAGGACGACCGGGCCGATGAGCTGCGCGAGCAGGTAGCCGAGCGCCAGGTAGACCCAGCGCCTGTCGCGCGTGTACCCGCCGAGGGCGAGTGTTGCGAGGAACAGGCCGTAGAACGGCCACATGCCGTAGCGTGACAGCAGCTCGATCGGGCGGCGGTAGGCGCCAACCCACGCCGGATCGTGCAAATGCTGCACACCGGCCGCATCGCCCTGCGACAGCGTGACCGCGGTCGCAAGCACCAGCAGCGCGAGCCACAGGATGCCGAGCCGCAGCGTGCGATGCTTAAGTTCCGCAGCCGGATAGGACACGATACTCCTTGAGCGCTAGGTGGTAGCTGCGCTGCCCGCGACACGGCGGCGGCGAATCGGAGAAGACCTTTGCGAGGTCAACGGCCCGCAGGACGAGCACCCCGTCCGGATGCGCGGCGAGCCAGGGGCGGACCTCGGCCGGCTCGAGCTCGGCGAAGGTGCGCGCGGCGTAGTAGTTGAGCGCGCCGCGCGTCACGTTGACCGTCGCCACCGGCGCCGCGCGCGGCAGCGCGCTCGTGAGCGCGCGCGCCGAC
>CAYZVX010000145.1:0-2389 GCA_964482055.1 uncultured Acidiferrobacteraceae bacterium
ATGTGGTCCGCCGTGACGCGGTCGATGGCCAGCGACTTCTGCCGCGTGCCGCGAAAAATATTGCCGCCACCGACGAGCGCGCGCCGCTCGCGGCGCTCGCCGGTGGGCGTTTCGTGATCCTGCTCAAGCATCAGCCGGTGGTGGCGGCGGGTTCGGCCGGGCGCTTCGATCTGCAGCTCTCCGGCCATCTGCACCAGGGCCAGATCTTCCCGTTCGGGCTGTTCGTGCGTCTCCTGTACGCGGCGCGCTCCGGGCTCACCGCGCTCACGGGCGGCGGCTGGCTGTACGTGAGCCGCGGCACCGGCACCTGGGGTCCGCCGATGCGCGTGCTCGCGCCGCCCGAGATCACGCTGATCGAGATTGCGCCGGCGCGTTAACCGATCTTCTGCACGATCTCCGCGAAGGAATGTGCGGGGTGGACGTCCTCGGTCACATCCCGGCCGACGAGCTTGCTGATATGGCTGGTGGAGAACATGCCGACCACGCTGTGCGCCCCGGAGGCCGGGTCGATCTCGACGACCAGGGCGTGCTGGCGTTCGAGCGCGCGCAGCGTCGCCACCACGTCGCCGACCTGCGCCTTGCGCACGCGCTCGATGTCGATCACCTGGACGTCGGGTTGCGCGCGCATGAGCATCCCGACCGTGATGGCCGAGCGCGGCAGGCGATGCTGCTCGGTGATCCTGATCGGCCGCTCGCCCATGATGTCCTTGGCGGTGATGAGCCCGATGATCTCGTAGGCGTCATTGACGACGAACAGCAACCGCACCCCGGCGGTCTTCATCTTCTTGAGCGCATCGTCGATCGCAACCTCGGCGCGTGTCGTGACCGGATTCACCGTCTTGAAGTCGGTCATAACGGCGAGGGCCGGACTGTCGAGGTGGACGATCTCGAGCGGCTTGGTCTGGCTCCCGAAGGTCGACTTCGGTTTCAACGTAAGGCCTGGAAGTGTGGCGAACGGGTGATTCATCACGACCCTCCTCCGTTGGTTCGTTGACCCTCGCCGCCTATGGTACGCTCCGAACCCGCCAGTCCAAGGGGGGATGGAAATGGCCGTTTGCGCCACGTGCCATTCGCGCCACGCCCGCACACTTGGCGCGCCTTCATAACGCGGCTTCGGCCTTGTCACAAAGGGTCTCGTGGCGCGGAATCGATGCGTTCTGGCGCCCGGATCGCTGCGCCAACCGGGGGCTTGCGGCCGCAAGAGCGCCCGAATAGCAGGGGGATCAGCATGTCGGTACCGATGACCGAAGAACAGCTCAAATCGCTCAAGACTCTCACCGCCGTCAACTACGGCCTCTACGCCGCGGCGCTCGTCTTCCCCATCACCGCCATCGTCGCGATCGTCATCAACTACGTGAAGAAAGATGACGTGGCCGGCACCTGGCTCGAAAGCCACTTCCGCTGGCAGATCCGCACCTTCTGGTTCGGCCTGCTGTGGGCGGTGCTCGGTGTCATCACCTACGTGATCGTCATCGGCTGGCTGATCCTCGTCGTCGACTGCATCTGGATCATCTACCGCATCGTCAAGGGTTGGCTCAATCTTAACAACAACAAGCGAATGTACGCCGTGGCGTAGCGAGTCCCGGCGGCACGCCGGGCCGCCATGCCTGGGCCCGCAACATTGCCGGTCACAATCCGCACTTTTGCCGGCGGTCCGCCTCACGGCTGCGGTGGGTCTTGTTCCGCTGTAGCCCGCAGGCTACTGTTGCAGTCTTGAGGTAACGATGAAAGCCACGGCATTCAAGACAGCGGATTATCTGAAGAACCAGAAAGACGTGGTTGCCTACCTTAACGCCGCGCTGGAGGACGGGGACCCGGCGGTGCTGCTCGAGGCGCTGCGCAATGTTGCCCAGGCCAAGGGCGGGATGGGCGCGCTGGCAAAGGCCGCGGGCGTGAGCCGCGAAAGCCTGTACCGTACGCTCTCTCGCGGCGTGGGAACCCCAAGATCGAAACGATCATGGAACTGCTGCGGGCCCTCGGCCTCAAGCTCACGATCGAGCGGCGCAAGGCGGCCTGAGGCACGTACGGCAAGCGAATGATCTCGCTTGCGCCTTCAATTCGCGTCTCGCGCCAGCATCCTGACGGACGCCAGGCCGGGGACTGCGACGCCCGGGTAGTAGGTAGAACCGCTCCAGCCGCACCCGATCGGGGCAGGAAAGCCGCCGGCTCGGCGATTCGTTGGCGAATCAACAGCCCCCGAAAGCGCTGTGCTACGATCACCGGACAAATACTAGAGATGCGCTGCGGGAGGAGGAGTCATGGTCTCGCGATCAGACCTGCGAGCCCGCAGGGCCGCGAAGGAAATGCCACTCACGCGCACATTCCACGAAAGCGTTCGGACCCGTGCACAAGGCGATGCGCGCTCCCGTGCCGCCGTGCTCACCGTGAT
>CAYZVX010000146.1:0-2278 GCA_964482055.1 uncultured Acidiferrobacteraceae bacterium
GCCGGTGTCGGCGCCGCCGCCGGCGCCGGATTTCGCGGCGCTCGCCGCGCGCGTCCCGGCCTTCCTCAAGGCGCAGGCGCAGGAGGACGCGGCACGCGCCGAGTTGCGCCTGGCGCGGGTCGGCTTCTATCCGAGCGTCGACCTGAGCGCGTCTGCGGCGCGCGAAGGCGGCGACTTCCCGCCTGAAGAAAACCGGCGAACCGTGGGGATCACCCTGACGGTGCCGCTGTTCAGCGGTGGCCGCGACTACTACGGGGTGCAGAGCGCGGCGTCGAACCTCTCCGCCGTGTCGTCGAGCAAGGTCGACGTGGAACGCAGCACGCTGGTGAGCCTCAAGCAGACCTATGCGGCCTACGTTGAGGCCGTGGAGCGGCTCAAGGTGGACGAGGCCTTTCTCGAGGCGGCCGTCACGCGCGCGGAGATCGCGCGCAGCAAATACGCCCAGGGGCTCATGTCGTTTGAGGATTGGGATCGGATCGAGAACGACCTTATTGTCAGGCAGAAGGCCGTGCTGTTCAGTCGCCGTGACCGCGTCACGGCGGAGGCGGCCTGGGAACAGGCGCAGGGCGTAGGAGTGATTCGATAATGGCGCAAAGCTCTATGAGCATGAAGGTGGTAGCGGTTGTAGCAGCCCTGGCAGCGGCCGCGGGCGGCGCGTGGTACTTCTGGAGCGCCAAACGCAGCGAGGCGCCCGCGTACCGCGAGGTCGTGGTGCGGCGCGGGCCGATCGAGGCAACCATCGTGAGCACCGCCGTGATCCAGCCGCGCAACCGGCTCGAGATCAAGCCGCCGATCGCCGGGCGGGTTGAAGAGGTGCTGGTTAAAGAGGGCCAGATCGTGGCGAAGGGCCAGATCCTGGCGTGGATGAGCTCTACGGAGCGCGCCGCACTGCTCGATGCGGCGCGCACCAAGGGGCCGGAGGAGCTTAAGCGCTGGGAGGAGATGTACCGACCGACCGCGATCATCGCGCCGATCCGCGGCATGGTCATCGCGCGCAATACCGAGCCCGGCCAGACCTTCACCGCCAACGACGCCGTGTTCGTGATGTCCGACCAGCTGATCGTCAAGGCGCAGGTCGACGAGACCGACATCGCGCTCGTGAGCCTCGGGCAGGCGGCGGACGTGACGCTCGATGCCTATCCCGAGCATTCCTTCAAGGGACGGGTCGAGGCCATCGCTTACGACGCCAAGACCGTGAGCAACGTGACGACCTACGAGGTCGACGTGCAGCCGCATAACCCCCCGCCTTTTCTGCGCGCCGGCATGACCGCGAACGTTCGCTTCCACATCGCGTCCAAGAAGGACGCGTTGCTCGTGCCGAGCGCGGCGATCAAGGCGCGCAACGGCGGCACCTATGTCCTGGTGGCCGGCGAGGGCAAGACGCCGGTCGAGCGCGAAATAAAGGTGGGGCTGACCGACGGGCGCAACAGCGAGGTGGCCGAGGGGCTGGCGGAAGGCGACAAGGTGCTGATCGCCCAGCTGCGCAGGAACGGCCTGGGCAATGACAAGCGCACGAGCAGCCCGCTCACGCCGGGGCCGCGCAAACGTAACTAGTGACGCGTGACTGGTGACTCGTGATTCGGATTTGCGAATCACCGGTCACGGGTCACCAATCACCGCCGTTCTATGATTGAGCTCAAGGACATCCACAAGACCTACTCGCTGGGTGGCAGCGAGGTGCACGCCCTGCGCGGCGTGTCGCTTACCATCGACCCGGGTGAGTACGTCGCGATCATGGGTCCATCGGGCTCGGGCAAGTCCACGCTGATGAACGTGCTCGGACTGCTCGACACGCCCGATCGCGGTTCCTACCGCCTGTTCGGGCGCGAGGTGTCGAAGCTGAGCGAGGATGAGCTCGCCGTGCTGCGGCGCGAGGCGATCGGCTTCGTGTTCCAGCAGTTCCACCTCCTGCCGCGCCTGACGGCCGCGGAAAACGCGGCGCTGCCGCTGCTCTACTCGCAGCACCGCCTCGATGTGGCGCGCGGCGCCGCGCTGCTCGGCGAGGTGGGTCTGGGTGAGCGCGCGCAGCACCGTCCCAACGAGCTTTCCGGCGGGCAGCAGCAGCGCGTGGCCATCGCACGTGCCCTGGTCAACCGCCCACGCATCATCCTGGCCGACGAGCCGACCGGCAATCTCGACAGCGCGAGCCAGAAGGAGATTCTTGCCGTCCTGCGTCAGCTCAATGAGTCGGGCATCACGGTCATCATCGTCACCCACGAAGAAGAGGTGAGCCGCGAGGCGCGCCGCCAGATACGTGTGCGCGACGGGCGCATCGCCT
>CAYZVX010000147.1:0-2069 GCA_964482055.1 uncultured Acidiferrobacteraceae bacterium
GGTAGGCGCCGTTCGCCACCACTGTCTCCACCGCCTCGACGATCGCGCGCATGCGCGCGACCTGCGCCGCCGTCGTGTAGACCGTGGTGGGCGCGAACAGGTGCGGGCGCGTCCGGGAGATCGCTTCGTACAGTCCGGCCTGCTGCCAGACGAGATCGAGCTGGCGGCGCAGCCGCGCCTGGTCGAGGCTCACGCACAGACACTCGCGATTGAGCCGTTCGGCGAGCTGCTGTCCGCTGGCATCGGGCTCGAGGTGTTGGGAGGGGTTTGGCATGGGGCGCAGCGCCCGGCCGCATGGCGGGCCGGCGAGCCCAACTATAGTCTGCCGTCAGAAGCGCCTACAAGGTGGCGTGGGCGGGAACGGATCGGTTATGGCCACGGCGTGCGCGGCCGTCGCCGCTACGCGCGCGCGAGGATACCGAGGCCGCTGGCGCGATCGTGATGGCCAGCAGGCGTGGGCGCCAGCGGGCGCGCTCGCCAAACAGAGTCATCGACAGCAGCGCGGCGACCAGGATGCCGGCGTTGGTGAAGGCGACGGCGTATGCCGCCGATATGTATTGCATGGCGTGGATTACCAGCGCGTACGCCGTGCCGATGCACAGGCCGCCCGGCAGCCAGTGCGTCAGCGGCGGCGCCTGACGGGGTCGCCATTGCCCGGTATCGCGGCGGTTGAGCACGCTCAAGACCAGGAACGAGATCGAGTAGCTCGCGGTGACGAAGCCGAGCTGCGTGCCGAGCGTTGGCAGGCTCGCGCCGCCGCCTTGTCGGAGAGCGAGTACACGCTGGTGCATAGGGCCGCGACCGCCGCCCACGGCAGCGCCCGGCGGGTGTCGCCATTCTCGGCGGTGCCGCCGAGCAGCAGGATGCCTGCGACACTCAGCAGGATGCCGGCCCACCCGCTCATGCTCAGCTGCTCGCCGAACAATGCGAGCCCCCACAGCGCGGTCAGCACCGGCGAGCTGCGTACGATCGGGTACACGAGCGCCACTGGCGCGTAGTGGTAGGCGCGCGCGAGCGCAACGAAGTACAGGCTGTTGGTCGCTGCCGTGATCAGCAACAGCTGCGCCAGGCGCCCGGACCAGTCGGCCTGGGTGGCGAGCTGGAAGAGCGACCACGGCCCGAAGATCAGCAGGTGCGCGGCGAGGCCCCACCACAGGAAGCGACTGCCCGGCGGGCTGTGGCGGGCGAGCAGGTTCCAGGCGACGTGCATCAGCACCGAGGCGCCGAGCGCAAGCACGGCGAGGGTCGGCATCGGATAGTCCGAGGGGCGGCGATCAGCCGCCGATCGCGGAGTCAATGTGCATCGAGCAGGTCCAGCAGCCGGCGCCCAGCGTCCTCCAGGCGGCCGTTGTTGTCCAGTGTCGCGAGCCGCGGGTGCTGAATCTCGAACTGCGCGGCGCGCGCCAGACGCCGGGCAACGCGCTCTGGCGACTCGCGCCCGCGCCGGCGCAGCCGCTCGGCCATCACCTGTGGTGCGGCCTGAACAAGCACCGCTTGCATGCCCGGATAGCGCGCCGCCGCCTCGGGCAGATACTCGCGCGACCCGTTGACGATCACGTGGCAGCCGCGCGCCAGCCACAGGTCGATCTCGCTGCCGACCGCATAGCGCCAGCCGTGGCTCGCCCAGTGCATGGCGAACAGACCGGCGCGCAGGCGCGCGTCGAACTCGGCCTCGGTGAGCGCCACATGGTTCTCGCCATCGGTCTCGGGCGGCCGCGTGATGTAGCGGTGCGCGAACACGATGTCGCAACGATCGGCGAGCCGCGTGCGCGCCCAGCGCATCACGCTGTCCTTACCGCTACCCGAGGCGCCGACGACGTCGCAGAGGCGCGCCTCAGACATGGTCGAAGTGCGCCGCGAACGCGCACGCGCCCCGCACCCACACCCGCTCGACCTGCGGCAGGCCGCCCAGCGTCTTGACCGCAATCAGGTCGGCGCGCTTGCCGGGCGCGATCTCGCCGCGGTCGGCAAGCCCGGCGGCGCGCGCCGGGTTGGCGCTCACCAGGCGCACCGCCGCGTGCAGGCGGATGGCAAGGTCGGCGGCGCGGGCGATTGCCGGATGCAGAAGC
>CAYZVX010000148.1:0-1953 GCA_964482055.1 uncultured Acidiferrobacteraceae bacterium
AACGCGAACTTCGCCTGGGTACAGCACATCATCCACCATCTCGCGCCCACCGGCGTGGCCGGCTTCGTGCTCGCCAACGTCTCGATGTCCTCCAACCGGTTGGGTGGAGGCGAGATCCGCAAGAACATCATCGAGGCGGATTTGGTGGATTGCATGGTGGCGCTGCCGGATGAGCTTTTCTACTCGACGCAGATCCCGGCGTGCCTGTGGTTTCTCGCGCGCGATCGCAAGAACGGCAAGTTCCGTGACCGCCGCGGTCAGGTGCTTTTCATCGACGCCCGCAAGATGGGCCGCATGGTGGACCGCACGCACCGCGAGATGACGGACGAGGAGATCGCTCGCATCGCCCGCACCTACCACGCCTGGCGCGGCGAGACGGATGCCGGCGAGTACGCCGACATCCCCGGCTTCTGCAAGAGCGCGACGCTCGACGAGATCCGCAAGCACGGTTACGTGCTCACCCCCGGCCGTTATGTGGGTGCCGAGGTGCAGGATGATGATAGTGAACCGTTCGAGGAGAAGATGGCGCGGCTTGTCGCGCAACTGCGCAAGCAGCAGGCCGAGGCTTTGAGGCTCGATGCTGCCATTGCCAGGAACCTGAAGGAGCTTGGATACGGCTAGGTCGATCGCCGCGTCTGCCCGACCTCGCGCAGGGGCGAAGGCGCGCCATGTCCAACGCAGCGTTGCGCAAGCCGTGCTCGTGGCTGTATATTCAACGCATCGTTTAACAAGGCAACGGGTCCAGCCCTTGGTCAACGCAGGGGAACACAACGGCGTCCGCGCGGGACGGTACGTGAGGCAACCGGCCGGCTACCGCGCCTTCATCCCCGCGCCGCTCCCACCTGACCCGCCGCTGGACCTGACCGGCCCCTTGCGCGAACGCCTCTCCGCAGCCGACTACGCCCTCGGGCGGCTCGATGGCGCGGTGCTCACGCTGCCCAACCCCGATCTCTTTGTGTTCATGTACGTGCGCAAGGAAGCGGTGCTCTCCAGCCAGATCGAAGGCACGCAAAGCTCCCTGCAAAACCTGCTCGCCGCCGAGGCCCAACTCTTCGATCCCGACACGCCCAAGGACGTGACCGAAGTCGCCAACTACGTGCGCGCGATGAACCATGGCCTCGCGCGCCTGGCCGAGTTGCCGGTATCCGTGCGCCTGTTCCGCGAGATCCACGCCGAACTCATGCGCGGTGTGCGCGGCGGCAAGCTCCAGCCCGGCGAGTTGCGCACGAGCCAGAACTGGATCGGGCCGCCCGGGTGCACGCTCGCCACGGCCAGCTTCGTTCCGCCTCCCCCGCACGAGGTGCCACAGGCGCTAGGGGATCTGGAAAAGTTCCTGCACGACGGCGCGGGCTTGCCACCGCTCGTGCAAGTGGGGCTTGCCCATTCACAGTTCGAGACCATCCACCCTTTCCTCGATGGCAATGGGCGCATCGGCCGGTTACTCATTACCTTCCTGCTCACCGAAAAGCGGCTGCTTTCCAAGCCTGTCCTCTACCTCTCGCACTACTTCAAGCAGCACCGCGCTGAGTACTACGAGCGCCTGCAGGCCGTGCGCGATGCCGGCGACTGGGAAGGGTGGCTTGCGTTCTTTCTCGACGGAGTCATCGCCGTCAGCCGTGAGGCCACCGAGACGGCTGCCGCCATCCTGCGCATGCGCGAGGAGTACCGCGCCAAAATCACCGAACACCTCGGCCGCGCCGCCGCCAACGGCCAGCGCGTGATGGACCGGCTCTTCGACCACCCGATCGTGACCGTCGCCACGGTGCGCGAATGGCTCGGTCTCACGCCGGCGGGCGCCAATCAGATCGTCGCCCGGCTCGAAGGCGTCGGCCTCTTGCGCGAGATCACCGGCTACGCCCGCAACCGCCGCTTTCGCTTCGAGCCGTATCTCAGGCTCTTCGAGGAACCCGAGGAGGCGCGGCCATGACCGCGGCCAGGTCGCGCAAGCAGCAG
>CAYZVX010000149.1:0-1951 GCA_964482055.1 uncultured Acidiferrobacteraceae bacterium
GCGGCGCCTTCAAGAGCTGGACCGTGCTGCTCGCGTTGATCGCGTTCTCGCTCAGCTTGCTCGGCACCTTCCTGGTGCGCTCCGGCGTGCTCACCTCAGTGCACGCCTTCGCCACCGATCCGACGCGTGGCGTTTTCATCCTGGCCTTTCTCGCGGTCGTGATCGGCGGGTCGCTCGCGCTCTATGCCTGGCGCGGCCCAAGCATCCGCGAGGCCGGTGGCTTCGAGCTCGTGTCGCGCGAGTCGATGCTGCTCGTCAACAACGTGCTGCTCGTGGTGGCGGCCGCCACCATCCTGCTCGGCACGCTCTACCCGCTCGCGCTCGACGCGCTCAACCTCGGCAAGATCTCGGTCGGCCCGCCCTATTTCGACGCGGTGTTCGTGCCGCTCATGCTGCCGCTGCTGTTCCTGCTGGGCGTGGGACCGCTCGCGCGCTGGAAGCAGGCCGACCCCAAGGAGCTCGCGCGGCGGCTGCGCTGGCACTTTGTCATCAGCGTGGCGCTCGGGGTGGTGGTGCTGCTGGCGACGGTGGGCATGGCGGCGATCACGACATTCATCGGCATCGTGCTTGCGCTCTGGGTCACGCTCACCGCACTCGACAACCTGCGCGTGCGGGTGCTGGCCAAGAACAACCTGTGGACCGGGCTCGCGACCACGCCGCGCGCCTTCTACGGCATGACGGTCGCGCATCTCGGTGTGGCGGTGTTCGCGGTGGGCGTGACGCTCACCACCGCCTATAGCGTGGAAAAGGACGTCAAGCTCGCGCCGGGCGAGAGCCACGAGCTGGCCGGCCACCGCTTCCGCTTCGACGGCGTGCGCCACGTCAACGGCCCCAACTACCAGGCCGAGGAAGGTCGCATCACCGTGTTCAAGGGCGAGCGGGAGGTGGCGCAGCTCGCCTCGCAGAAGCGCATCTATCTCGTGCAGCGCAGCCCCATGACCGAGGCGGCGATCGATCCGGGGCTCTGGCGCGACCTGTACGTGGCGCTCGGCGATCCTCTGGGCGGCGGCGCCTGGAGCGTGCGCCTCTACTACAAGCCGTTCGTGCGCTGGATCTGGCTCGGTGCGTTGATCATGGCGCTCGGCGGGATCCTGGCGGCGGCCGATCCGCGCTACCGCCTCGCGGCACGGCAGCGCGCGGCGCGCGATACCGAAGCGGCTGCCGCGACAAGCCGTGCCTAGCGAGCAGTATCGGAGCATTCGCCGTGAGGAAACTCGCTTTCTTGTTCCTGGCTGGCAGCCTCTGGGCCGGCGCCAACACCTGGGCCGCGATCAATCCGCTCGAATTCAAAGATGCGGCCGAGGAGGCGCGTTACAAGGCGCTCATCGCCGAGCTGCGCTGCCTGGTGTGCCAGAACCAGTCGCTCGCCGACTCCAATGCCGATCTTGCCGATGACCTGCGGCGCGAGGTGTACGAAAAGATGCGCGAGGGCAGGAGCGACAAGGAGATCGTCGATTTCCTGGTCGCGCGCTACAGCGACTTCGTGTTGTACCGCCCGCCGGTGAAATCCACTACCTATATGCTGTGGTTCGGCCCCTTCCTGCTGTTCGCCACCGCGCTCGCGATCCTCGTCGTCGCCGTGCGCCGCCGGCGCGCCGCACCCCAGGCCGAGCTCTCCGCGGCGGAACAGGCGCGCGTGCGCCAGCTTCTGGAACCCACTGACAACCAGGAAAGGCCGGGCCCATGACCTTCTGGATCATCGTCGCGGCGATGCTCGCCGCCGCGCTTGCTTTCGTGCTCCTGCCACTGTTGCGCCGGACCAAAGCGACCGGACCGGCCGAAGACGAGATCAATATCGCGGTCTACCGCCAGCGCCTGGCCGAGCTCGACGCAGAGCTCAGGGCCGACGTGCTGACGGCGCAGCAGCACCAGCGCGCCCGCGCCGAGCTCGAGCGCCAGATGGCAGCGGACGTTGCACCGACCGCGGGCGGGGGCGCGCCGCCGCCCAGGA
>CAYZVX010000150.1:0-1898 GCA_964482055.1 uncultured Acidiferrobacteraceae bacterium
TTGCCTACTAGCCTGAGCATCTGGGCGGAGTTCCTCGCGTGTGCCGTGCTGATCGGCGTGGCCGGTACCTACCTGTCGCGCTACGGCAACGTGATCGCCGACAAGACCGGCCTGGGCGGCACCTGGATCGGCTTGGTGCTGCTCGCGACCGTCACCTCCCTGCCCGAGCTCATTACCGGCGTGAGCTCGGTGACGCTCGCCGGCACCCCTGACATCGCCGTAGGCGACGTGCTGGGCAGTTGCGTGTTCAATCTCGTGATCCTCGCCGTGCTTGACCTGCTCGAGCGCGACGAGTCGGTTTACGCGCGGGCATCGCCGGACCACATCCTGTCGGCCGGTTTCGGTATCCTGCTGATCGGCGTGGTCGGGGTGAGCCTGCTGCTCGCCGCGCGCGATGCGCTGCCGGCGCTCGGGCACGTGGGGCTCTACACCCCCCTGATCATCGTGCTGTACGTGGCCGCAATGCGCACCCTGTTCCGCCATGAGGGCCGCCAGCGCGCCGCGCGCGGCGCGGCCGCGGAAGCGGGGCCGGAGCGCTATGCGGGCGTGACGCTGCGCCAGGCGGTGCGGCGCTACACCGTGGCCGCGGTCGTGGTGGTGGCGGCCGGCACGGCGCTGCCATTTGTGGCCGCCGAGATCGCGCGCATCAACGGCTGGCAGCAGAGCTTCGTCGGGACGCTGTTCGTCGCCGCGTCGACCTCGATCCCGGAGCTGGTGGTGACCATCGCGGCGCTGCGCATCGGCGCGCTCGATATGGCGGTGAGCAACGTGCTCGGCAGCAACCTATTCGACATCGCAATCGTTGCGGTCGACGACCTGCTGTTCGTCGACGGGCCGATTCTCGCGCATGTCGCGCCGGTGCACGCGGTGTCGGCGCTGTCGGCGATCGCCATGAGCGCCGTCGTCGTGGTGGCGATCCTCTACCGGCCGCGCATGCGCCTCGTGCGCGCCCTGGGTTGGCCAGGTCTGGCGCTGCTTGCGATCTATATGTTCAACACCGCAGTTCTCTACCGGTTCGGTGTGTAGGGCATGAACCTCAGCGGGCAAGAACCGCCCACCCCGTCGGTCTGGTACGCGCTGCCGGGCGAGGAGGTGGCGCGGCGCCTCGACACCGACCCGCAGGCCGGGCTCAGCAGCGCCGCGGCGCAGGCGCGCCTGGCGCAGTACGGGCCCAACGAGATTCGCGAAGGCGCCCGGCGTGGGCCGCTCGTCATGTTCCTCAGCCAGTTCACCGATTTCATGATCGTGGTGCTGATTGCCGCCGCCGTCATTTCCGGCCTGCTCGGCGATCTCACCGACACGCTCGTGATCCTCGCGATCATCGTCCTCAACGCCGTGATCGGTTTCGTCCAGGAATACCGCGCCGAGCGCGCCATCGCGGCGCTCAAGCAGATGGCGGCGCCCAACGCCCACGTGGTGCGCGAGGGGCGCTCGCGCGTGATTCCGGCCAGCGAGCTCGTGCCCGGCGACGTGGTGCTGCTCGAGGCGGGCAACGCGGTGCCGGCCGATCTGCGCGTCACCGAGGCGGCGCAACTGCGGATCGAGGAGGCGGCGCTCACCGGCGAGTCGCAGCCGGTCGAGAAGATCACGCGCCAGATGCACGAGCCCGACCTGCCGCTCGGCGACCGGCGCAACCTCGCCTACAAGGGCACGCTCGTGACCTACGGGCGCGGGCGCGGGATCGTCGTGGCGACCGGCATGGCGACCGAGCTCGGGCGCATTGCCGAGCTGCTGCGCGGCGAGGAGGAGGGCAAGACGCCGTTACAGAAGCGCCTGGCGCGTTTCGGGCGCAACCTCGCGGTCGCGGTGCTCGTCATCTGCGTCATCCTGTTCGTCACCGGGTTGCTGCGCGGCGAGCCGATCCTGCTCATGCTGCTCACCGCCATCTCGCTCGCGGT
>CAYZVX010000151.1:0-1892 GCA_964482055.1 uncultured Acidiferrobacteraceae bacterium
GGCGGGCGTAGTCCTTGGGCAGCACGCCCTTGAGCGCCGGGTTGTCGCGCTCGATAGCCTCCATGGCGTCGTCCACGAGCCGGCCGATGGTAGGCTGCTTGGCCTGCGCCCTCAGATACTCCCAGCGCGCCTCGGGCGGCACCCAGAAGATGTTCTCCGCGCGGTACTCGTCGGGGTCCTCGGGGTCGGCGCCCTGGGCACGTTCGGCCTCGAGCCTTTTGTGCTGCTCCTCGAAGGCGTCGGAGATGTACTTGAGGAAGATGAGCCCCAGCACGACGTGCTTGTATTCCGCGGCGTCCATGCTGCCGCGCAAGGCATCAGCCATCTGCCAGAGCTCGGCTTCATAGCCCACCGTCGCGCCGCTGGCGCTGTTGCCGGTCTTTCTGCGTGTCGTTCTGGCCATTGTACGTTCCCCCTTGTATTCATGGACCCGGCACCCCGGCCCCGCCCTGTGGCCCCGCATCGTTGAACAGAGCGATACACGGCGCATGGCGAAAGCGGCTCGTTTCGCAATCGCCCGTCATCTCAAGGACGCGGATTTCCCCACATGATAGGCAGCGTTTGACCAGAACGTGAGGAGGCCGCCTGGCTTGCGTAGCGACAGAGCTCGGGCGCAGGTTAAGCGAAATCGTCCTGCGTCGAAACAGCCGGCGGCCATGCTCGGCGGCAAAGCGCGCCGGCCTGACCTGCGGTGCGTCGGCGCAGGCCCCAGTCGCCTGACGCACAACTAGCCTGTCTCGAGTGCACGCATGCGTACACATTCACGGCGACGAATCGAAAGAGCCTTGCTTCACAAGGCTCGGCCGCCGCTCGCCTGTTTCTGCATCGGCAACTAGTCGCCCCCCCGGCAGCGCTTGACCGAGGGGCGAAGAAACGGCAACGCTGTGCGGGTGGGGTGCCCGGCGGGCACACTGACTTTAGGACTGCTTATGCTACTTCGGCTGATGTGCCGGACGCTGGTGGCGGCCACGCTGCTGTTTTCGCCATTGATGCGGGCGAGCGAGCTGCCGCCGGCGCGCGCGTCCGATGCGCCGCGCGTGCCGCAAGTGGAACCGGAAGCACAGTTCCCGCAGGAACGCTGCGTCTACGTGGAAGCGGAAGTGCCAAGGCGGGAGCCGGCCGAACCGCCGCGCGAACCGCCAGCGCCTGCGGCGCCGTAGGCGGTACCACCTTTACCTCTTCGTGGGTGCGCCGTGCGCCGCCGGCCTGGTCTTGGGCGGGCACGGCGCATCGAGCGGCAACGCCTCGAGCGCCCCCATGGTCGGACAATCCCGGCGCCGGCAGTTGCCGGCCAAGTCCTCGGCCGCGAGGCCCGGGCCGCAGCGCGGCGGCACGGCGGCAGGGCGCGCAAGCGCTGGCGGCGAAACCTCCTGCGGATCGCGGCTCTGCGTGCACGCCGCGAGCATGCCAAGCGCCAGCAGCATCGCTAGTCCCGCCGTCCGGCCCGCGTTAGCACGTCGCTTGATCATGCGATCCTCAACTTCGTGACGGCGTTGCGCAGCGCCCGTAGCTGCGTGTCATCGCCACCCTTCCCGTAGCGTAGCGCGACGTACAGCGCGGTTACCTCGTCGATTGCGTCCGCGAGCTGCGGGCACTGCGCGCGGGCGCGCTGCGCAAACCGAAGCGGACCCTCGTGCGCACCGCGCACCAGGTCGAGACGCGCGAGCTTGCGACAGAAACGGGCATAGAGCCGCTCCGCCGGGTCGGGCCGCGCCCGCGCGCGCAGCATCCACAGCGCCTGCGCGGCGAGCACCGCGGCCCCGACGGCTGCCAGGAGCAAGACCAGCTCACGAACGTTCGCCTGCGCGAACCCAAGGGCGCGCACCAGCCGGTCCTGCACGTCGCGATCATAGCCCGCGACCCAGCGGTACCAGCTCACGTTGGCGAGATCC
>CAYZVX010000152.1:0-1871 GCA_964482055.1 uncultured Acidiferrobacteraceae bacterium
GAACGACTGCACCGGACCTACCTCGCGCACACGCGTTACATCAACAACTGGGACCTCGTGGACAGCTCGGCGGAGCACATCGTCGGCGCCCACATCGCCGCGGCACCACGCCCGCTGCCGCGCAAGCTCGTGCGCTCACGCTCCGTCTGGGAGCGGCGCATCGCCGCCCTGGCGACGTTCCACTTCATCAAGCACGGCGATGCCACCGAGACGCTGTGGGTCGCACGCGAGCTGCTCGGCGACCGCCACGAGCTGATCCACAAGGCGACCAGCTGGATGTTGCGCGAGGTCGGCAAGCGCGTCGATGAGCAGGCACTGCGGCGCTTCCTCGACCGGCACGCCCCCGCCATGCCGCGCACCATGCTGCGCCACGCCATCGAGCGACTGCCGGCCGCCGTGCGCAAGCGCTACCTGCATAGGCCAGCATCGTGAGCCCGCGTCCAGCGCGCAACTCTTCATCGGCACGGGCGGCTGGAACTACGATGCCCGGCGCGAGGATTTCTACGCCGGGGCGCAAAAGAAGGAAGGATCTTCATCGGGTCTGCGGTTCAAACGGGCCTGCCGTCCGTGGCGCAGCCCCTTTGCCTTCGTTCTCGGCCCCAGCCCGGGCATCCGAGCCCGCGCGTTCGCCGGCGCAAAGACACGTTAAGTGTCTTTGCGACTGCTCCGGCTCAACCCTTCTTCATCAGGTCTGCGGTTCAAACGTTGGCACAGGCAGAGCTTGACCGCGCGATAGCGGTCTTAATCCCTTCTTCATCAGGTCTGCGGTTCAAACCAGTACCGGTCTTGCGCGGCAACGGCCGGACACACACAGGACGAAGCACTCCACAGGCGCGCAATTCTTCCAGTTCGGCCGCACGCACCGGCGGCATCCGGCCGACCCTGTGCCCCGGCGGCAGTTGCAGCAGATCAACCGGTATTTCCGCGAGTTTTCTGGCCATGCGTGTCACGTGACACGCATGCTACCATACCACACGAGGAAAACTTGCATTGTGCGGGGCTGTGCCCTTCATAATATATATGTCCTTGTCATGACCAATCTGTCTCATCTCCACAGCGCGGCGGTTGCCAGAGAGTATCTTGGCCGCCTCATGGATGTCCTTGGAGATCGCTTCGGTGTCCATTCCGGCGATCCGTTGGCCCGCGCCGCCGCAGCCGCGCGCTACTTGCCAGAGTCCCTCGCGGCGCGGCTGATGCGCTTTGCACGTGTGCTCGATGAATGCGGCAAGGGCAGGTGTAAGATCCGCAGCCCCGACGCGTTCCGTGCGTCGGCTGAGGCGCTGCTCGCCGCGCTGCACGGCCGCGGCGTGTCACGCACGCAGCGCGCGGCCGAGCGCTCGGTTCGCGCGCTGTTCGCGCTGGGTCACACGCTGCTCATCCTGTCGCCGATCGCGGTAGTTCTGCTGTCGGCCTCCGGCGCTCTAAATCTCGGCACGCTCGGCTACATCGCCTACGGCTGGGCCTGGGGCGCGTATGTCTACTGGTTGATCGACCGCACGATCGTGCGCCGGCTGCGGCCGACGTGGGTGCGCGGCCTGCTGCGTGTCGTGGCGGCGGCGCCGTTTGCCATTGGCTCGCCGGCGGCGCTTGCGCTGGCGGTGATCAACGCGCGCCGCGCGGCCAGTACCGGCAATTACGTCGCAGACATCTCCTATTCCGACGAACCGGACGTGTACGAGCGCTTTGAGATCATGGATCCGGGCTATGTGGCGTACGGCGGACACCGTTTTTACAAAATTTTTCAGTAGTGTCCGGAGATCATGTGAACAGATTCAACTGGTTATCGTTTTTCAGGGTTTCATCCTCGGACACAACGGACGGACGCTGTCGCTTTTTAGCTAATGGCGGCACAATCACGCCGCCCGAGCGCG
>CAYZVX010000153.1:0-1836 GCA_964482055.1 uncultured Acidiferrobacteraceae bacterium
GGCGAGCGCGCGATGCGCGCCCGCGCCCACTCCGGCAGGTCCGCCTCGCGCGCCGGCAACGGCGAGCCCGGACGGTGCATGATCACCAGGTGGGCCAGCGCCGGCAGCCGTGCCCACTGGTGCCACGATTCGATACCGGCAAACGCATCCATGCCCATCAGCAGGCACAACGGCCGGCTGCCGAGCTCGGCGCGCAGGGATTCGAGCGTCAACACCGTGTACGACGGTCCGCCGCGCCGATACTCGCGATCATCCACCACGAACCCGGGCATCGTCGCCACCGCCAGCTCGACCATGCGCAACCGCTGCTCGGCCGAAGCGACGGGCGGGCGGCGATGCGGCGGCTGGGCCGCCGGGATGACGCGCACCTCGGACAGCGCCAGCGCCTTGCGGACTTCGTCGGCCGGGCGCAGATGGCCGTAGTGGATGGGGTCGAAGGTGCCGCCAAGGACCCCGATCGGTCTCAAGTTGCTCGTTTCAAGTCTCAAGTTGAACCGCACCCCAGGGCGCGGGGCTCGCGCTGGTTAGGCCGTGCGCCCTTCAACTTGAAACTTGAAACTTCAAACTTGCAACTCTCATTTGCGGACGTGCCCGTCGCCGAGCACGATCCACTTCTGAGAGGTCAGCCCCTCGAGCCCGACCGGGCCGCGTGCGTGGATCTTGTCGGTGGAGATGCCGATCTCGGCGCCAAGGCCGTACTCGAAACCATCGGCGAAGCGCGTCGAGGCGTTCACCATGACCGAGCTCGAGTCGACCTCGCGCAGGAAACGGCGCGCGCGGGTGATGTTCTCCGTCACGATGCTGTCGGTGTGCTGCGAGCCGTATTGCGCGATGTGCTCGATGGCGGCGTCGAGATTCTCGACCACCCGGATCGCGAGGATCGGCGCCAGGTATTCTGCGTACCAGTCGTCCTCGGTGGCGGCCTTGATGCCGGGCAGGATCTTGCGCGTCGCCTCGCAGCCGCGCAGCTCCACACCCTCCTGCCGGTACAGAGGCCCGAGCATCGGCAAGACCTGATCGGCCACGGCGCGCGCCACCAGCAGGGTTTCCATGGTGTTGCAGGTGCCGTAGCGCTGGCACTTGGCGTTGAACGCAACCCTGACCGCTTTGTCGAGATCCGCCGCATCGTCGATGTAGACGTGGCACACGCCGTGCAGATGCTTGATGACCGGCACGCGCGCCTCCGCGCTCACGCGCTCGATCAAGCCCTTGCCGCCGCGCGGCACGATCACGTCGACGTACTCCTTCATGCGCAGCAGCTCGCTCACCGCGGCGCGCTCGGTGGTCTCGACGACCTGCACCGCCTCGGGCGGCAGACCGGCCTGCGCGAGCCCGGTGTGAATGCACTCGGCGATGGCGCGGTTGGAATGGATCGCCTCGGAACCGCCGCGCAGGATCGAGGCGTTACCGGATTTCAGGCACAACCCGGCAGCGTCGGCGGTCACGTTGGGGCGCGATTCGTAGATGATGCCGATCACACCGAGCGGCACACGCATGCGACCGACCTGGATGCCGGAGGGCCGATAGTTGAGGTCGCTGATCTCGCCCACCGGATCAGGGAGGCTCGCGATCTGGCGCAGACCGTCGGCCATCGCCTCGATGCGCGCATCGTTGAGCTCGAGCCGGTCAAGCATGGCGGCGTCGAGCCCCTGTGAGCGGCTGGCCTCCAGATCCTTGCGGTTGGCGGCGATCAGCTCTTCGGCGCGTGCCTCGATGGCCCCCGCCATCGCGAGCAGCGCCGCATTCTTCGCCGCGGTCTCGGCGCGCCCGAGCGCCTGCATGTACTCCTTGATGTCCATGGTTCCGGTCGGTTGGGTCGCGGTTTTCATGACAACC
>CAYZVX010000154.1:0-1751 GCA_964482055.1 uncultured Acidiferrobacteraceae bacterium
CTAGCGGCACGCGGCGCCGTCCCGCCGGTTTTTCCGCGCCCCCTGCGCTTGCTACAGTAGCGTTGTCCGGCTCAACCCAAGGAGGATTCCCAATGAGGCGTGTGGCAATCGGTCTATGTGTGGCGCTGTTTGCATCCGCATCGGCGCTCGCGGCGGTGAAGGGCGAGGAAGTGCAGTACAAGGACGGCAATGTCGTCATGAAGGGCTATCTCGCCTACGACGACACCGTCAAGGGCAAGCGCCCGGGCGTGCTCGTCGTGCACGAATGGTGGGGCCATAACGACTACACGCGCCAGCGCGCGCGCATGCTGGCGGAGCTGGGTTACACGGCGCTGGCGGTGGACATGTACGGTGACGGCAAGACCGCCGACCACCCGGATACGGCCGGCAAGTTTTCCGGCGAGATACGCAAGAACATGCCGCTCATGCAGGCGCGCTTTAACGCCGCGCGCAAGCGGCTCAGCGCGCATCCGACGGTGGACGCCAAGCGCATCGCCGCGATCGGCTACTGCTTTGGCGGTTCGGTGGTTCTCGACATGGCACGCAGCGGCGCCGACCTGGCCGGGGTGGTCAGCTTTCACGGCGGTCTGACGACCGAGCACCCGGCAAAGCCCGGCAAGGTCAAGGCGCGCGTGCTGGTGCTCAATGGCGAGGCCGACCCCTTTATCTCCGCCGACTCGATCGCGGCGTTCAAGAAGGAGATGGATGGCGCCAAGGTCAATTACAAATTCGTGAATTACCCGGGCGCCAAGCACGCCTTTACAAACCCAGGCGCCACCGCCTTGGGCGAGAAGTTCAATCTGCCCCTGGCGCACAATCCGGCGGCCGACAACGCCTCGTGGGCCGAGATGCAGGGTTTTCTCAAGGACGTCTTCAAGTAGTAGCCGCGCCGTTCGTCGAGGAGGCGCCGCACGCCCGCCGTGCGGCGCCTTTTTGCATTTGCGCCTTTGATTCCCATCAAGGTAGGAGGGTATCGGGGGAAGGTATCTTAGCGACGATCTACCGACTGGATTGCGAGAGGGCGCGAGCCATGAAAATCACGTTGAGTGTCATCAAGGCCGACATCGGATCAATCGGCGGGCACATCTGTCCGTCCCGACAGTTGCTCGACGCGGTGCGCGATCATGTCGCAACACACGGCAAAGAGCTGCTGCTGGACAGCTACGTGAGCCACACCGGCGACGACATCGCCATCCTCATGACGCACCGGCGTGGCCTTGCGGACCCGGCCATCCACAAGCTCGCCTGGGACGCCTTCCTCGGCGGAACCGCGGTCGCCAAGGCACAGGGCCTGTACGGCGCCGGCCAGGACCTGCTGAAGGATGCGTTCTCCGGCAACGTGCGCGGCATGGGGCCGGCGGTGGCGGAGATGGAGTTCGACGAGCGCCCGAGCGAGCCGTTCCTGTTCTTCGCCGCCGACAAGACCGATCCGGGCGCCTTCAACCTGCCGCTCTACCTGGCGTTCGCCGATCCCATGAACACCCCGGGGCTGATGCTTGCGCCGGGCATGACCAAGGGCTTCCGCTTCGTCATCATGGACGTGAACTACACCGAAGGCGATCGCGTGATCGAGCTCAACGCGCCGGAGGAGCTGTACGCCATCGCGGCGCTGCTGCGCGACACCGAGCGCTACGTGGTGGAGTCGGTGTCGTCGCGTTCGAGCGGCGAGCTGGCCGCGACCGCCTCGACCTCGCGCCTGCACAACATCGCCGGCAAGTACACCGGCAAGGACGATCCGGTGATGCTGGTGC
>CAYZVX010000155.1:0-1736 GCA_964482055.1 uncultured Acidiferrobacteraceae bacterium
GGCGCCCGCCCCGATGGCGATGTCGCGCGCGCGGCCAGAGCACGGCGGCCGGTGGCGGTGCCACTTTGCGCATAGCGCGCCACAAAGTATTCGACCGGGGTCCAGCAGCCCATGCGCAGGGTCGCGGCGAGCTGCTCGTCCTGGCCGTTGACGATCAACCGGCCAGTGGCCGGCACCGTGCGAATCAAGTGGTGGAACTGCGTCTTGATCGCTTCGAGGTCGGGAAAGATATCGGCATGATCGTATTCGAGGTTATTCAGGATCGCGGTGCGCGGCCGGTAGTGCACGAACTTGGAGCGCTTGTCGAAGAAGGCGGTGTCGTACTCGTCGGCCTCGATGACGAAAAAGGAGGTCGCTGCCACACCCGACATGTTGTCTTTCGCGGGTTTCGTGCGTCCCGGTACATCGCCCAAACGCGCAGACACGCCGAAGTTCTCGGGGATGCCGCCGATGAGGAAACCGGGTGCGAGGCCGGCGCACTCGAGAATCCACGCCAGAAGGCTCGCCGTGCTGGTCTTGCCGTGCGTGCCCGCCACCGCCAGCACCCAGCGCTCGCGCAGAACGTTCTCGGCGACCCACTGCGCGCCTGAGGTGTAGGCAATGCCCTCATCGAGCACGGCCTCGACCGCGGCGTTGCCGCGCGACAGCGCATTGCCGATGATCACAAGGTCAGGCCGCGGTCGCAGATGTGTGGCCAGGTAACCCTCGCGCAGCGCGATGCCGTGGCGCTCGAGCTGGGTGCTCATGGGCGGGTAGACCTTGGCATCCGAGCCGGTCACGTCGTGACCGAGCTCGCGCGCCAGGAGTGCCACCCCGGCCATGAAGGTGCCGCCAATGCCGAGTATGTGCAGATGCATGTCGTGTCACCCGCCGCGGGTTGTGGCGCGCCGCCCGCTCAACCGGCGGACGCGGATACCAAGTATAGAGCAGCCGCTTGCGGCCGGGCACAGCGTCGTGCCGCAGTCGCATCGGCCACGCGTTGATGAGACACTGCGGGCTGCCAACGTCAACCGCCGCCCCGCCCCCCGTGCAGGAACAGCTCGTCACCGAACCGGCGCAGCTCGATGAGCTCATGGCGCAACTCGGCGCTGCCCGCTGGATCGCGCTCGATACAGAGTTCATGCGCGAGCGCACGTATTATGCGCGCCTGTGCCTGGTGCAGGTCGCCACGCCCTCGGTTGTCGCCTGTGTGGATGCGCTGCTGCTACCGAGCATCGATCCGCTGCTTGACTTGCTGCAGGCGCCGACAACGCTCAAGGTGCTGCACTCGGCGCGCCAGGATCTCGAGGTGCTCTGGGATCTGCGCAAGGCGCTTCCGGCGCCCGTGTTCGATACGCAGATCGCTGCCGCCCTGCTCGGCCGCGACGAGCAGATCGGCTACGGAAACCTGGTCGAGGCGATCACCGGTGTGCGTCTGCCCAAGCTCGCCACGCGCACCGACTGGTCGGCGCGGCCCATGAGCGAGGTGCAGCTTCGTTATGCCTTCGACGATGTGCGCTACCTGCGCGACGTGTATCTGCACCTGGAGCGCGAGCTCGAGCGCCTCGGGCGGCGCGCCTGGCTGGCCGAGGAGTGCGCACAGCTTACCGACCCGCTGCTCTACCGTAACGATCCCGAGAGCGCGTGGCGACGGCTGCGCGCCGGCCAGTCGCTCACGCCGCAGGCCCAGGCGGTGCTGGCCGCGCTGGCGGCCTGGCGCGAGCGCGAGGCGCAACGACGCAACCTGCCGCGCGGCT
>CAYZVX010000156.1:0-1620 GCA_964482055.1 uncultured Acidiferrobacteraceae bacterium
GGGTGTGGATCCCGTATTGAGCAGCCAGCAGCCGCGAGCTCAAGCGCTGGTGGGGATCGAGAGTAGCAGACGCAAAGTTTTGTAGCAAACAGGCTTGTACAAACGGGCGCCCCTCGCTATCGGATGCGGGATGCAAAACACGCGTCCTGGGAGGGGCGCCGCACGAGGGTACGTCCTCGTGAGGGTGCCAGTTGAGCACAAAGGGCTCGCCGAGTCGATGCAGGCGCTGGTCGATGTTGTCACGGTGGCGAGCCGGTCGGCCCGCGGCGGTCAGGCCGTCAACTACGCCGACACCGAGAGGACCATCGCCGAGCGCACCGCGGCGATCGAGCGCGCGGCACATGCCGAGACGTTGCGGGCGCTCGACGTCGACGCGCCGCGGATCCGCGTTCGCGGCGAGTTGTTCGCGCGGCTCGGCCGCGAGGCGAGGGTGTACCACTCGATGGCTGGCGACGTGCCCGTCGAGCGGACCGTGTACCGGCCGCTCGGTGTGCGCAACGGTCCGATCCTCGACCCGATCGCGATTCGCATCGGCGCCTACGGCCGCGGGTGGCTTCCCTTGACGGCCCAGTGCATGTCGCACGACGTCCAGCGAGGTCCGTCGCGCGACGCCGAGGACGCCGCCAAGCAGAGCGGTCGCTTCCCCTATTCGCGGGCCAGCTTCGAGCGCGTCGCGCACATGGTCGGCGAGCACTGGCTGCGCGAGCATGCCGACATCGAGGACCAGCTCGCGCAGGAGTTCCAGGTGCCTGCGGAAGCCTCGGCGATGAGTATCGCGGTGGATCGCGCGACCGTGCCCATGGAGGAACCGCGCAAGCGACCGCCCGGCCGACCGCGGAAGGGCGCGGCAAAGCGACCGGTGGCGCGCAACTTCCGCATGGCCTACTGCGCGACGATCACGCTGCACGACGCCGAGGGCGAGAGCCTGCACACCATCCGGTACGGATGCATGCCCAAGAGCGATCCCCAGCTGTGGTGCGCCCAGATCACCAACGAGGCCTACTGTCTCCTCGAGCAGCGACCCGACCTCAAGGTGAAGCTGCTCTCCGACGGCGCGCCCGAGCTGTGCAACCTGCTGCAGTCCCACTTCCCCGCCACGGTGTTCGGCAAGGTGGAACAAGGCATCGACTTCTGGCACGTGATCGAGAAGCTGGCGCCGGCGGCAGAGCTGATGTTCGGACACGATCGCGCCAAGGCCGAGTTGCATCGCTGGCGCACACGGCTGCGCTGCGCCAACATCGCTGCCGACGAGATCCTCGACGAGCTGCGCAGCTCCGGCCTCGAGAACAAGCGGCGCGATTCGAAGCGGCCGGTGTACGAAGCCATCACCTACTTCGAGAACCACCGCGAGCGCATGCTCTTCGCCAGGTCCCTGCGCCTTGGCCTGCCCATCGGCAGCGGCAACGTCGAAGCCACCTGCAAGACCCTGGTCGGAATCCGCATGAAGCGAGCCGGATCCCGTTGGAAGACCGCGACCGGCGAACACATCATCCGGCTGCGCGCCCTCGCGCTCAGCGACCGGTGGGCGCCCGCCATGCACAAGCTTCACGCCACCCGCCGCACCGCCATCAGAGTCGCCGCATGACCCCGCGTGACCTGCTCAATAGCGGATCCACACCC
>CAYZVX010000157.1:0-1573 GCA_964482055.1 uncultured Acidiferrobacteraceae bacterium
GGAAGTCGCGCCTGCGGCTTCGCCGTGGCCTTCCTCGTCCTTGCGGCGGGCGGCGCGACGGCGGCGGTGTGCGCGGAGCACCCGATGCAGGTGACGGCCAACATCCAGGCGGCTGACAGTATCGCGCTGCCCGAGCCACGCCGGCGCGGGGCGCTTTCCCTGGAGGAGGCGCTCGCGCAGCGGCGCGCGTGCCGCGAATACCGCGACGCCGCCCTGACGCTCGGCGAGATCGGCCAGCTCGCCTGGGCCGCGCAAGGCGTTACCCACGCCGGCTTTCGTAGCGCGCCCTCGGCTGGGGCATTGTATCCGCTCGAGCTTTACATCGTGGCCGGCAATGTCGAGGGGCTAGCGGCCGGCGTGTACAAGTACCTGCCCGGCGGCCACCGGCTCAAGCGCGTGCGCGCCGGGGAGCTACGCGCAGATCTGGCGCAGGCGGCGCTCGGCCAGGACTGCGTCCGCGGGGCCGCCGCCGTGCTGGTGTTTGCCGCGGTCGAGCGCCGCACCACTCGCAAGTACGGCGCACGCGGCGTGCGCTACGTCCACATCGAGGTCGGTCATGCGGCACAGAACGCCTTGCTGCAGGCCACCGCTCTGGAGCTCGGTGCGGTCGTGGTGGGCGCCTTCGACGACCCGACCGTCAAGGCGCTGCTTGGGCTGAACGCCGAGGAGCAACCCCTTTACCTTCTGCCCGTCGGCCGGCCCTAGTTGCTGGCGCCGCTCAGGCGGCGCTGACGTGACGCGAGATTCCGAGCTTGTCCGCATTTGGCCACGGTTTGATTCCGGCCGCCCCAGCCGGCAACGTTTCCCGATGGCCGATCACGAGCGCACCCTCAGGCGCCAGGCGGTCCACCAGGCGCTTGAGGAGCGTGGTTTGAAGCCCCTCGTCGAAGTAAGTGAAGACAAGATTGCGGCACATGATCAGCTCGAAGGGGCCATCCGGCAGCTCCGCGCGCACGTCCTGTGCGATGAGCTCGACATCGGCGCGCAGCGCCTCACGCAGACAATACTCGCTGTTGCTGCGGGTGAAGGCGCTAGCCAGCCAGGCGCGGGGCAGGAGGCTCAGGCTGCCCGCGGCGTAGCAGGCGCGCCGGGCGCGCGTCAGGGCCGCCGCGCTTACGTCGGTAGCAAGAATGCGCAGGGCGAGGCTGGGCGGCGGCTGCAGCGCGAAGTGCCAGATCAGCGCCAGCGTATACGGCTCCTCACCCGATGCGCACCCCACGCTCCAGGCCCGCAGCCGTTGCGCGCCGCGGGCTTCAGCACTGCGGACGAGCGCCGGAAGCACGGTGGCGCCGATGAAGTCAAATACCGCTCGGTCGCGGTAGAAGCGTGAGATCGTGATCGGGCAGAGACCGTCGAGCACCGCCCATTCTTGCGGATGATCCGTGAGGTGCCTGCGGTAAGCGCCCAGATCCGCAATGCCAAGCTCGGCCAGGCGTCGCGTGAGGCGCTTGCACACGGTGCGGCGAACCTTGCGGAATCCCGCCCAGCGCAGGCGTAACTGCGGCAGGGCCCATTGCAGAAAGGCCACGCACTCGGCGTCGGTCATCGCCGACCGGATGGAGGCGAGGGCCGC